>CAZPLA010000021.1:0-8971 GCA_964587385.1 uncultured Dehalococcoidia bacterium | reverse complement strand
CATCCAAGCTAATTGCTAGCCGGGCCCTTAGATCTTCTTGAGAATTCAGTGAGTTAGTCATGGAGGCTAGTACTGGTAGGGATTTATCGTATTCTAATTGGCTACGTATGTTTTTAAATGTGGTTAACGTAGTGAATATATCCCAGAGTTCCTTACCATCTAGAGTTCCGCCAATTGAGGCCCTATGTATAGATGGACCTATGTCTTTTGCCATTGATAGGTCTAATTCCCCTTTTCTATCCAGGTATAATCTACACTCATTAGTTTCCTGTTGGAGTCTGTTTATTTCTGTCGTGTCATTTGAAGGGACTAAGTTAAGGATTATGGCATGGGATTGTGCCAAAGAAGTGAAATTAGATAATTTCTGTTTGATAAGGTTGAATTCCAGAAGTTCTAATGCTTGATTGTTTGGATTTGTACTGTTTGTGTCGGTCATATCAAAGTGTCTCATGGGGCGGGGATTGAATCAGGCCATTCGAATAGTTTAACTTCAGTATCCCATAGTTTAGAGGGCATGCTTAGTAGTTCACGTAGGCTAGGCTCTCGAGTTGAAATGCTTCGATCTACTATTTTAGCCTCCATGGACTGAATAAATGGGCATGTTTTCGAAAAGTTGAGTATAGTGTGTTTCTCTCCTCCCATAAACACGTAATCCATTTGTTTTTTATATGGATTCATTTTTTCAGTTGTGATTGAGCAGACTTTGTTAAATAGTTCCTGAATCTGCTTATTTCTAATTCTTGCGAATCTCTGTTGAGACGTGCCACCGGCCTTGTGTCTTCCTTTTACATAGCGACTACCAGATTTGGAATCTAGGATTTGATCACCTTGAAAGATTCCCACAGCGTATTTCCCTAATCGAATTAAGATAACCCCAATTAAATATTGTTGTTCTAGGTTCTCTCGCGTACTTGCGGTATATATGAACTGCTTCCTGTCAGCTTTTTTTATTGGAAATGGTGGTATCAATAGTATTTTGGTCAAGTTTCCCCAGAAGGCAATTATTCCGGTAGGAGAAAGGGTTATTTTTTTCCCAGCACTATTTTCTATTTCATTCAAGAATCCCTTAGCTACAGGGTCCGACGCTTCAATGAATTTTTCCCAATATCCACTAGGAATTATAAATGTATAGACTGGTTCAAGATCATTTGCATCAAGAATATCTAGTAATCTGAAAACTCTCTGTTTGCTGAACCGCATTAAATTCTCCAAACTAATACTTCAATTGTGGAGCAATTTGAAGATTTAGGACTTTTTCACACCATAATCCAGATGATATAAGTTGTTGTTCATTGAACATCTTAGATATCAATTGTATGCCTAGTGGTAGATTAGTGTTAGGGCTTAGACCAGACGGTATGGTAAGTGTCGGTAGGCCCGATAATGTCCATGGGCTTTGAAACCAAGGATTTCCGGTAGTTGTTAAGTCGTTTGGCGCTGTGCTGTGTGTGCTTGGAGTGAGAAGAATATCCCATTGGGATGCTAACAAATCTATATCATGAGTAAATATTTTCCGCAATCTTTGCGCAGTGGAATATTCAGTTGCGGGTGTTAGTAAACCTTTCTTAATACGTTCACGCAATTTTGGGCCATAGTCGTTAGGTCTTATCTTAAAAGTGTTTTTGTGATACTCAGCTGTTTCTGTATCCATAATAGTAGAATGAATACCTTCAGCAAATTCGTAACTATTTGGCATCCTAGTTAGCTCTATATGAGCTCCGGCTTTAGATAAAATGTTAATAACTTTTTCAGTATGATCTTTTACATGTTGTTCTGAGCTATCTAAGAAATTCTGAATTACCCCAATTCTGGGAGGCTTTACAGCTTCAGGTGCATATTCGAATTCATCGAAATTAGATTGGTGCAAGGTGATAGGGTCTTTAGAATCATATCCAGATATGATTCCTAGTATTATTGCTGCATCTTGTACAGACCTTGTAATTGGACCTAGCGTATCTAAAGACCATGATACTGGTATAACTCCATAACAGCTTATTCTGCCAAAAGTAGGCTTTAATCCTACTACACCGTTATAAGATGCAGGTCTTATTATTGAGCCGCCTGTTTGAGATCCCATTGCAGCTGGACACATGCGGGAAGCAACTGCAACTGCAGAACCACTGCTGGATCCTCCTGGAGTATGATGTGAGTTCCAAGGATTTATGGTCTTCGAAGGGTCAGCATTGGCAAATTCTGTGGTTACTGTTTTTCCTAAGATAATTGCTCCAGCTTCTTTTAACTTCTTTGTTACTGTCGCATCGAAAGTTGGTATCATGTCTGAATTAATTATTGAACACGCGGTTGTTCTCATTCCATTCGTGTAATAGATATCCTTTAGTCCAATAGGGATACCGTGGATTGGGCTCCGAGGACCATGATTTGCAAGTTCTATGTCTAAGTTTTTGGCATCTTTTATGACCTGATTTTCATCGATTGTGACCCATGCATTTAAATATTTTTCAAATCTACTAATCTGCTTCAGCAAGGCATCTGCTAATTCTAGTGAAGATAATTCACCTTTGCTGATTTGTTGTGAAGCCTGACTTATTGATAATTCGTGTAATTCCATTATTTGCTTTCCGCTTACTTTAATTAAGGATTATTTGGTCCAGATTTAATAAGTTGGTAGCGAAGTTAAGTAATATGTTTTGGATACATTTTATCAGTATGACGGGATCAGGTTATATCTATTAGTAGAGAGATATTATTACATATTAGGAATGCGATAAGACCTTTTGCTATGCAATATAGTTAAATTGCATCCGTATTCTTATCCATGAAACCCTAGATCAATGAAGTTAATCATTAAGGCACCCTGGTCTATAAAAATTCGTTGACATTAGTTTATCTGACAATTACTATCCCAATGCTCGCGGGTGTAACTCAGTGGTAGAGTGTTTGCTTCCCAAGCAAAAAGTCGGGGGTTCGAATCCCCTCTCCCGCTCCACATCGGGAAAAATTCGTCGTTGTTACACATATATACGTGTGATAGACTGACCGACAAATTAAAGTGATAATTAATGTAATGCTTGGTTTGTTCACTTATTTTTCCTGTAAGCGCTTCATATATTTTAAGAGGTGTAAAAATGCCAACTATAGATGAAACATATTCAGCCAGATTCCCAACATCAGCCGTAATGTCCGAAAAAGCTAAGGATTATTTTCCCAGTGGCATTGTTCACCAGAATCGATATGCTACTCCTTTCCAAGTTTATTTTGACCGTGCGAATGGGGGCATAAAATTTGACCTCGATGGGCATGAAACGGTGGATTATGTTGGAGGTAATGGAGCTTTGTTACAGGGGCATGCTCACCCAGAAATTGTTGCAGCGGTAGCCTCTCAATTTGCCCAGGGAAGTCATTTAGGTGGCAGCACCCCGTTTGAAATAGAGTGGGCTCAGGCGTTACTGAGACTAGTGCCATCTGCTGAACAGGTTAGATTTACCAATTCAGGTACTGAAACTACCCTTTTGGCTATGCGTATAGCTAGGGCATACACAGGAAAAATTAAGATTCTCAAATTCGAGGAACATTATCATGGATGGCATGAATATGGAGTTGTAGGTGCTGGTAATTCAGGTGCATCAGTTCCAAGGCCTATTATAGATATGGTCGTTGTAGTAAGACCAAATATTGACGAAGTAGAAAGAGCTCTAAAAAATGATCCGGATATCGCATGTTGTATTGTGGAACCTACAGGTGGTCATTTTGCAACTTACCCGATACAACCACTACCATTTCTTCAGCAATTACGTGAAGTGACTGCCAAATACGGGGTTCTATTGATTTTTGATGAAACGATAACAGGATTCCGAGTTTCAAAGGGCGGAGCTGCAGGTAAATATAATATAGATCCTGATATGAGTACGTTCGGGAAAATTGTTGCTGGTGGAATGCCAGGTGCAGCTCTTGCGGGTAAGGCTAAATATATGCAGATGTTAGAGAGAAGCGGAGACCCAGAATGGGACAGGAATGTTAGAGTTGGACAAGGGGGAACTTTTAATGCTAATCCACCTACAGCTAAGGCTGGAATTGTAGGTCTTACGATGATAGCTGAGAGGCCGATTAATGAAATGGCTGACGCAATGGCGGCACGATTGAAAGCTGGCATAAATGAGGCATTCCAGCGAACGGAAGTTTCTGGATTTGCCTATGGCATTGCTTCCATGGTCAACTTTATCTTTGGGGTAGATCCTAAAGGAGAAGAGTACTTCGAAGCACCACCTCTTACTTATGAAGAAGTTAGGGACGACAAAAGTTCTAAAGCTGCAGGATTCCTGACAAAAGCGATGTTGAACCACGGAGTACATGTTATGGGAGGTCGCGTTTGCATGGTGTCATCGGCTCATACTGCACCACAGATTGATCTTACTATTGATGCATTTGAGAAATCACTGAGAGATATGCGAGCGGAAGGTCTTGTTTGATTAATCATGGTGTCTAGATCAAGTTGAGGTTTTATGGTGAACCCGTCCTATTCCGATGAGTTGGCTATCACGCGTCATTTTACTTCTACCGGATATATAGTTAGCAAAGGTAGGGTATTGCTACACTGGCATCCTAAGATCAAAGCTTTCCTGCCACCAGGTGGTCATGTGGAAATCAATGAGGATCCAGTACAGGCAGTTCTAAGAGAAGTTAAGGAAGAGACAGGCTTATTAGTCGAAATCATTAATAGTGAATTGCCGATTAAATCCAGTTATCCGGCCCAGATACCTCCTCCGATAACGATAATGATAGAAGATATCACTGATGCTGATGGAAGTATTCATCAGCATATAGATTTTATATATTTCTGCCGACCAATTACTCATGTGATCCTAGATGAGGGTTGGATATGGGTAACAGAACGCCAGATTACAGATAGGGTTCCTCTTAAAGTTAGTGAAAATCTTATGGAACCGCCACCAGAAGACGTGCGCAGTTTGTCTCTTCGAGCCTTATCCCTAGTTGAAGAGATAGATTAATTTAGTAGGTCAACTATTGGATTTTAGCCACATGCCATAGAATATACGTAACGTCCTCGAGATAGCTCTTCAGGGATTTCTGTTTTTGTCCAAGTTAATCCATCATCGAAAGTACTATAAACTTTACCGTTATTAGTAGCGCAGTGAATATTTGACGAATTAGTTTGATCAAATGCAGTTACAAACATCCTGTTTTGAGGCGTTTCACCAAAGTCGATGCGTTCCCAAGTTTCCCCGATATCAAAGCTGCGAAATAAGGCACCCTGTTCAAGAGTGTCTTTAGGGGCACTTCCGCCACCCGCGCTTGCGGCTAGCAATATGGATTTTGAATTTGATGGAGAAATGCTCAGATGTCTACAATAGGAGCCCTCAGAGAACATATTTTCAAGAGGCGGTCTTTCCCAGTGTATACCTTTGTCCCGACTTCTAAATAGTCCTATTTGCGTAGCAATAAAAATATTGGTCTCAGCAAAAGGGTGAACTAAAACACTATGTAGGTCAAGCGTGCCGTTTGTAGTGTAAGGTCCATCTATAAGTGACTTCCAATGTTGTCCTCCATCGGTACTACCTAATAGTCCACCTACTTCAATAGCGGCATACATTTCGTCGGGACATGATGGGTTGATAGCTATGCTAATTATTCTTTTGACGGTAGGGGGCATGTAGGTAGTGATATGTGGATATATGACATTCGTCATATCTGTTTCCATCCAGGTTTGACCAGAATTTTCAGTCATCCATATTGCAGCTGGTTCGTACCCAACATAAATTGTTTTGGAGTCATTAGGGTGGAAAGCAAGTGACCAAACATCATTAGTGGATTTTGATTCGGTAAGAGGTGACCAATGGTTGCCTGCATCGTTACTACGATAAGGTCCCATTTGAGTTCCTGCATATAATATAGATGGTTCTATCGGGTCTACTAACAAAGCCCTTACCTGTGGGTATTTTGGTAATCCTTCTGTAATCATCTCCCATTCGTTACTGTTTCCAGATTTTCTATAGAGACCACCTTCGCTTATATTAGTACCTTCTCCTGCCAATCCCACATATAAAGTTGATGTTTGATTAGTTGTTATCATTGTGTTTTTGGCTCCTTATAACTACAGTGCAGTTGATTCTTAATCCAAGTCTAGCGTTTGTCAAGGAACGTACATTGAAACTATGTTGACCTCAGGAAATATTTAAGGTTAGCATGGGGTCAAGGTATATCGGGATGTTAGCCCATGAGAGTTCTCTTTGTTAGTCCGTACTTTCGCCCTTATCTAGGTGGTATCGAAAGAGCCATTGAAGAATTGGCGCGTGAACTTCTTACTTCACCTGAGATTGAATCGGTAGGTGTTCTGACTACTAAATACGCATTTCCACGTATTCCTATGACTCATTTGCCGAACTATGAAGTAACATCTGATGGGATATCTATATTTCGAATAAATAGTGTTCCCAGAGCAGCTCCCCCATTCTATTCAGTACCTTTGGTTTGGTTCTCTCCCGGACAATTAAATAGGCACCTAAAGTTTTTTGATCCTCACATAATCCATTGGGTTGGAGATGGTTGGTTTTGGGGTCATATATTGACACGATTAGCTACTAAAGCAAAAATAATTTTTACTCCATCTTTCCATTCTTTATCTTTGTCGAGGCAATGGCTTCGGCCCATTAATGGCATATTGTGTAGGTTAGTGGATAAAGTGGTGACCTTGAGTTCAATTGAGTCAAAATTGATCCAAAAAGCTTATTGGGTACGAGATGATAAAATGGCAACAGTTGGGTGGGGAATAAGATTGCCTAACAATTTCAAACCTAGGATCTCAAAATCTATGGTAAGAATTTTGTGTGTTGGGAGATTGGGGAATCATAAAGGCCAACGTTGGTTGATAGAAGTTTATAGAAGAGCTAAATGTAGGTTTAAGTATTTAACAAACTTAATATTGATTGGAAGGGATGAAGGTGAAGAAGCGATTATTAAGCAGGATATTAAGCGACTAGGATTAGTGGATGAAATACTAATTACAGGTGAGGTCACTGACGCAGAATTAGATGACTGGTATGAGAATAGTGACTTGCTAGCGTTATTTTCTAAATATGAGGCCTTTGGATTGGTTTATTTTGAAGCGATGGCTAGAGGAATACCAGTTCTTACTCATAGAGTTGGCTCTAATGATGAACTATTGAGTAAGGGTGCATTAGTTGTTGGCCCTTATGATATGGAAGCTGCTATAGAACAAATGGTGACGTTGGTTAACGATTCTTCTAGACGTGAGTTATTGGGAAGAAGCGGAAGAGAACATGTTTTAAACAATTATACTTGGTCCAAGGTTGGACAAAAATACATCGAAATGTATAAGAACACACAATAATCTGATGACAACTGGAATGAATCGGGAATCGATAATTAAAGATGCACGAAGGATGCTGCTAGGAAATCTGCGTACTGGTAAAAGAGAATGTGATAGCAAGGAATTCTTTTTCGTATGCCCATCTAACCAAGATTACCCTTTTCAATGGTTTTGGGATTCATGTCTTCATGCCATAGCACTAATTCATATAGATGTTGATATGGCAAAAAAAGAGTTAATAACTCTACTTAGTACTGCTCATCCTTCCGGGTTTATTCCCCATATAACATTCTGGGAATCGGAGAAGCGTGAGGAATTTTTGAAGCATTCTTTAGTCGCTATGGATAACCTAGCATATAGTTCGACTATACAACCTCCACTTATAGCTTACGCAGTTGAGAGAGTGTTTGAGGCGACTAATGATAAAAAATTTTTGGCTGATGCTCTTCCCATTTTGGTTGGTTTTTACAGGTGGTTAAGAGATTTCAGAGATCCTGATAAAGACGGACTAATTTCTATTATTCAACCTGAAGAATCCGGCATAGATTGTTCTCCCAAATTTGACGACCAAATGGGGATGAGCGGAACGCTTGATAATAAGACTTTTATTCGCCAACTCAAAAAGTTATATGATGCCTATGCGCCTCTACGTGGTGATGAGCGAAGTTTACTTGATTCCAATTTATTCCACTTCGAAGACGTTCTGGTTAACTCAATTTATGTTCAAGGTCTCAGATCTTTAATTAGAATGCTAGGCGACTCGCCTTTAGTAGATGAATTCGCAAGAGACGCTAGGAAATGCATGGATGCTTTGATTGACAAATGCTGGGATGAAGAAATGGAAACTTTTTTTGACCTATCTGGAGTCGAGGAAAACCCAGTAAAAATTGTTACGGTTAGTTGTCTGATGCCATTGATTATTGAGGATTTGCCAGAAGATATTGTCAGGAAAACCGTGGAAAGATATTTATTATCACCTGAACATTTTTGGCTTGAGTATCCTATACCATCGGTATCTGTTTCCGAGGAAAAGTTTTTCCCTGGGGATCCGGATGGGTTTATTTGGAGAGGTCCGACTTGGCTGAACATTAACTGGTTTTTAGCTCGGGGTTTGCGTAGTCATGGATATCATGAAATTGCTGATCGTATTGTATCTACGAGTTATAAATTGGTGGAGAGGGCGGGATTTAGAGAATATTATAATCCGCACACGGGTGCCGGTTATGGAGCCAGGGATTTTGGATGGTCGAGCATCATATTAGACATGTGAAACTATTAGGGCTTTTCCCCTGTGATATTTAAGCTGCCCGGCCTGGATTCGAACCAGGGATTTCAGCTCCAAAGGCTAACGTGCTACCGCTACACTACCGGGCATCAACAAATGAGCTATACTGAGGCATAAAACAGGGTCTAATTATGCCATAGTTTTATAAGGTGTCGATAGAGCGAGGATGACCTATTAAAAACCTTTTTAACGTGTGGTTTAACTTAAAGGAAGCGTTATTTAATTTCAACTATTTGTGGCATTGGAGTGAGGCAAAATGGACAAAATACTTACGAAATTTTCTGCATCTGAGTTAGCGAGGTTGATAGCTACGAAAGAAGTATCCCCTGTGGATGTAATGAGAGGGTATTTGGACAGGATAGAGAGATATGATTCTGATC
>CAZPLA010000020.1:0-2928 GCA_964587385.1 uncultured Dehalococcoidia bacterium | reverse complement strand
GTTTGCCCCAGAAATCACTTGCGGACCACGAGTGTTTTTTAATGTATCTGCAATTTTTGATATAGCCTGCCCTGCAGCCAAACGATCGACACCAGACTGTTTATATGTTTTTTTATTCATTCGATAAGTATTTACTTTAGTAGTTAATTATTGAAAGCCTCACGATTCCGAAAGACAATCCATTATGCCTGTATACCTAATTTTCTGAGACAAAGAGAATTGATTTAAGCCTCTAAAGCCAGTTTATCTAACTCGAGTTGAACAGGAATAGGATGGTCACCAGTAAAACAGGCCATGCATATCCGATCCCTTTCAAGTTTAACTGCCTTAACTAACCCTGAGTGACTAAGATATCCAAGACTATCAGCCCCAATACTCTTACAAATGTCATCTACCGTTTTATTTGCAGCAATTAATTCCTCTTTTGTAGGCATATCTATCCCTAACTGACAAGGATGCATAATTGGCGGGGCACATATTCTTAGATGCACTTCTTTAGCTCCGCCTTTTTTCAATATATTAACCACTGGAGGGCTAGTAGTTCCACGGACAATGCTATCTTCAACTACAACAAGCTTTTTATCTTTTATCAAGTCTGGTAGCGGGTTAAGTTTTGTACGTACGCCTAAGTCACGTAGCCGCTGATCCGGCAAAATAAATGTGCGTCCTACATACCTATTCTTCACCAATCCCTCACCATATGGGATACCAGATTCTTGAGAATACCCAACTGCCGCGGCAGTTGCTGAATCAGGAACACCAATAACCATATCGGCTTCAACAGGGTGTTCTCTAGCAAGCTCTTTACCCATTTCCATTCTACTTGAATACACCAAACGACCATCCAACACGCTATCTGGACGTGCAAAATATATGTGCTCAAAAACGCAGGAAGCCTTTCGAGAATTCGTAGTATTTTTATATAAAGTTCTCAAACCTTGATCATTTATTATTACAGCTTCTCCAGGTTCTACTTCCCGGATAAAATCAGCACCTATATGATCTAGGGCACAGGTCTCAGATGCTACTACAAATCCACCTTTAAGTTTCCCAATACATAATGGCCTAACCCCAAGAGGGTCTCGGGCTGCTATTAAAAATTCCTCAGAGAGAATTACTAGAGAATAAGCACCACTCAAACGCCTCATAGCATATGCCATTCGGTCTTCCCACGACCGAACAGGAGCATTAGAAATTATATTAGCTATCACTTCTGTATCACTTGATGTACTAAAATCGACTCCCCAACTTTCCATCTCTTGGCGGAGTTTAGAGGCATTTACCAAGTTTCCATTATGGCCCACTGCTATTTCACCATCTGGACCATTTACCAAAATTGGCTGAGCATTCCTTATATTACTCGAACCAGTTGTAGAATAACGGGTATGTCCAATTGCAATATGACCTGATAGACGTTCTAAATCGTCTTCCTGGAAAGTTTGCATGACTAAACCCATAGAAGTACGATGACGAATATTAGAACCATCAGATGCTGCTATACCTGAACTCTCCTGTCCACGGTGCTGGAGAGCGTAAAGTCCAAAAAAGACTATCCTAGCTGCTTGTTCATTTGGAGAAAAAACCCCTACAACACCGCATTCGTCGTGGGGACGATCATCTGGAATCTGCATTTATCTCCATCGCTACAAAGATTTTGCTATGTAACTCAACAAATCCACAGCCATTATAGGGCCGGAAGTAACAGTCGGTCAACGGTATCAAAAAATCACACCTTACGATGGATATATATGGCTTAAATTTCTATATCTCGGCGAGTTTTCTGCCGAATTGTTGGTGTTAGTAATAGCACTAAACTTACCAATATAATCCCTGTTAACGCGAGTATATTCAAGGCAGAACTAGGACCTATACTTTCTGCAAGCCATCCTACCAAGAGAGATCCAAATGGTCCAGAGCCTATTGCTAAACTAACAACTCCTAAAGACTTGCCCCTCATGTTTGCTCTTGAAACCAAAACGGTTATAGAAGATTGCATTGCACCGAAACCTGAGACACCCATACCAACAAAAAACAGAACCGCAACAGAGTACCCATAATAAGTTGATTGAGAAAACAAAATTAGAGCAATAAAAGCCAAAAGGGTTCCGCTAACGAATATCCACCCATGATATGAGATTCTTGTAAATGAGGCTATTAATATTGCCCCGCAAATTGATCCAATGCCAGCAGTTGACTGAAGAATACCCATAAGAGCTGGCCCAACTTCCAAAACATTCCTTGCGATCACAGGAACCATAAGCATGTATGGAAATAAAAGAACATTAGCAAGTACTGTAATGGTTATTACTGCCCGCAATATAGAATTATTAGCTACATATTTAAACCCTGAAACTAAGTCTGGAATAATCGTTGAAATATGGCTGGATACAGGAATAGTGGCTGGCACGTGAAGATTATAGATTAAATTTATTGCTAACAGATTAAACGATAACGCGACCACGTGAGCTCCAGGTATACCTACTAAGTTAATTAAAACACCTGCTACGCTTCCGCCTACACCTAAACTTGCACTCATACCCATGGAATCTAAAGCTATAGCACTAGTTACCCTATCGTGTCCCATAAAATCATGTATCAAGGAGCGTCTTGAAGGCATATCTAGAGCCCATGAAGTTCCCATAACTAAAGCAGATAAATATGCAAACCAATAGTTAGCTTGATCGAAATAAAGTAATCCAATTATCATAGCCACTGATACTGAATTCGATACTTGAGTGATCAATAATAGTTTTTTACGATCAAACGAATCAGCCAAGATTCCACCAGCCAGACCAAGCAAAAACATCGGCAACGAGGTAAAAAAACCAACCAGTCCTACCAACCAAGCAGAATTAGTAGTAATCAATACAAACCAGGCTAATAGGGTCATCTGCATTGCTCGAGAAATATATGCGGCAAAATTGGCTG
>CAZPLA010000019.1:0-19604 GCA_964587385.1 uncultured Dehalococcoidia bacterium | reverse complement strand
TTGAAACCTCTAGATGAAGCACAATATCCATGCTTCACCCTTGCAGTATCAGCAGGAATCAAAGGAGGCACTCATCCGACAGTTCTTACTGCCGCCGATGAGGTTGCTGTGGATTTATTTCTAAATCACCATATATCATTTACTGAAATACCTGAACTAGTAAATTCAGTGCTTTTGGACCATAAGTTTTCAAAAGCAGATAGCTTAGAAAACATACAAGCAGCAGATAAATGGGCGAGACTTAAAGCTCTATCGTTAGCAGGGGTTCCACAATGATCTTAGCTTTCGAACTAATTATAATGATCGTTACTCTAGTAGTCATACATGAGCTAGGGCATTATTTAACAGCTAAATTTTTTGGAGTCAAGGTTAACGAGTTTGGAGTAGGGTTCCCACCTAAATTGGTTGGCTGGAAAAAAGGAGAAACCGAATATACTCTCAACCTCATTCCCCTAGGAGGTTTTGTAAAACTAGAAGGAGAAAACGATCCTACTGAACCTAGAAGCCTGGCCAATAAAAAGCCGTATATTCGGTTAATTATCCTTGCGTCTGGTTCTTTTATGAATGTACTACTGGCACTTGTTATTTTTACAGCTATGTTCATGACTCCAAGAGATGTCGCGACAGGAAACGTGATAATACAAGATGTCAGCACTAATTCTCCCGCAGAATTAGCTGGCCTTCTTGCAGGAGATCAAATAGTTTATGTTAATAACAAGGCAATCCATAACATTGGTGTACTTAGAGAAAATACATATAGAAACCTAGGGTCAGAAATAACTATAACGGTTAAACGTGCGAATATTCAAAAACAAATTTCATTAATACCCCGATGGAAACCCCCAGTTGGTGAAGGGCCTACTGGAATAAGACTATCCCTAGAAAATACTACAATCATCAAAGAGTCATACCCTATATGGGAAGCAATCCCTAAAGCAACAGTTGAAATACAGAACGTTTTATTCTTCACATGGCAAGCATTGCGTCAATGGATAATCGGTGAAGCGCCTTTCCCGGGCTCTGGTCCAGTTGGCATTGTAAAAGGAACACAAGAAGTCGTATCTATAGCTGGCATAACGGCGTTACTACCCATAGCCGCTCTATTAAGTATAAGTCTTGCTGCTTTCAATATGTTGCCAATACCCAGTTTAGACGGAGGTAGATCCCTTTTTGCTCTAATTGAATGGATAAGAGGCGGAAAGAGAATATCCCCCGAAAGAGAAGGGTTATTTCACATGATTGGATTTGCTATGCTAATCGCTATCATTATCGCAATAAGTTACAATGACGTTTTAAGAATAATTAGAGGGGATAGCTTTATCAGGTGATTATATATGTGGTCACTAATCAAAAAGCTTAACTAATGACAGAGCGTAGAGTAACTAGAATAATACAGATTGGTGATGTCCAAATCGGTGGAAATGCGACTATTAGCGTCCAATCCATGACTAAGACTGATACCCGTGATGTTCAATCAACAGTAAGACAAATTAAAGAATTAGAAGATGTTGGATGTGACATTATCAGATGTGCTGTCCCTAATCTAGAGTCTGCTTTAGCATTAAGAGAAATAAAGAAACAAATCAAAATACCCCTCATTGCAGATATACATTTCCATTACCATCTAGCCTTGGAAGCAATAAAGTCTGGTGTAGATGCGCTAAGATTAAACCCGGGCAATATACGCGACTCAGAACAAGTAAAAAAGATTGTTACATCCGCCAAAGAAAGAGAACTGCCCATTAGAATAGGAGTCAACTTCGGAAGTTTGCCTCCTGTTGGCGCCATTGGCAAATCCAGAGGGTATTCCAGGGTTTCTGACATGGTAAATTCCCTACCTAAAGGATTAGACTCAGAAAAAGAAGAATATACTGTGGTAGACCACATGGTTGCTACCGCTTTATGGGAAATGGATTTGCTTGAATCACTAGATTTTGATCTTATAAAAATTTCCCTAAAAGCTTTTGACGTTCCAACTACCATCCTGGCATATGAACGTTTAGCCAAAATGATGCCATATCCTCTGCATCTAGGCATCACTGAATCTGGGACTGCTCAGGCAGGATCCATCCGCAGTGCTATTGGACTAGGATATCTCTTATATCAAGGTATCGGAGACACAATACGAGTATCCCTGAGTGCCGACCCTCGCGAGGAGGTCACATCCGGACACGAAATACTCAAATCCTTAAACCTCCGTCAAAGGGGACCCACTTTAATAGCCTGTCCAAGCTGCGGGCGCGCAGATGTAGACGTTATAAAATTATCCAACCAGGTAGATGATCTCCTAAAAAAGATGGATAAGAATATTAAAGTTGCAGTAATGGGATGTGAGGTAAACGGACCAGGTGAAGCCAAAGATGCCGACGTAGGAATAGCTGCAGGAGCGGGAAGAGCCGTAATCTTCGTTAAGGGGGAAAAAACCCGCGTGGTACCCGAGAACGAAATGCTAACCGCATTAATGGAAGTAGTTGAAAATTTTTAGCCGCTAACCAATTTTGGAATTACGACTGCCTTTCGAATTTAGACAACCACATTGGACGCATCTATTATTAATTTCTTCCAAGCACAGCATGAAATTCCAAGGTGCTTATCTGCCTACCTTCACGAATGCAAGCAACAGAATATTCAATGCATAACCTAGCAAAACCTGGATATTGTAAAACAGCGTGCCCAAAAACCAACTTAGGAATTGGCACCTCCAATTCAACCTCTAGTGAATTAGAGTTTTCTTCATCTATAAGTAATTCTATAGATTTTCCAGTTGCCCGTTCAATCTTGTCTTGAATGCGATTTAAGAAATTTATATCATCCATTTGTTACATCTTTTACAGCAGATATTAAAACATCTTCTTCGTCTTTATCCACAGTTCTCGGATCTAATAATATCTGTTCCTGTTCAATGCGGGCTAATACAGACGGATCCTGTATACGTAAACGATATGACAAGGCCTCAGCTCCACCTTTAAACCCGCTACAATTTATAGCTACAACCCATGTCTCCAGTGTTTCTCCCGGAAGGCTTCCACCTCCAATGGTAGAATAAGCCGATTTGACTGTTGCTATATCTCCTATAATATTCTTCCAACGCATAGCCCTCTTCTTAATATCAATACCTGTTGCAGTTATCATTCTCCATATAGGTATTTTCTCCAATGCATCACCTTTAATGTAATGATTCAAGGTAGCATGAAGAGCAGCTAATCTAGTTTTATCCATTCTTAGTGCACGAGCCATCGGATGGGAAGCCATACTATTTATTAAATTCTTTTTACCTACAATTATTCCAGACTGTGGTCCACCAAGTAACTTATCTCCTGAAAAAAAGACCAAGTCTACCCCTGCCTTTACACTGTCTATAGGAAGAGGTTCGTAAGCTAACCCAAATCTAGTTACATCAAATAAACAACCGCTTCCTATGTCATGCATCACCAATAATTCTCGTTTATGGGCAAATTCAACTAGTTCAGACAAATCCGGAGAAGAGGTAAACCCCATAACCTTAAAATTACTCGGGTGTATTTTGACTATGGCAACGGTTTGTTCATCTATACCTCTTTCGTAGTCTTTTATAAAAGTCCGGTTAGTAGTTCCTACTTCCTTAATTTTAACACCGCTTTGTTCTATTACATCCGGTACTCTAAAACCACCACCTATTTCAACGGATTCACTTCTAGATATAACAACGTTTTTACCTGCGGCAAAAACTGTAAGGCCTAGTAACATAGCTGCGGCGTTGTTATTGACTATTAAACCTGATTCAGCTCCGGTCAGATATTTCAATAAATCTAGACTATGCCTATCCCGAGATCCTCTTTTACCCCTTTCAATATCAAATTCCAGATCGCTGTATCCTTCCCCAGAATTGACCATAGCATCCAAAGCATCTTTACTAAGAGGAGAACGACCCAAATTAGTATGAATTATCACCCCGGTAGCGTTAATTACTTTCATAGGGCCTACGCAAACCAAATCTATAACCTTTTCAGTAATCGATTGCACTATTTGTTCCAAAGTTCGTGGCTCCAAACCATTACTTATATCAATCCGCGCCTCCTGGAGAACAACTCTGATAATGCTTGTTATCCAATCACGTGAATATTTATCCAACAACAGCTTTATATTATTATTAGATAAAACCTTGTCTACGCTAGGTAATTCTCTAAACTTCATAACTATTTATAACGACTATTTTAACATGCCAATAACATCAAGGTTTTGGGAATATTATTGTGCCTTAATTTAAGTTTTGTAACCTCTAGAAATAATCTCAAAATATTTTCTATATTCATCTTATCAATATTCTGCCCAATGAAATAAAGTTTTATGAACTATAACTTTACGAAAACTTTCAGCATAAGGAACACCAAACTGTTTCCCAACAATTCTGGCACGATCTATAGTTCTTTGAAGAATCTTATCTGGCTCCTTCATTTGCGAGGCGTGCTCAGCCAATGCTTTTGCCTTTAACTCCATAGTGTCAGATATATCCACATATGTATCAGGATTCTCGCTACTCCATAAATATACCTCACTGACTCTATGTGGTTTCAAACCGTCTCTTTGAATATGCTCCGGAAAATAAGTCGGAGACCAGGAATATGTAAACACTGCATCCAAAGCTAGTAATCCGCTAATACGATGGTCCCTATGTGCATGTCTTTTACTCCTAAATGGATCGATACACATGACTAACGATGGCCTCTGTTTCCTTATTTCCTTAACGATATATTCCCTTGCCCATATGTCATCTTCCAATTCGCCGTCAGGATAACCCATAAAAGAAACTTGTTTTACTCCAAGTACCTCTGCTGCTGCCAATTGCTCTTTTTGACGTATATTGGCCAATCGCTGTCTGGTCATGTCAAGTTCACTCGTGCCTTTATCTCCATTGGTACATAATAGAAATGTGATATCTGCGCCTTTTTGAGCCCATCCCGCAACAGAACCTCCACACCCACCTTCCCCATCATCTTCATGTGGTATTACCAACAAAATTCTTTTATGTTCATCAATCACAGTATTCCCTCTCAATTATGAATATTAGTAATTTGGAACTATAACCCCAAAGCATAACCATCACGCCGTGGATCCGCCGCTCCATATAAACCACCCGTTTTTAAATCAACCTGTATCATCATTTCACTACCAGCAGCTTCCCAATTACCCATAATATCTAGATCATGACCCCTTTCACTAAGTCCATTCATCACATCTTGAGTAAATCTACCTTCTACTTGAAGAACATCGTCACTGGTATGAGGATATGTGGATTCAGTAGGGTTCTGCATATGTCTCCAACGCGGTGCCTCCACTGCCTCTACAACATTCATTCCAAAATCCAAAACATGACTAATTACCTGAAGATTAGTTTGTACTTGAGTATCAGCTCCAGGTGTTCCGCAAGCTAATACCAATTCTTGATTATCGTTTAAGGAATCAAATATCATAACTGGATTCATCGTATGTCTAACTCTTTTACCGGGTTGGAGACAATCCACATGGTCCTTTTCGAGATGCCAATAGGTCATCCGATTATTAAGAAGAATCCCTGTACCATCAACTATAAGGCTTGACCCAAATCCGCTCTGAAGGCTTTGAAGCTGAACCACTGCGTTACCCCATTGATCAACAACACAAAAACATGTTGTATCTTCCTCTGGAGGTTTGGAGAAACTTATACTAACTCCATTGTCATCATTAACTCCTTGGTGATTTCTCGGCAGACCAGATCTTACATTTGTAGAGGCTCGTTCAAGGTCAATTAACGCAACTCTCTCTTTAGCATATTCTTTAGACAAGAGACCCTGGATAGGCACATCGATGAATTCTGGATCGGCTAAATAAGTCTCTCTATCAGCAAAAGCAAGTTTTTTTGCCTCTACCATGGCATGTATAGCTGCGGAAGTATTACATCCCAAAACACTCATATCAAAATTTTCCATAAGGTTAAGTTCTTGTAACAGAACATGACCACTGGAATTCGGAGGTGCTTCAAAAACAGTATGTCCTCTATAAGTTGTAGTTATTGGGTCTTCCCATCGCAAGGTACAGTCTCTTAAATCTTTAAGAGACAAGATGCCGCCATTCTTATTAACAAAATTAACTATGGCGTCAGCTATCTCTCCTCTGTAGAAAATATCGGACCCATCCGTAGCAATTTTGTACAACGTTTTAGCTAAATCGTGTTGATAGAGCATATCTCCAGGACCTAGTGGCACACCATCACGTGTGAAAATGGCGCTAGAAGAAGGAAATTGGCGAAGCAAACTGTCAGTCATTATCGCAGACGAAAGTTTATGTGTAACAGGAAATCCATAATCAGCCAACTCTATTGCAGCACTAAATACGTCGTTCAAATTCATTTTACCGTATCGTTGATGAGCTTCTACCCAACCTTTAAGTAATCCAGGCACAGAAACAGACAAACTACCTTTGAAAGGGATTCCTTTTGGAAGATATCTTTCCCTCGTAGCCATATAAGGAGCCGCACCAGTAGCGTTAGCGACAGTGACAAATTGACGGCTTTTATCATATATCATTAGAAAGCCATCTCCGCCAATCCCAGACATATGTGGCTCCACAACATTAAGAACTGCTCCTACAGCTGTTGCCGCATCTACTGCATTACCGCCCTTTTCCAATATTGAAATACCAGCTTGAGATGCCAATGGATGTGCTGAACATACCATACCTCTTCGTCCCATTATTACAGGACGAAAAGCTTGATAGTTTATCCCATGCGGTGAACCCTCCATAACACATTCCTCCATTTCAATTACTATATTTCAATCATTATAATTTGATCCCATCAGTGGGTTAAGGTGGAATTATTACTTCCCAACAAACTGGTTAGTTCCTTAACCGTATTTGATTCATCCAATCTTTGTATAAGATCTACCACGCTCTGAACTTTTTGCTCACCTAATGTTTGTTGGCTCAAAAAAGTAAATTTATCTACAAGTTCTTTATCCGTTCTAGGATTCATAAAGTCACCATATATAAAGTTTGTATCACATTCGATCAAACTACCATCTTTGAACCTTATGGAAACATTAGCTAATGGATAATCTTGCCTTCTTATATTCATATCAATATCTTCATGAATAGATACTCTCTCAGCCAGTTCTTTTATATCCCTACGAGCAAGTGTAGCTGTAGTGAAAGCTTCAACATCCGTTTGTCCTGTAACCAGAAGCAATGCTATCGCGAATGGCACATGAAACTTAGAAGATAAAATGTTTTCCGGGTAATCTTCTGCCATACGTTGAGCGAACGGAACAGTTACGACACGTATGGATTCAATATCTTGAACTGCAAACTTATCTTTATCCCACATTGTAGATACAGCATCCAATGCAGGATGATTGTACAAGCAACATGCATGAAATTTAAAATAGTTTTGCTCAATTCTGAGATCTTCGACACCAATTCCAAAGATAACTGCCTCAGGTGTAAATTCATCGGCCAATATGGTCCCATATACATCAGACGGCCCATCGTTTATCCCAGTGAATCCACATCCATCAAGTTGTGCCGCCAATATTCCTTGCATACCTGACCTACCCGGATATAAATTCCTAACCGTCGCCCCTTCAAAACAGGGAGACCATGAATTAGCAGGACTCATAGAAGCGGCTAAATTTATTATGTTTCTTGTTCTTGCAGGGGAATATCCCTTTAGCTTACTTATTGCTACCGCAGTCCCTATGGTTCCCCAAGTACCATGCGAGTGAACATTCTCTCTTGGCCTAGTAGCACCGCCTATTCGAGAAATTACTTCATATCCAACGGCCACAGATTCCAAAAATTTCGCACCGTCTATATTCATCTCTTCAGAAATAGAAAGGGCACCTGGAACAACATGAATTCCAGGATGTCCGCCACCCATGCGATTTCCTTCATCCATTTCCAACGAAACACCAGCTGTTGCATTAGACAAAGTGGCAGCTATCGCTGGAACTTTTGACGAGTGTCCAATTAGCGTACAATCGCCATAACCAAAGCTTTTGCCAACCAGGTGAGCTAGGTTGCTATTTTCGGTGAGACGGCTACCGGCCACCATTGCGCCTATTGTATCCATAACAACTTTTTTGATAGAACTCTTCGCCGAACTCGACAGGTCAACATATTTAAATTCTGATATAAAATTAGTTAAATCGTCTAAATAGTCTGCCATTTCGCCTCCCCCTAATAGAGTAGGTCTAATACTTATCTGCAAGTATAAAATATTCCAATGTATTTACCATGTATTTTCCAAAACCCTATTGTATACCTAATAATTATTTCTAACGTATAGTCTGTCCCGTGTATCAAGTATAAAACAAACCGTGAAATGTAACGACCTCTTTTAATATTAAGCATAGCCTTTACATTGGTTTATTGTTGGAGCATTATTACTTAACGATGTGGATTTGAGCAATAGTGAAACACAATACCCATAATCTTAACTAAATGGTAACTGCATCCAGTTGAGAGCTAATACTAGACGATGTTACAATCCTATTAGCAATCGATAAGATATCTCATTCCCGAGTAGCTCAGCGGTAGAGCGGGCGGCTGTTAACCGCTAGGTCGTAGGTTCGAATCCTACCTCGGGAGCCAACCCATCAAATCACCAAGGAACAATGCATGAGTTACAATCAGTTTAAATTAACCGATCTTGCTAATTGTGCTGGCTGAGCTTCTAAGTTCAGTCACGAGGACCTGGTGCAGGTCCTAAGCAAACTACCTGTCATGGCCGATCCAAACCTCCTTGTAGGGTTGGAAACCGGAGATGATGCTGCGGTATATAAGCTAAATCAAGATATAGGTCTTGTGTTTACGGTAGACTTTTTTCCACCTGTAGTAGATGACCCATTCTCATTTGGACAGATTGCTGCAGCTAATGCCTTGAGTGACATATATGCAATGGGAGCACAACCTTTATTCGGATTGAATATAGTAGGATTCCCCGCCGAATTACCGAAAGATATACTGGGGGACATCCTAAAGGGTGGATATACTAAAGCTCAAGAAGCTAGTTGTTTGATAGCCGGCGGTCATACTATAGATGACAAGGAGCCCAAATACGGCATGGCCATAATAGGCATAGTAAAACCCGGTGAAGAAATAACCAAATCAGGTGCAAAACCAGGTGATAAACTCATCATTACCAAACCCATAGGAACAGGAATCATAACAACCGCCGCTAAGCAAGGACAATGTTCTCCCAAACTCATAAATAGTACCATAAAGCTTATGGCAACCTTAAACTCTACTGCTTCTAAAAGCATGGTGAAAATAGGAGTTAATGCAGCCACAGATGTTACGGGGTTTGGATTAATAGGACACTTGTCCTCAATGATGAAAGAAAGTGGGACGTCAGCAATCGTAAACCTTTCATCTGTTCCAGCAATAAGTGGTGTATGGGAACATATCTCGAACGGCATGGTTCCAGGTGGTAGTCGACGCAACCTTGACAGCTCATATCAACAGGTTAATTGGACAAATATTAATCTTGAGCAACAATTGTTTTTGTGTGACGCTCAAACCTCAGGCGGACTCTTAATTTCCGTAAACGAAAAAAAAGCTAACACGTTGATTCACGATCTACATAAGAATGGTTGTGAGGATGCAATTATAATCGGAGAAGTAAATGGTAATTCAGAACAGTTGATAAAAGTTATACCTTAGCCGCCTCCGACTGGGCGTACTATCTCCACTTCGTCACCATCGTTTACAACAATACTCGTAAAGTCTAATACTGGCACCACTTCTCCATTATGAGCCACCGCCACATACTGACTATCCACATTCAAAAATCTCAGTAGATCAACCATATTCATTGAGGAGTTTAATTTGATTGCTTTTCCGTTTATCGTAACATCTATCATGATTAGTACCGTGTGTCCTAAGAATTAGCACTCCAAACATTTTCTATAAGCAGTCTCAAGTTTTGGGCAGCTTCTCGAGGAGACCCTGAATCACAAATAGCTCCTATTACTGCTATTCCACCTGCTCCTAATTGCATCACATCAGATACATTAGACTCATTTATACCGCCTACTGCTATGAATGGGATATCAATATTCATCTGGAGTTTTTCTAAAAACTGAAGACCCATTGGTTTAACATTAGGATGGGAATTGGTTTTAAATATCGAACCACCAATTAAATAATCAACTCCTTGTGCTTGTGCATCTATAGCAGCATCCACACTATGTACTGACCTGCCAATCAACATTCTTTGACTTACTATCTTTCTTGCCACCAACGGCTGGAAAGAATTCTCGCCTAAATGCACCCCATCGACTTCACTAGCAATTGCCACATCCAAGCGTTCGTTCACCAATATGAGTGCCCTGTCATCGATAATTGATGTTAACTCTTTAACCAACCTCAACGTATCTTTTGCAGACATATCTTTTTCCCGAATTTGCACCATGTTCACACCACCCTCCACAGCCATCTTCACAGTGTCGTGAACATTAGAATAGCCATACCTTTTAATATCTGTGATTAAACACAATATTGGCTGAGGTAAACTTTTATGAAGCATCTAATCAGTACCGTGACTCGTTTTTGGCACACCTTCATCTGGACTACTACTCACCGCAAATGACTTCCTTGTCATCCGACCAGCTATATGAGCTTTACGACCAGCTATCACACCTTCCTTAAACGCGGTAGCCATCAACACAGGATCAGTAGATTGAGCAATCCCTGTATTAACTAGAACGGCATCGGCTCCCATTTCTAAAGCCTGGCATGCATCGGAAGGGACTCCTAAACCTGCATCTACGATAACAGGAACCGTGCATTGCTCAACAATCATTTTGATTTCATCTTCTGTGTGGATTCCTTGACCAGAACCTATCGCAGACCCTAACGGCATAACAGTAGCACATCCTAGTTCTTCTAATCTGGAAGCTAACACAGGATCTGCATGGATATATGGTAATACTACAAATCCTTCTTTGAGCAGTTGCTTTGCCGCCATAAACGTACCTACCGGATCTGGAAACAGATATTTGGGGTCTGGAATAACTTCAAGTTTAACCCAATTTGAATTCGTTACAGTCCTCCCCAGTCTCGCTACGAATAAAGCTTCTTCTACGGTTCGACATCCCGCGGTGTTGGGCAATACACTATATTTAGTCCAATCCAAATAGTCGAGAATAGTTTTTTCATTAGGATTCTCTAAATCAAGTCTTCGTATAGCTACAGTCACTATCTCAGCACCGGAAGCCTTAATGGCTTCAACCATCATAGTCATGTTTTGATATTTACCAGTCCCAGCTATAAGCCTAGAAGTGAATTTTTTACCTGCAATTTCAAGAATGTCTGCCGCCAACACTTATTTTCCTCCTTGTCTATGTAATTATGCCTTACAACGATTAAGCGCTGCAAAAATGATGGTATACCAGTTACTCGATCCCACCTTTACCCTGCTCTCTGAATAAAGCTTTGTAAATAACAAAAGATGCCACCGCAATACCACCTATAAAAACTATCCAAAATAACATTTTTTATAAACACCCTATAAATTGTTATGACTATACTGTTATATTATGCTCTTCTTTATGTTAGAAGATACTTGTATTATCAAATACCAGTCAACTACTTATCAATAGGTAAGCATTTATGTTGGACTATGCAAAAAACAATCCTATCAAAACGATTATAGCAATTATTGGATTTGCTCTAGGATTGTTTATAACTTTCAACTAAGGTAAACGACTCAATAAGGAGGTAATGGTATGGCCATATCTGATAGATCAAAATTAGCAATCAAGCAGGGCGGCTGGATACGAAAAATGTTCGAGGTTGGAATAGAATTAAGAGCTAAATTCGGAGATGACAATGTATTTGACCTTTCATTGGGCAATCCCATAATAGAACCTCCTCAAGAATTCATAGGCCAGGTCTCAAAATTAATTGCCGCACCCCCTAATGGCTATCACCGCTACATGCCCAATGCCGGATATGAATCCACAAGAGATGCAATAGCCCAAATGCTTACTAATGAATCAGGAGTTAGCTTTACACATCAAGAAATTCTCATGACATGCGGCGCAGCTGGCGCCTTAAACGTGGTATTCGAATCAATACTTAATCCCGAAGACGAGGTAATTATTTTAGCACCCTATTTTGGGGAATTTACATTCTACATAGAGAATCATCAGGGAATCCCAGTGGTGTCTCAAACAGATGAATCTTTTCAACCCAACCTAGAATCTTTAGCCTATTTGATAGGACCTAAAACAAGGGCAATCCTAATAAATTCTCCTAACAATCCATCCGGAGTCGTATACCCCAAATCAACTCTTTCACAATTAGGAGCCTTAATTGCTAAAAAGGAATCTGAACTTGGCATAGAAATATTTCTAATAAGCGATGAACCTTATCGTAGGATAATGTTCGATGATCTGACTTACCCTCATATTTTCGAACATCACCATGCCAGTATAGCCATACATTCACATTCTAAAGATCTAGCCATCCCAGGCGAAAGAATAGGCTACATAGCACTAAATCCCAAGTATGTACATAAACCTCTACTTATGGAAGCACTAGTTTTTTGGAATCGCAGCCTAGGTTTTGTGAATGCACCCGCAATAATGCAAAACACTATACAAGGGTTACAAGGAATCTCCGTAAACATCCAGCAATATCAAGACAAACGCGACTTTCTATATTCAGAATTAACGTCTATGGGTTATCAAATCACCAAACCACAGGGAGCTTTCTATATGTTCCCAAAATCGCCGATTCAGGACGACATAGAATTTGTTAACTTATTACAGGACTACAATGTTCTAACTGTTCCAGGACATGGCTTTGGTAAACCAGGGTATTTTCGTATATCCTATTGTGTAGATGACAGAGTTCTGCATGGTTCTCTGGAAGGTTTCCGGAAAATCGCTAGTAAATTTATATAGAATCTCTTTTAAATCAGCGATTCAATACAACTCCTCATTCAAAAACCGCTTGCCATTACTCTGATATTTAATCGCAGTATCAGTTATTCTCTCAACAAGTTCATCTTTTAAAGGCATAATCCTTCCGGGCACACCTACAACTACGGAATTAGGAGGCACAATACAGTTAGGTAACACAACCGATCCGGCACCTATGACGCAATTATCACCTATTACTGAATCTTCCAAAAGAACTGCGTTAACTCCAACCATCACATTATTGCCAACTCTGGAGCAATGTATTACTGCTCCATGAGTCACTGATACACCATCTCCTATTTCTAGATAATTATCCGAATGGACTACTGAATTATCTTGTAGATTGGTTCCTTTCCCGATGATCACTCGCCCGTAATCTCCTCTAATCACCGCCCCAGGCCAAACGCTCGACCCTTCGCCAATTTCAACATCACCTACAATATAGGCAGATTCACTAATGAATACAGTGGGATGTATTTTAGGAGTTTTACCTTCTATAGACCTTATCATTAACTTCCTCACCTAAACTAATAAATATAATCTTATCGCACTCTCTATACATTCTACAAAGGTCACAAGTAATAAAAACCGTCACCCCCACCTATAGCGGGGGTGACGGCATTAACCTCATTAATAACGTGTCGCTAATTAACAGGAGACGAGGATAACTAGTAAGCTATCCGACTACATCAACTATTGCGACTATTTCTCTGCTACAAACGATACTCCAGCGTTAACCCAGTTACCAGCTGTATCTTTAGCAGATATGGTAGCTACCTGACAATGATCTATGATTGGAGGTACTACAACTGCTTGTCTTCGAGATGTAGGAATTTCTCCTCTCAAAGTGGTGTCTATGGAAATAGCACCAGCTGCATTAGCACTACCAGATGATACGTAGAAGCTTCGACCATCCTCAATAAGGACGGAAACGATAACAGGCTTTCCAGCAGGGAAGCCAGCTCCAATTATGTTAAAGTTGGCTGGTCCGCTACAATCCTCAACTACGACCTCTACCGGACTAGCCTGCACTACTGGAGCAGCGCCTTCGACTGCAGATGAAGATGATCCCATAACTGCAGTGACTCCGAGAGCAAGAACCATCATCGACAATACTACCGCCATAACTGGCATTTTGATCTTCAAAAATCGACTCATTTGTTGTCCTCCGATTTACATTTATACCCTTTAGTTAGTAGTGATACACCGGGGTTCGATATTTCATTATCTTTAGAAGATTGCCTGAGCACCCCACACACAGGACTTATGCCTAAAAGTCGCTGAATTATATTACAGCCTCCATATGTTGTCAATGCAATCTTTTAATACCAGGTAAGCTAATTTCTCCATGAATTAACACATCCGATCCCTTAGTTTGGAGCACCTAATTTGGACCCAAATTATTCTCGACAGGCACCATTAACTCAACGTTATTTAACTTCAAATCCAGATCGCCATAATTCCTCTATCTTGAACAATTCAGACTCTAAAAGATCATTGGAGTCTGAGGAAAGAATATAGTCATTTAAATTCTGAATGTTAGTTATGTTAGGTAATACAGATATTATAGATGGTTCTGATAAACAAAACTTAATAGCAGACTGGGATAAAGTCCTACCGCTATCTTCTACAAGGAAACTCAACATTCCTCGATTGCTAATATATTTTTGAATAACACAACCTGAATCATTGAATCGATAAGGAACCGCAGGCATCTCCGTAAGGATTTCCGAAACATGTGGCTCTCGTGAAATTAGACCTATGCCTTCTCTTTTTGCAATAGGAAAGATGTGACGCCCCGCATCCTGGTTCAGGATACTGTAATCGATTTGAAGCGACCTAGCATTTCCTAGCTCTAGCTTGCTTTCCGAGTTATACATTTGACTAATATCAGAATCCAAAGCGAGTGCATAATATCGAATTTTTCCTTCCTTAACCAATAACTCCAATATCTCCAAAACATCATCTCTCTGTAACACCGTCAATTCAGGATTATGAAGTTGATAAATATCAATATAATCCGTTTTAAGTCTCGTTAAACTCCGTTCACAAGCAAATTTGATGAACTCAGGATCAAAACGTTGTAGAAGTTTTGGTTTTTCAAACCATGGAATATCATTGTAGAAATCGTATCCGCCTTTGGTTGCTATAATTACTTCATGCCGCTTTTTTCTAAATACCTTAGCAAGAATCCCTTCACCATAACCCCTTCCGTATATATCCGCAGTGTCAAAAAAATTAATTTCTTTATCGTATGCCGCCCATAATAACCCTGAGGCATCTCGTTCATCTACACGCATCCCTGAATTGGAAGCCAGAGTCCAAACCCCAAACCCGATCTCAGAGAGTTTTAAGTCAGTATTAGGCAATTGACGGTATTTCAATCAATAACCCCCTCCGAATTTTCATGATTTCTCATCATAACAATATATTCTTTAAATTCAGAATAGCTAGCAAATTCAGCTAACTGGCGAACAAAGTCTCCTATCCCATTTGTGGTGGATCTAAAAAATTGCAATTCTTCCTTTATGGGACTGATTGAGGCGGGGTCACCAGCATATGTCCCATGAAAAGCAAAGTAAGCCTGATTTAACTTTCGTATTGCATATCCCTGATCAACAAATACCTGTCTTCTCTGTTCCATATAATGCTCAGCATCCTGTATCCTACCTTGCTCCAATAACCGTTCTACTTCAACTCTGGTTTTACGCATTTCATCAAAAAACACAAACCCACTTACGTAGACCTTATTAGGTTCACTGTCGCTTACGTCAACACCTCGAATATTTTGATAAATGTTACTTCCCAATTCATTAGCTATCATGTCAGCCGCAGATTCATTAAGTATTGTAGTGTTATCATCCAACCAATAGTTATGCCCCAACGGTTTGAAAAACCAATAATGATGTAGCCATTCATGGACAATAAGAATTAATGACCCTCTAAGCCCATGTGTAGGTGATACAATACTGGGATATGTAGCTATACCCCCAATATCAATAACCAAAGCTGATCTATTTTCTTCATTAATGATTCTTCTTTCTAGTTTATCCCTTTGATCGTTGATCATATGAGGCTGCAAAAGTAATGATAGTTCTGTTCGAATTGTACTTCTAGGAGATATGACCAATAGAGAAGGCGGACTTTTCAATGCGACATCTACTGGAGGCCATAGGAAACCCAATTTGGTTCGAAGTCCTTCATTTTCAAGGGCTTCACTAACGTGATTCTCAAGGCTTTCTTCTATCCACGGTCTAAGTGAATCTTGTAGTTCCATCATTCGATCAAGTCGTTCAGTCTGAGTTATACCTATTGGCTTTGCGACATTTTTAACAGTAGAACCGCCAATTTTCAATTTATTAACTCGACTAATTTCAACACTAACATCAAAAAACTTTTCTATATTATTTTCATTGCTGAAATTGATGTTATACCAAGGCATAAACTGTTTAAGCTTATGAACCCATTTATCTGGAAAATTTTGCCCCTCCCATTCAACCAAGGACCACTTGTAATCGTTGGACATTATTTCAATTTGAGAAAAAGCAAAGCCACCCTTCCCAACTATTAGGACCACAAACATCAAAAAAGAGTAAATAATTATTTTTCTCATTTGGATAATATTATTACTTTTTAACTAATATTTAATATCCCTTGATGAGAATATGTTGAAAACAGGAAATCTAGCGTCGCCTGGGAGTTATACACAGAAACTAAATAATAAAGAATATCTGAATATAAGCAATAATATGAAAACCCAGTTGGTTCAAATCATGAAAACGGGGTTGTCATCTTTTACTATGCGGGTCTCTTCTTCGAGACCATTACGAAGATATAACGGCAGTGAAAACATATGCTTATGCGTTACACTATCGTAAGCCTTTAATGTCGGTAAAATGCGTTCCTGTATATTTCTATCTAAGGCTTCAAAATCAAAGTCATCAGTTCCGCGGCCCTTAGCAAAAGCTAAACAAAATCCCCACATTGTACTAAAAGCCGGAATATGTATATTGTAAGGATGTACTTCAGAAAATATCGTCATCAAGGTTCTATATATCGGACTAAAACATTCTCTATAATGCAAAAGACCTGCTGGTCCTGATTGAGTAACTAAAATGCCATCATCAGTTAATCTATTTTTGGCTATTGCATAAAACTCTTGCGTATACAATGTGTACGCCGTGCCTTCCTCTAATGGATCTACTAAATCCAGTATGATAACGTCAAAAAATTCGCTGGAATTAAGTAGATATTCCCTCGCATCAGAATGAATTAGCTCAAGTCTCTTATCATCAAAAGAGCCGTCGCTATGCTTAGACAAATAGTTGCGACAGAGATCCACAACTTCTCTATCAAGATCGAGCATAACCACACGTTCAACCGATCTATGATTTAGAACTTCCCTCAGAGTAGCTCCTTCTCCACCCCCACCAACAAACACTTTTCGTGGGTTTGAGTGTGCAATCATAGCTGGATGAACTAATGATTCGTGATAGATATATTCATCGACAGAAGTCGATTGGGTTTTACCATCCAATACAAGTGACGTGCCTAATGTATCTGTCTCAATAATATCGACCGATTGATATTGGGTTTTTCCAGAATAGAGAACCTTCTTGATCTTATAACCAAGCGTCATATCATGACTAATAAGTTCAAAAAGCCACTTCCCTGGAAAAGTCACCAGCTTCTACCCTGCCTTTTAGGAATTGCTCACCGGGGTTTTTGATTCTACACCTCTTTGAATCTCGGAGATCTCAGGCCTCTTTGATTCAAGGGAGTCAATCAATAACTGGGCCGCATCCATTGGTTCTATCGAAGAACTACATGTAAAAATATCCGCAGCAGCATAGCCATATTCAGGCCATGTATGGACACTTATATGGGATTCAGCAATAGCGAGTACTCCAGTTACACCCTGTGGTTCGAAGCGATGAAAAGACTCTCCTACTATAGTAGCCCCGACGGCATCAGCCGCTTTTATGATTGTTTCTCTAACGTAATCTAAATCGTTCAAAAGAACTGCGTTGCATTCCCTCAGCTCTAACAATAGATGCGTACACAATACATTCAATCACCTGCCCCCCTGGAATAGTTAATGTTTGTCAAATTCTAACTCCTAATTGTTTAAGAGACAATAGGGAACCAGTACAAGTAAATAATATTATAAATTTATCTCGTAAAAAATCTAGCTAAATAGGTCGCTCACCTTCATACCTGAACTCTTAGAAAATAACAGATCCCTGAAAACTTCTGTTTTTTCTACATGGTGAGAATGAGCAATTTTCAGTAATCCGCCTAAAGCCTCAACCGTTTCCGTAGTTGTAGAATCCACGATTATCATAGGTACATCTAATGCCAAAGCTTCATGTCTAACATATTCCACAGGTTCAATTCCACCAGTAAGAATTAGTCCTCTAGTCGGCGTTGCTAATGCCGCCAGTTGTATATCCGGACGATCTCCCCTAACTACAACAACTTTATTATCTATTCCACCAAAATATGTTGCACCGGAATCCATAATGTTGCCACCAATAAGAAAATTATAAATCAAATCGTGGCTGTCATCATAACCATTAATCCACCTAGCATTTAAATAGGAACCGATATCCAGCATTGTAACCGCCAACAAGCGGCGATCTTCAGGAATTACTCCCAATAATTTCATTTCAGATTCCTGCAATTGTTCAGTCATAACACGAACCGTTTCATTAAATCTATACCGAGTAATCGAATTAAGTAAGACTCCTGACAGGCATCCACCAAAGTTTTTGTTTGACCATAACCAGTCAATATTACCTAAGCCATTGGCTCCACTGATTACAATAACTCCTTTCGCTTCTGATTGTTCTATAACTTTTCTAGAAATATCAGTTAAATCCCTACCACCTATAGATATTGATGGCCCTTCGACAATCAAGGTCTCAAAAGTTTGGGAAGCCTTAGATATATTGTCAACTGCAAGATTTACAACATCATCTTCATTACCATCAAGCATCTCATTGATTGTCATTACTTTCAGAGTTGGAACAGCATTTTGTGAACTTTCACCAGTTAACTTATACCCAAATTCTGCATCAGAATCAGAATTAGACGTATCCCAAAATAGCTTAAAGTATCCTACTTTTTCATTTAGTCTAATGCGCTCCTGAGCCAAAGTCAGACTTAGAAGCGTTTTCCCAGAGCCAGGAATTGTAGAAGTAACGTATAAAAGATTCATTCCCACTCGCTTTTACGTCAGATTAATTGTTACGACAGAGTATTTTAGCACGCGTGTAAAACCAAAGATAGTTAACTAAACTTGACACCCTGTAAGGGTATAATTAGTATTAAAAGCGCCCGCCGAGGTAGCTCAGTGGTAGAGCAGTGGACTGAAAATCCGCGTGTCGGTGGTTCAATCCCGCCCCTCGGCACCACACATATTCGTCAGCATTCCAAATAAAATAGCGGAAGTGGCTCAGCGGTAGAGCATCTCCTTGCCAAGGAGAGGGTCGGGGGTTCGAATCCCCTCTTCCGCTCCATTTACTAGGCACGAATCCCCCTGTTTAGGCATGAATTCCCCTGGTCCTGGCGCATTTGTACCCCAACGTTTACCACAAAGTTCTTTCAAAACTGCTCTCACTGCACCCAAACCTGACACTAGATTGTTGCTTATGGCTTGGT
>CAZPLA010000018.1:0-2828 GCA_964587385.1 uncultured Dehalococcoidia bacterium | reverse complement strand
GCTATGTTTCCATTTTGAATTACTTTTTTTACTCTGTTGGTCTTCATTATATTGCTTGTAATCCTTCCAATGATGGATGACTAAACAGATTCAGTGTAGACATCACCACAATTTGAAATAATCGGTCATTTGATAGATCACTCAGTTTAATTTGAACCATACAACTATTGCATGAGATAATACATGAACAGGTAAAAACGTTTAAGGAGTTTAACTATGACATCACTTAGCAGTGAAAAGTGTGTCGCCTGCCGCCAAAATTCACGAAGAGTAAGTCAAATAGAAATAGAACAATTAAAATCACAGATTCCAGAATGGAACTTACTAGATGACAACGACATATTGAAATTGAACCGAACTTTTAAATTTCAGAATTACGGGGCCGCCGCTAAATTTACTTGGAATGTGGCAATGATTTCTGAAGAGGAAGGTCATCATCCCCAAATCATTCTAGAATGGGGTCATGTGAGAATTGCCTGGTGGACACACACGATTAAAGGTTTGCACCGAAACGATTTTCTCATGGCTGCAAAGACTGATGAAATCCTTGCCCAACTTAGTGAAAATTGCGGCATAATTCGAATGTAATTATTAGACGAAATATATTTAAGATCAATGACGCAAATAAAGAAGAGGGATAGGAGTGCTTGTTGTACGACACAATAATTGTTGGAGCTGGTCCCGCTGGTAATATTGCCGCCCAACGATTGGCAGAGATGAATCATAAGGTCGCTGTTGTGGATTCTAGAACCAAGCTTGGGGATAAACTTTGCACTGGAATCATAGGCAGCGAATGCGCGACCAAATTCCCTCCACAAGAGGATCACATTTATAGAATCGCCTATGGTGCTAGTGTTGTATCACCTTCTCTAGAAACATATAGGATTGAAAGAGACTCTCCCCAGGCAGTTATTATAGATCGTGTTAAATATGTCAATTCATTTGCTGAACATGCAGCACGGGCAGGTGCGAATTATATACTTGACTCAAGAGTAACAAATCTGACAATTTTAGATAGCCATGCAGTAGTTGATATAAGCACAGGGAATTCATCCTATAAGCTCATGGGTAAATCGATCATCATAGCTTCAGGATTCAATAGCCCTCTAGTAAAACTAACTGCCTTATCTAAACATATGTCTAGCGACTATATGATTGGTTGCCAAGCAGAGTTGGAAATTGAAAATCTAAACGAGATCTGTGTTTTTCTAGGAAATGACATGTCAAAGAAATCCTTCGGTTGGCTTGTTCCGCTGTCTGACAACAGAGCTCTCGTCGGAGCAGCCCCCAGAAATAAGCAAAACGCTACTTTATCAAATATAATTTCTCACATAGAAAATAATCTAGAATCTAATATCATAGTAGGTAAAACTAAAAAATGGGGTATCCCACTAAAACCTATGACACAGACTTATAGTGACAGACTTCTCATAGTGGGTGATGCGGCTGGATTAGTTAAACCCATTACAGGGGGTGGAATATATTATTCTCTTCTTTCTGGAGAATTAGCTGGGCAAACCCTTTGTAAGGCCATTGAAAATAATAATTTCTCCGCTAAGCGTTTAGAATCCTATCAGATCGAATGGAAAGAACTCCTGTCGCGTGAGTTACGGATTGGGTATAATCTGCGTCTGTTTTTCGAAACTCTAAACGACAAGCAAATAAACCTTCTCCTAGAAGAAATGCTATCGAATGAGGCCTTGAGGAAGGTTATTGAATCTGCGGATTTTTCTTTTGATTGGCATAGCAAAATTATCAGCGAAACGTTAAAACATTCAAATGTTGCGGCCCTCCTAATGTCGCTGGGTCCAAACGCGGGAGCTATGGCCAGCCGGATCATAAAATCCATATTTTGAATATTTTAGTTTTTCAATAGTTCATATAGTGTAGCCATTCTTACAACTAGTCCATTTTCGGACTGCTTATAGAACACCAATCTGTCATCATCCACCTCTACGGGAAAATCTTCACTCCTTTGCATAGGGTCCATAACAATGGATTCTTCGGGCAGATTCTCCATGAAGTGTGCGTCTATTTTCACGTTCAAAGAATTCCTATTCCTTAAGAGTTGTGCATGTGATAGCGTACGAGGTGCATTTAGATATACCACATTCACATTATCGGGGACTTCCATGTCCTTTCGCACATTGAAACTGACACCTTTTTTAACACAATATTCCATGACCTCAGGGGAGACTTGACCACTCAAGGGCACGAGATCTACATGAATACCTTTAAACAAAGCCAAACCTTTCAAAAGAGCGTTCACGTTTCGATGTTCTAGGCGACCTATAATAGCCACCTTAATGTCATCTATAGATCCCAGATGCCTGTCTATAGTGTACAAATCCGCTAAGGCCTGAGTGGGATGATCGTCACGGCTGCCACCATTTATGACATGCACAGAATTAGTTAACATGGCCCTCTCCGTCACACCTTCATCACTATTTCTCAATACAACTACATCAATGTGCATACTGGCAATTATGTTTAGAACGTTGTCAATAAAACTAGGGCTAGAAACTGGGAAGAATTGTGAGGCATCTTCAGTGTGGTATGCTTGGCCTCCTAGTAAATTAATTGCTCTTTCAAATGAAGTCCTAGTCAGTAAACTTGGCTCGTAGAAGAGGCTATACAACGATTTTCCATGGAACATCTCAGACGTACTAGAAAATTGATGAAAATCCTCACATAATGGGAATAATTTTCCCTCAAGCCAATCCCGGCTAAAATTCTCAGTCTTAATTAAATGAGTATAGTGATTCATATCTGCTCCATTTATAATCCGGTACTATCGTTTGGCCGTAATGAAATGACTGTGTATATCT
>CAZPLA010000017.1:0-6646 GCA_964587385.1 uncultured Dehalococcoidia bacterium | reverse complement strand
CAGATACCGTATGACCCTACGGCGGGATGGAAATCGAAACCGCACTTGGCTTCGCCCAGGACAAAACGCTCATTCAACAAGAAGTGGTTTTGGATCGGGATTATCATTCTAGCGGTATATTCTATTTTCAATATAACTGGGCGAGGTAATGAAGAACCACAAGATGTACCCGTTCCTGAAAGAGTAGTACCTGCCCCTTAATCAGCACTAAGTTATCCTCTAATATTAGGTGCATAAATAGGATATTTGTAATCCTTTTTGGATAATTTTAATGGACTTGGCTTGAATTTATAGCATATTTATTAATTGAAGGAGTATTATTGTATTATCAGGATAATGGTTATTTGGATATGTAGGGAATGGAAATGGATTACGAAAGAGTAAGAATTCTAGATACGACTTTAAGAGATGGTGAGCAAGCGGCCGGTGCCGCTATGACAGCCCCGGAGAAATTGAAAATTGCCAGACAGTTGGAACGATTGGGCGTCGATATAATTGAGGCTGGATATGCTGCTAGTTCTCCGGGCGACTTGCTGGCAGTTTCAAATATAGCTAAAGAAGTCAGAACTCCAATTATTGCTTCACTTGCTAGGGCTCATCCTAACGATGTAGATAGAGCTTGGGAAGCGGTACAATATGCAGAACGACCGAGACTACATCTGTTTCTTTCAAGCTCAGATATTCATCTTATGCATCAACTTCATAAGAGCCGAGAAGAGATTATGGATATGGCTGTAAGTATGGTTTCCAGAGCTAAGAACTACTGCGAAGATATCGAATTCTCTCCTATGGATGCTACTCGTACAGAACCAGAGTATCTATATGCAATGGTTAAATCGGTAATCGAGGCTGGTGCTACTACGATCAACATACCTGATACAGTAGGGTATGCTATTCCTGAAGAATTTGCCAAACTTCTTATTGGATTATTGGAAAATGTGCCGAATATAAATCAGGCTGTCCTCAGCGTCCATTGCCATAACGATCTTGGGATGGCAGTAGCCAATAGTTTGTCTGCGATCCAGGTCGGAGCTAGGCAAATTGAAGGTTGTATTAATGGCCTTGGAGAGCGAGCAGGGAATGCGTCAATTGAAGAAATGATCATGGCTATAGATACACGTAAGGACTTTCTGCAAGCGGTTACGAATGCGGATACTTCTCAGATATATAGAACAAGCCGTATGGTTAGTGACATCTCGGGATTTCCGGTGCAGCCTAATAAAGCAATTGTGGGCTTAAATGCTTTTCGGCATGCATCAGGCATTCATCAAGATGGCCTTATCAAAGAACGTTCAACATATGAAATAATGGATCCTGCTTCCATAGGTTGGCCAGGAAGCGTTATTGTACTTGGCAAATTAAGTGGCCGTGCCGGACTTAGGTCCAGATTGGAAGAACTAGGGTATTCTTTATCAAGGGAACAACTTGATCAGGCCTTTGAGGCATTCAAGAATTTAGCTGATAAGAAACAGGATATCATGGATAAGGATCTCGAATCATTGGTCTCTGATCAACAACGTATTGTAGATGATTCGTTCTCATACATCTTGGATTATCTCCAAGTTTCCACTGGAGATCAGGTAACGCCGACTGCAACGATACGTTTGAAAAGCCCAGATGGGGAAATCCACTCAAACACATCTACAGGTGCTGGGCCGGTAGATGCTGTGTGTAAGGCCATCAATAATATCGTTCAATTGCCTAACACACTCTCCGAATTTGCTGTACAGGCCATTACCGAAGGAATTGATGCTTTGGGTGAAGTTACTATTCGGATAGAGCAGAATGGAAGAATATATTTAGGGAGAGGGTCAGATACGGATATAATTGTCGCGAGTGGCAAGGCGTATCTGAACGCTTTAAATCGTTTGTTGACGATGGAGGGATCTGAGAAGATCATAGGAATTGGCCCTAATCCGTAGTTTTATAGGTTAAAATCGGAATCGGTTCCATATTTTGTTGATTTTTCTTTTTTTGAATAGTGAATATTAATTGTTGCTCAATTTATGGTAGGTATCTATAATCTTCCGCTGATAGTAGTTGGTTTTATATATTACTGTTTAGATAAGGGGTATTGCAGATGACCGCGCAGACGATGTTCGAAAAAATATGGGACTCCCATGTGGTACATCAGGAGCCCAAAAAGCCGGCTTTGCTTTATATCGATCTACACTTGGTCCATGAAGTAACGTCTCCTCAGGCGTTTGACGGTTTACGAATAGCAGGTCGCAATGTAAGACGTCCAGAATTGACTATAGCTACAGTTGATCACGATTTACCAACATGGGACAGAGCTTTGCCTATAACTGATGAAATTGCCCTTCAGCAAGTGGAAGCTCTCACTCGAAATACCAAAGAGTTTGGAATTGAATATTTCGATATGTTTAGTCCACAGCAAGGGATAGTTCATGTAATAGGACCGGAGTTGGGAGTTACTCAACCCGGTAAGATCATAGTATGTGGTGACAGTCATACGTCTACTCATGGAGCTTTTGGTGCACTAGCATTTGGTATTGGGACTTCTGAAGTAGAACATGTTTTAGCTACTCAATGCCTAGTTCAATTGAAACCACGAACTATGGAAATACGAGTGAACGGCTCGTTACCTTTTGGTGTTTCTGCCAAGGATTTAATATTGGGCATCATTGGAAAGATCGGGATCGATGGGGCTTCAGGATATGTAATTGAATATACAGGGAAGGCAATTGAATCTCTTTCTATGGAAGGACGAATGACAGTGTGTAACATGTCAATTGAATGTGGTGCTAGGGCGGGAATGATAGCACCAGATGATATAACGTTCGAGTATTTACGCGGGCGATCCAGAAGTCCTCAAGGAGAAGCTTTTGAGGAAGCTATTCAACAGTGGCGTAAATTAAGAACAGATGATGGAGCGGTTTACGATCGAATAATTGAAATTGATGCGACCAATCTTGAACCGCATGTGACCTGGGGTACAAATCCTGGAATGGTGGCTCCGATCACGGGAAAAATTCCTGACTTGGCCACATTTGCTTTTGATGCAGATAGAGAAGCCGCTGAGAGGGCGTTGGATTACATGGACCTCAAGCCCAACACCAGAATCCAAGATATGATCATCGATCGTGTTTTTATAGGATCTTGCACTAATGGCAGAATTGAAGATCTGCGTGCTGCTGCCAACATGGTAAAGGGGCGTAAAGTGCATCCGAATGTTAATGCAATGGTTGTTCCCGGATCCAGCATGGTTAAGCGACAAGCTGAAGCTGAAAAATTAGATGTAATTTTTAAAGAAGCCAATTTTGAATGGCGTGAGTCAGGATGTTCTATGTGCTTATGAATGAACCCAGATATTCTAAAGCCTGGCCAACGTTGTGCATCTACCTCCAATCGGAACTTTGAGGGACGGCAAGGTCAGGGAGGACGTACTCATCTGGTAAGCCCAGAGATGGCCGCCGCCGCCGCAATCCACGGGCAATTTGTAGACATACGGGAGTGGAAATAATCATATGGAAGCTTTCATTAAACATACAGGAATCGTTCTGCCAATGGATCGAGTTGACATTGATACTGACCAAATCATCCCAAAACAATTCCTAAAAAGAATTGAGCGAATTGGATATGGGAAATTCCTGTTTAACGACTGGCGTTTTCAACGAGATGGTACTCCAAACCCGAATTTCATTTTGAACGAACCCAGATATGAGAATGCAAGCATCTTAGTATCTGGACGTAATTTTGGGTGTGGATCGTCTAGAGAACATGCAGCCTGGGCTTTAATGGATTATGGATTCAAAGCACTTATATCACCCAGTTTTGCTGATATTTTCTATAATAATTGTTTCCAAAATGGCATTCTTCCTGTGGCAATAAAAGAATCTCAAGTTAATGAGATCATGAATAAAACACTTGCGGTCCCAAATTATACCCTCACAGTAAATCTGGAATCCCAAACTGTAGAAGATGAGCATGGTCTTCAGATCTCTTTTGAAATCGAGGAGTTTAGGCGTTACTGTCTACTGAATGGATTCGATAACCTGGGCCTCACGTTACTCCACGAAGATAAAATATCTGACTACGAAAGGCGTCATAACCTTGTAACTTGAATTTAGGGGGAACCATGAGAGCGTCTATTGCAGTCCTGCCAGGTGATGGAGTTGGTCCTGAGGTGATTGCCGAGGGAGTTAAGATACTATCAGCAATTGGCTCTGTTTTCGAGCATGAATTTGAGCTTAATTATGAATCTTTAGGTGGAAACGCTATAGATCACTGTGGTGTTTCACTGCCATTGAAGACTTTGGAAAGATGTCGGCAAAGTGATGCCATACTATTAGGAGCAGTGGGAGGTCCCAAATGGGACAATCCGGCAGCTAAGGTTAGGCCTGAAGATGGACTGCTTGCTTTGCGCAAAGAATTAGGGCTTTTTGCCAATTTACGTCCGGTACGTGTATTTCCTTCTCTTATAGATTCTAGTCCAGTTAAAGCAAGATTGCTGCATGGAGTAGATATGATCGTGGTAAGAGAATTGACTGGGGGCCTCTACTTTGCAAAGCCTAAACGGCGTTGGCAGAATAGTAAGGGCCGTAGAGGTGTTGATACATTGCGATACACTGAGGAAGAGATATCCCGTATTATTCGAGTAGGATTCGAGCTAGCGCAAAGACGAAAAAAACATTTGACCTCTGTTGATAAAGCTAATGTTTTAGAGACCTCTCGTTTATGGAGACAAATAGCTGATGAAATAGCACCATCATATCCAGGTGTTAGATTGGACCATATGCTTGTGGACAATGCTGCCAGCCAACTTATCCAAAATCCTTCCAGTTTCGACATTATTGTTACTGAGAATACCTTTGGTGATATTTTAACGGATGAAGCTGCCGTGCTTTCGGGTTCTATGGGAATGTTACCATCTGCTAGTTTATCTGCAGTACATGCCAATGGGCTAGGAAATTTTGTTTCACTGGGTATATACGAACCAATTCATGGCAGTGCTCCTGATATAGCAGGGAAAGGGATAGCTAATCCTATAGGCACTCTACTCAGCGTCGCTTTGATGCTTAGATTATCACTGGGATTGCATCAAGAAGCTGAGGCTCTAGATCAAGCCATAGAGTCAGCTCTAATGGAGGGATTTAGAACTATGGATATAGCAGGAGATCAGGATGTCCAATCCGTCAGCACATTTAAGATGGGAGACCGTGTAGCCCAAATCTTATTAAGTTAAAAAGAGTAAACACCTGGATGCTCTATTATGGGTAATGAACAAGTATGAGTGAATGACATAGCTTAAGTTCAACTCCCATATTAGGAGGATGTAGATTAATGAAATTTGAACCATTTGAATTAGAGAGAATTCAGTCATTGAACGAAAACTGGGTGGATGTGAATCTCAGCGAGAGTGGCATTGACCCTATGTCCTTAAAGGAGTTGATGTCCGAATCTGAATTAGAAGAACTATTAAGTTTGCCTTTGGGATATGGACATACTATCGGTGAACCTAAATTAAGAGAGAGGATTGCTTTACTTTATGAAGGTCATACTGCAAGTAATGTTTTGGTCACATCAGGTTCATCAGAGGCCATTTTCCTGACAGCAACACTTTTGCTTTCAGGTGAGGATGAACTTTTGATGATGACTCCTAATTATTTATCAATGAGCGGAATCGCAAAATCCTTAGGCTCTAAAGTCAGCTTTATTCCATTAGAAGAGGAGTCAGATTGGTCTTGGAATTTGGATAAACTTAGGAATACAGTATCTCAAAATACAAAGCTAATCTCCTTGTGTAATCCAAACAATCCAACGGGATCTGTAATGGAAATAGAAGACATGATAGAGGTTGCAAGGATAGCAAACTCAGTTGGTGCATATATACATTCCGATGAAGTTTATATTGGGGCTGAGATTGGTCGCCCAAAGACAACCAGCTTCCAAAGCTTATATGAAAATACGATAGTTACTTCTGGCCTTTCTAAATCCTTAGCACACCCTGGCATAAGAATTGGCTGGATGGCTGCGAAAGAAAAATTGATAGAAGATGCCTGGGGAATTAAAGACTATACAACTATATCAAGTTCTATCTTGTCTCAATACATAGCCTGCAAGGTATTGGAGCCTGAAACTATGAAAGCTATAAGGGTTCGAACGGAAAACCTTCTTATCCGTAATTTGGAAGCATTTAATAATTGGGTAACTCCCTTTTCACACTTCCTGAGTTTCATTCCTCCTAAAGCAGGAGGATTCGTATATGTTCGTTACAACATAGATGTTAATAGCACTAACTTGGTTCATAATTTGATGAAAAATGAAAGCGTTTTTGTTGTGCCAGGAGACAGCTTTGGTATGGACGGATTTTTTCGTATCGGACTAGGGTCTGATACAAGGACGTTTATTCGGGGACTGGATTTAATAACCAAAGGATTCCACAGGATGTTTCCAGAAATTGCTTTGGAAGGAGATGGTACAGATTAGGATTTATTCGTTAAGGTATCTTATACGTGCCCGATAAATTGATTGGCTAAAAAGGGTTATATTAATTAAATCTTAAGCCTTCCATCTAAAAATCCATTTACGTTTGCCCTGTGATTCTAAAATAATGTATTCGAGTTCATTTTCTGTTATCAAGTAAAATTCTATTGGATAGTTGCCTTGGGAAGTTCTGGCTTTT
>CAZPLA010000016.1:0-14799 GCA_964587385.1 uncultured Dehalococcoidia bacterium | reverse complement strand
CACCTGGATTAACAGCAGCACTACCAACTATTGGTCCACCTGTAGTGTTCAATATGGATGCTAGTTCTTTAAAATCCATTTGCAAATCTTGATTTATTGAATGTCTGAACTTACCGTCCTTTAAACTAACCTCTGCGGCTTCTACATCCCATATGTCAGAAGCTCTTTCAATCATTTGCTTTTTTAAATCCTGTGCAGCTTGATAAGCAGCCCATCCAGTTTTAAATGCAACGCTACTTCCCCCTGTCATGGATGTGAATCCAATTGAATCAGTGTCGCCTATTGACGGATGTACGTCAGCAATGGGTATGCCTAAAACTTCAGCCACATGCATGGCGACAGCCACTCTGGTGCCGCCAATATCAGGCGACCCTTCAATTAGACTAACCGTCCCATCGGCATTAGCATTAACTATAACACTGGAAGGCCCCGAACCATTAAACCAAAAACCTGCGGCCACGCCACGTCCTCGGTTAGGGCCTCCGAAATCAGATAAATAATGCGGATGGCTTCTACTAGCTTCTACTGTTTCCAAAAATCCAATCCTAGGGAAAACAGGTCCAGAAATACGCCTAGTCCCTTCTTTCGCACTATTCTTAAGACGGAACAATAAAGGATCTATATTTAATTTAGAGCTAAGTTCATCTATTACTGTTTCTCCAGCAAAAGCAGCCGCGGGAGCACCAGGTGCTCTATAAGCCGCAACTTTTGGTTTATTAACCAATATATCAAAACCCTCCACTTTCCCATTGGGAATATCATATGGAGCGAAAATGCATTGAGCGCCCATATTAACAGGTGAGCCTGGAAATGCACCGGCTTCGTAAGCCAAAAGCGCCTGCGCAGCCGTAATCATTCCATCATTTGTGGCTCCAATCTTAACCTTCATATATGATCCGAGTGTTGGACCAGTCCCTTCAAATACTTCCTGGCGCGTCATCGTGATTTTTACCGGACGACCCGTCTTCTTAGATAGGATTGCTACTACAGGTTCCAAATAAACAGTCGTCTTGCCTCCAAATCCTCCACCAATTTCCATAGGTATAACCTTGATATCTGAAGAGGAAATACCAACAACTTGAGCTGTTTGATCCCGCATTCCAAAGTGTCCTTGAGAGCTACACCAAATAGTGACTTTCCCATCTCTATTCCATATTGCAGTAGCACTATGGGGCTCTATATAGCCTTGATGAACAGAACCAGTATTGTATTCTCTTTCCACTACTACATCAGCCTCGGCGAATCCCCTATCCAAATCACCAATTTCCTGAATGTAATAGCCTGCTATATTGGACCATTTACTATCATCACCTTCGCGATTATTAGACATCCCAGATCTAAAATTATTTATTAGACTGCTATTAAATTTAGAAGCAATCAAGTCAGATTTAGGATAAGGAAACATACCATCATGAATAACTTCAGCATCTATTTCAATGGACTGCATAACATCCAAAATTGTCGGAAGTATTTCATAGGAAACGTCTATAAGATCCAAAGCCTTCTCAGCTATATACACGTTAGACGCTGCCACCGCAGCAACAGCATGACCTTGATAGAGTACCTTTTCACCAGCTAATACGTTATTACTCGCAAATTTAGTATTTACTAATTTAGGATCAATCTCCATCTCACCAGTAAGCCAAGGTCTGGGCAAATCTGCCGAAGTAACGACCGCTTGCACCCCTTCTAAAGCCAAGGCACGACTAAAATCTATAGATTTGATTCGAGCATGCGCATAGGGACTTCGAAGAATTTTTCCATAAAGCATTTGTGGAAGGTTTATATCCGCACCATAACGAGCTTGCCCTGTAACTTTTTCTAAACCGTCGTGGCGTATGGGCCGACTCCCGACAAACTTTAGACCGTCAGATTTGCCAACCTCTATGTTACTCATTCTTCATAGTTTCTTTCGCTGCAAGAACAGCTCGTACTATTTTGTCATACCCAGTGCATCTACAAAGATTCCCTGCCAACCATTGACGTATACGCCCTTCATCAGCATCGGGCTCCCTATCCAACAATGCCTTAGCCGCTACTATAAATCCAGGTGTGCAGATGCCACATTGTAAAGCAGCGTTTTCAAGAAAAGCCTGCTGCAATGGATGTAGACGATCAGTATAGGCCACACCTTCAATTGTGGTCAGCTTTTTGCCTTGTGACTCAACAGCAAGCATCAAACACGAATCAATTATTCTATCGTCAACTATTACCGTGCAGGCCCCACAATTACCATCATTGCAACCCTCTTTAGTCCCAGTCATATCCAAAACATCACGTAATACTTCTAGGAGGCTCTGTCTAGGTTCACAAAGAAACTCCACTTGCGAACCATTGATATTTGTCTCAATATGTACCTTCTCACTCATTTTCTAAGACTCCTTTGCCCTATTAACTGCTTTTCGTAAAGCTCTTTTAGTAAGCACTCCAACTAAGTGCACTCTCTGACGAACAGTTCCACGCATATCATCTATTGGGCTGGCAGCCTTCTGGGCTTGCTGTGCAGCAAGTTCAAATGATTCTTCGTTGGGCTCAAGCCCGGACAGAATATCACTTGCCTCTTTAGCAAATATTGGCGTTGGTCCCACAGCTGATAGCGCAATCCGAGCTTGTTTTACTCTATGCGATTTTTCATCTAAAGAAACCCAAGCTCCAACCCCAGCAACAGCGATATCCATCTCATTCCTAGGAATAAACCTAAGATAATGAGCACCAGACGAGGCCACCTTAGGAGGAAATTTTAGAGCTACTAGAATCTCTCCTGAGTCAAGTGCATTCTTGCCAGGGCCCGTACAAAAGTCCTCTACAGCTAATTCACGACGACCATTTGGACCTTCGATCAAACATGTAGCACCTAATACAACCAACGCGGGTATGGCATCAGCGCTGGGAGAAGCATTACAAAGATTACCCCCTATGCTTGCTCTACCCTGTATCTGAATGCCTCCTATAATAAAAGCAGCATCAACTACACCAGGATACATCTCACAAACATCATTATTTTCATATATCTTGCAACAAGGAACGGCAGCACCCAAAAAAAGTCCGTCCGTCTCGGAATAGCTAAGTTCATTCATTTCCGGAATTTTTTTCACATCAATCAAACGATCAACATTAAATCGACCAGATCTCAACTGAACTAATATATCCGTTCCCCCAGCCAAAATTTTTGTGCTTATCCTCTGATCCGCTATTAAACTTATAGCTTCACCAAGAGTAGTTGGAGAGAAATATTCGAAGTTTCGCAGGACGGCACCTCCTATGTGATCAGATGTACTTCAAAGATGCATTATAACTATGCTCTACTTTGTTAGCAATCTGACAATCCAAAATGCTCAACATGAAAGTGGTATAACATGAACTTGTCATTTCTGTGTATAATTACATCAGCGATATAATAAGACAGTTCAAACTGTATTATGCAAAATTTCAGCATAGGATTGGTGCAAAATGGCGGACACATCTAGAGTCTTATACAATTTCGAATCTACAGGCAGTCTTGCAACTAAGATAGCTATAGAACGTTCTTCATTACTTCAAAGGTTCCTCGATAGAAAAGGCTATGACCCTGAATTCCCTGATCCAAACCGGCCTTTTACAAGAAGAGACGATTTGAGCATAGAAGGCTCTTTTAGCGTAAACAAAGCTTTAAGCCCAGAAGACACGGAATTTATAGAAAGAGACTTCAGTATGTCTCTGTCCAATGCTTGATAAAGTCGTTTCCTAACTGAATTTGAAAGTAATCTTTTATGGCATAAGCGAACCACCATATTAGAAATAGTGACTGCTACCCGTGACTATCTAGTTAGAGATCCTGTACGAGTTATTGAAATAATTGAGCACTTCCGTACTGATCTGAGTTTGGTTAGCTTTGATTCCTAACTATTTAAATAAAACGTACCGGATATTAATAAAACAGTGAATAATAGCCCCTTTTTATAGGTATCTGAGTCGAGATTTGTGTTCAAATAGAACCGTTGCCTTTGGTAGGCCAACTGAATGCCGCCTGACCTTTATACGAGTGATCAGTGGTATTTATGGTGTGACAGCGGATTTTTAACGACGTAGGTAGGAGTACAATGACAACCGCATTTGCCCAATTGGGTTTAATATCGCAACTGGATCAGACCGTATCTGATCTTGGCTATATCACACCCACACCGATTCAATCAGAGATTATCCCGTTGATGTTGGATGGTAATGATGTAATCGGCCAGGCCCAAACAGGCACCGGAAAAACCGCCGCTTTCATGTTGCCCATTCTTCAAACCTTGAAACGGGACTGCTCTGGCATACAGGCTCTCATCCTAACTCCGACACGGGAACTAGCAATACAGGTAGCTAAGGCTACATATGAATACGGAAAGCGTCTAAACGTGCGTGTTCTTGCAGTATATGGAGGTCAACGGTATGACCTGCAGATCAATCGTCTCAAACAGGGAGTGGATATTGTAGTAGGTACCCCTGGGCGCTTATTGGACCTTATAAATAAGAAAGTGCTCGACCTAAGTTCTCTGCGCACCGTTGTTCTTGATGAAGCTGATGAGATGCTCAGTATGGGTTTCATGGAGGATATGGAGGATATTCTAAGTACACTCCCATCAGCACATCAAGCCGCTCTCTTTTCTGCTACCATCCCGCCGAAACTCGGCAGAATGATTAATAAATACATGCATTCTCCAAAGTCAGTCACCATTAAAAGTAAACATCTCACAGTTGATGCAACTGAACATAAATACTGTCTGGTTAATAAAGAGGATAAGCTAGCTGTTCTCACGCGCCTCTTTGAGATTGAGGATATCACCAGCGCAATCATATTTGTTAGGACGCGGGCCGGCACAAGTGATTTAGTGAATGAGCTTATCGGACGCGGCTTTCCTGCCGAGGCTTTAAATGGCGACCTGAACCAGCAGACTCGAGAACAGGTTTTACATCGCTTTCGGAATAATCAAACTACTATACTTATCGCTACGGATGTGGCAGCCCGGGGATTGGACATTAACGACATTTCGCACGTATTCAACTATGACTTACCCGAGGAACCGGAATTGTACGTGCATCGCGTTGGACGGACGGGAAGAGCTGGCAAAAGGGGTATTGCCATTTCCCTATTGGCAACGAGGGAACTGTGGCGCCTACATAGGATAGAAGGGTTTACCAAACAGGAGATCACGAGGAAACAAATTCCCACAACGGAGGAAATCGAGGAGCATCGGAAGACGCAGTTACTAGAGCAGATGATGGTCTGGTTGCACCGCGGTCGTTGTCAAAAGGAATTACAGATGGTTAACCGACTGGTAGAAATAGGGCACGATCCACTCCAAATTGCTGCAATAGCCCTTAAAATGGTGCGTAGAGAGGAGAAGCAGCGCCCTATTGCTCAGATTAGTAAAGTACAAGAAGGGCGGTTCCAGAATTCCCAGCGTAAAAACAAATCCATTAAAAAAAGAAAAGCTCGCAATGGCGCCAATGGTTTTTCCAAAAAAGGAATGGTCCGACTGACTCTTGGAGCGGGAAGATCCCATGGTGTCCGACCTGCTGATGTCGTAGGCACGATCGCCTACCATGCAGAATTTCCTGGCAATACCATTGGTACTATAAGTATTCTGGATAAACACACACTGGTTGATGTGCCACAACAATACGTGGCTCAAACATTAGCCAAATCTGGCGAATACCGAATCCATAAAAGATCTGTGAAGTTGAAGCTCGCATAAAGAGGCATCCAGTTTGGGGCTTCGCATTAATAATCCAGTACTAAAATAATTATAAATAAGACACCTGGAATAATATGCCTTCATTTAATTTATATGCGTGAGCGAAATAGATTACCTACTGAATTATTAAGAAGTTGGTCTACGCTAATGTGTCATCCACCGGTTGATCGTTTGTCGACCATTCCAAAAACGAGCCATCATAAAGTTTTACTTTGTAGCCCAATTTGTTAAGCGCAACAAACCCTAGCGAAGCCCGTCTACCCGAGCGACAGTAGGCTATAATCTCATCTTTTTTATCCAATCCAACTTGATTAAAGATATTAACCAACTCATCATCAGAAACTAGAAATTGTCCATCAATACCAGCTAATTTATTCCATTCTATATTTTGAGCCCCAGGTATATGACCAGGCTTACTATCCAGTTCAGGATTTCCAGCAAATTCTTCGTAAGAACGGAAGTCTATCAATTTTGATTCAGTATCATCTACAACGTCTTCCATAGAAACTCGTATGTGAGCCTTGATGTTAGCAACAAATTTTCGCTCCACAGGTGGAACTGGTCGATAAAATATTTGGCGAGTCTGAGAAGCCCATCCTTCAAAAAATGAATCCATAATCCGTAAGTCATTACAACCAACATATTCCATTGCCCAAGATAGAATAGAGGCTGATTGACCATCATACCGATCATACAAAACAGGCACTGTATTGTTGTCTAGTCCGACTGATCCTAATACTTGTTCTAATTGGTTTACTTCCAATAATTTACCGTTGCTATCAAATAGCTTCTTTACTGGAAAACTGATAGCTCCCTTTATGTGTCCTTTCAAATACTGCATAGAACTACGCGGGTCCAGAATAAGAAATCCATCTTGGCCTATCTTCTGTTCCACCCAATTAGCTGATTCAAAAGTTATCATTGCATCTCCATATATGAGTTATGTAACAACACGAAGCTAACCTAAGGTCAATTGTGATCAAAGGGCTTTGAACCTCATAATTAACTAAGCCACTCTGAAGGGCATGTTACGCCGCTTAGGTCAGCCTACCTAGCGCAAACGACGCCATCGCCGATCACGAAACCTCGTTTTCATTTATGCTAATTTACTAAACTGCCTCAAATTCCGCAGTTACAGTAGTACCTCTTTTGACAGTTTGGGTTACCGGAGAACCTTCAACGGCCAGATCCCATATTTCCTGTAATACAGATGCATCAGCGTCGGCACTAACGAACGCTTTAGCAGTAATCCCACCGTATCCTGGATTACCGCTATCCTCTACTCCAGCCCATTTCCTGATATTATCGAAACTACCTTCCATGGCAATTTCAAAATCATGAATGGTTATACCCCTCTTAGTAGCATTCAATACGAATCCAACCGCCATACAACTACCCATAGCAGACAAGAGTTGTTCGTGCGCACTAGTAGCAGTATCAGTCGCAGTGAGTCCTTCTGGTTCATCCATTTCTACCACATGCTGACGCATGTAGGCTTTAACACGAAAACCACTTTGCCAAACCACTCTCGATTTCCAAGGACCCGTTACTGCTTCAAATACCTCCTGGGTTCTGAATGACTCCAGGACTTCGTTAAGTTTACCCTGATCCAATCCATTTATTATTACATTATCGGCCATTTTATCCTCCGGTTGCCGTAAATTGGCATGATCTATTAGCTATGTTTATTTCTCAAAATGTCTGCCGCTACAGATACTGATTTGAGCTTATTAACAGCCACTTCATTAGTATTTATATTCCTTTCAGCAAATGTCCCAAATCCACAATCTGGATTCAGGTATATCTTATCTGGGTCAAAATACTTCAATAGCTCTTCAACACGCGATACTATTTGTTCAGGAGATTCTATTTCATCCGTTCTCGGGTTTACGACACCAAATCCAATCTCTTTTTCATTCCCATACTCTTTGAAAACTTCCATATCTCCTGCCCTAGGAGTAGCGCACTCCAACACCAGTTGGTCTACATTCATTTCTACAAGATATGGCAATAGAGGACCATAGTTGCCTTCTAACAAAACGTCCTCTCTTCTACTCCAGTTACCACGGCAAATATGAACTCCAGTTTTTACACCAGTTAATCCAGACATGGTTTCATTCATTAATCTGACCGCAAATTCCAATTCTTCAGAAGGATCACGTCTATTCGGCAAAGCTGCGCACATGAACGTTTCCTTGGTCTCTTCGCCAAATGCCACTTGCGACAATGTAGGCTCATCCCACTGTATGAAATCAACTCCTGCATTCTTCAAAATTTCAAATTCGTCTCTAAGAATTTTGACCACATCTTTAGCAAGGTCTTCGGGTTCCGGATAAACTTTATCAGTCAGTCCTTCAAACCAACTCGCCCTAGTAAGCATATAGGGGCCTGGTAAAGTTACCTTGATATCACGATTAGTATGTTCTTTTGCGAAAGATAATTCATCCAAAGCCAACGGCTCTTGAACTTGTATCCTGTCAATTGCTATTGGGCTCTTTATAGCAAAAGCAGGAACATCCAGAGCACGGAGAACTTCTTCAAATCGCGCTCTATCTTTTGCGTAATCCATTAACTCAGATACTTTCGTCAGTTTCATCCCAGAAAGTTTCTCTACTACAAACGAGTAGAAGTTATCTCTACGTTGTTCACCATCAGTGATAAGATCAACGCCTGCCTGTTCTTGTAGTTCTAACGCCTCAAGCACAGCCCTATCTGCTACTTCGTTGAAATCCTTAAATGTTATTTCTCCCGCTTGCCTGCTCCGCAGGGCCTTAATTAGATAGCTAGGCCTGGCCCAACTACCAACGACAGTTACCGGAAATAAATTTCTACTGGACATTATGATTAACCTCGTGCTTTACAACTCTAAAATTTATCTCTGAAGAAGACGAAAGCCTCGCATCTACCAAAAGCGAGACTTATTTCCTCAGTTATAAGATATAAGTAAATGCTTATATCATTCGACAATACACTCCGAACGAATTTCTGGCCACAATGGTGCCATGATTAAGTATATTTTGTCAACGCGAACCGTTTATGACAGTTAAACTACAAACTTAATTAAATCTGTACATATTATCGCCTATATAAAACTACAAATGCCTCATTTATCTATCTGTCGTCGTTGCTGAATATATGACCCTATGCTATACTCAGCCGTCGGACCATCCGAAATTATATCTATAGGAAAATATCATATGGTTCAGGAAACTGAACAACTTCAAGAAGAACGAGGATACATTTCGATGAAAGCACTCTTGGAAGCGGGAGTGCACTTTGGACATCAAACGCGTCGTTGGAATCCCCGAATGAAGCCATATATATTCACAGAACGTAATGGCATTCATATTATAGACTTGCAAAAAAGCTTGCGTTGCCTTGAAGCAAGTGCCGCTGCAGCAAAAGAAATAGTTTCATCCGGTGGAGAGATTTTGTTTGTTGGCACTAAAAAGCAAGCTCAAGAAGCTATTGAAGAAGAAGCATTACGTTGCGGAATGCCATTCGTAAATCAAAGATGGCTCGGGGGCACTCTCACTAACTTCACGACTATTAGAAGCCGCGCAGACTATATGATTGAGTTAGAAGCTGATAAATTATCTGGCAAATGGGACCAAATGCTAAAGAAAGAAGCTTTAGTACTTGACGTAAAACTGGAGCGATTATACAAATATTTTCGCGGCATAAGAAATATGAGGCGCATTCCAGACGCATTGTTCGTTGTGGATATACCTAAAGAAACCATCTGCATTGCTGAAGCTAGAAAGCTTGGGATACCTATAATAGCAATTATAGATACTAACTGTGACCCAGACCTTATAGATCACCATATACCTGGGAACGACGATGCAATACGTTCAATCCGTCTAATAGCATCTCGCATAGCTACAGCGGCCATAGAAGGTACGCAAGAAAAAATGGCCTTAATACAAGACAGCCTTCCAGCAACAACGCACGACCCTGTTATCGAACAAGTTGTTGCACCAATAAACGATACAGATGCTGAACAAGCTATTGCATCAACAGATAATCCTGTTCCCGAACAACCTGAAGCTGTTGCATCAACAGATAATCCTGTTCCCGAACAACCTGAAGCTATTGCATCAACAGATAATCCTGTTCCCGAACAACCTGAAGCTGTTGCATCAACAGACAATGCTGATGCTGAACATGAAGATGATGCGACAGATACTGATGCAAAACAAGGTTCAGAAAAATAGCCTTCACTGAAGGAGTTGCTTTGGACGTTACAGTTGAGGAAATAAAGTCCCTTAGAGAACGAACCGGCGCAGGAATCATGGACTGCAAACGAGCTTTGGAAGATTCTAAGGGTAACATAGCAAAAGCGGAAGAGATACTAAAAGAGATAGGATTAGCTGCGGCTGCAAAGAAATCCGATAGAACCACATCAGAAGGCCTCATAGAATCATACATTCATAGTGGTAATCGTATTGGTGCACTCGTAGAACTGGCTTGCGAAACAGACTTTGTGGCCAGAACTTCAGAAATGAAGGAGTTAGCTCACAATTTAGCTATGCAAGTTGCTGCTATGTCACCTGTATATATCAGTAGTGAAGAAAGAGAACCGCAAGAAGAAAGACCAGCAGAAGAGATATGTCTTCTTCAGCAGACATTTATTAAAGATCAAAGCCGTAAAGTAGAAGATGTAGTTCAAGAAGTAAAAGCCAAGGTTGGAGAAAACATCCGAATCAATCGTTTTGCTCGTTTTGCTTTAGGAGACTAAACCCGTCGTGGTACGATCCGTTTATCGAAGGGCATTATTAAAGCTCAGCGGAGAAGCGTTAAAAGGCAACTCTTCATCCTCTATCGACTTGACTGCAATCAATTATATCGCTCAGCAAATAAAAGCAGCTACTCAATTAGGTGTCCAGTTGGCTTCCGTAGTAGGAGGAGGCAACATTTGGCGCGGACAACAGGCCTCAGACCATGGTATGGACCGAGCTACGGCAGACTATGCAGGAATGCTAGCCACTACTATAAACGCACTAGCTCTACAGGATGCTCTAGAGAAACACGACATGATAACCAGGATTCAAGTAGCATTACAGATGCAATCAATAGCAGAACCATATATTAGAAGAAGAGCTATGAGACACCTAGAAAAAGGCCGTTTAGTACTTTTCGCAGCCGGAACGGGCAACCCATATATGACCACTGATACGGCTGCCGCTCTTCGTGCAATAGAAATAGGTGCAGACGTGCTCTTAATGGCTAAGAATAACGTTGACGGAGTCTATGATTCAGATCCAAACAGCAACAAAGATGCCAAACGAATAAATCGTCTTGACTACATGGACGCGCTAAATAGACGCCTGGATGTTATGGATAATACTGCTTTGTCTCTATGCATGGATAACAATCTGCCCATTATAGTATTTGACATATTCCAACCAGACAACATAGTTTCCATACTATCTGGACAGCAAATAGGAACACAAATAGGAGAAACATTTCATAGATGAACACTGAAACGTCACAAGATAATGCAACTCCTGCCGACTTAATAACTGATGCCGAACATCGTATGAAACAAGCTATTGAATTCCTTAAAAGATCGTTGGGCGCTGTACGAACTGGAAGAGCAAGTCCAACTCTAATAGAAAATATCCCAGTAAGTTACTATGGTACATCCATGCCACTCAATCAGTTGAGCAACATCACCACACCGGACGCCCAACTTCTGCTTATACAACCTTGGGACAAAGGGGCCATACAAGACATTGAAAAAGCTATTCTAGCATCACCTTCTGGATTGAATCCCGCAAACGATGGAATTGTTATAAGAATCCCTATACCCCCATTAAGCCAAGAACGTCGTGAAGAATTGGTTAAGTCGCTGGGTAAAATAGTTGAAGATGGGAAAATCGCCATTAGAAATGTTCGGCGTAACGTACAGGATAAGATTCGCGCACTAGAAAAGGAAAAGCAGATTTCTCAAGACGAGGAACAACGAACTCAAAACAAACTACAGGAAACGACTAATAGTCATATAGCACAAATAGATGCTATGTGGACAGCAAAAATAGATGAATTGATGAAAGTTTAACCAAAACTTTTCTGGAGATGTGATCTAAATTTGTCTGTATCCCCTAATTTGAGAGTGTCAAAAACCATACACTCGATGAGCCCCTATTGGACGGCCAACTATGGATAATTCAAACGTACCCCTACATGTAGCTTTAATCATGGATGGAAATGGACGATGGGCAAGCAATCAGGGGTTGCCCCGCCTAGATGGTCACCGTGCGGGTGTTAAGCGAATACGCTTAGTTTTAGAAACACTGGCTTCTCAAGGAATAAAATATGTGACGATATTTGCATTTTCAACAGAAAACTGGTCGAGGCCAGAAACAGAAGTCTCAGGACTTATGAGCATGCTACGGGAGGTAATAGATATAGAATCAAAATCCCTCCATAAACTAGGTGCACGCATCATTCACATGGGAAGAAGGGATCGAATAGATCCTGATTTGCTTAAAGCGATTAATAAGGCTCAAGAGTTAACTCAAAACAATAATTATATAACCCTTTGTGTAGCGTTCGATTATGGTGGTAGGGACGAGATTTTGGAAGCAACCAGAAGAATCATAAAAGACGGAACAGACCCGGATAAAATAAACGAAGCACTATTTTCCAATTATCTTTACACACCAGAAATCCCTGATCCTGACCTGATCATACGAACCGGCGGAGAACAACGAATAAGCAACTTTCTTCTATGGCAATCTGCGTATAGCGAATTTTACTCTACTGACACTTATTGGCCAGATTTAGGGCCACTAGATATTGAGAAAGCTATCGCTGCTTATAGAAATAGGGGGAGAAGATTTGGAAAGGTGGTTCCCTAAATCCAAAAATTTTTGGTCCCGTCTGGTGGTAAGCCTTATTGGTATCCCGGGACTTGTCGCAACGATAATTTGGGGATATCCATTAACCACGGCATTGGTTGCTATCGTTTCCATTTGGTCTCTAATAGAGTACCACCATATGATACGAACAATAACCAAGCAGACCTATCTGTATTTGACTTTTATTTGGACAACTATATTCGTATTTAACGGTCAATTTGCTAATGAAATAGGAAACCACTCAATTCACATCATCGTAATTGGAATTCTATTTGTTCTGACATTAACAGTTATTAAACAATTCAAAAATAGAACCGCTATCCTTAAAAACTGGATATTAACGTGTATAGGCCCTATTTATATAGGGTTTTTACTATCTCATGCTTTATTACTAAGAGAAATAGAGCACTCAAATTATAGCGGAGCAGATTGGCTCTTGTACGTATTATTGCTGACTTTCGCGGTAGACACATCCGCATATTTCGTAGGAACTAGCATAGGTAAATATAAGTTCGCAAAAACCATCAGCCCAAATAAGACCTGGGAAGGAGTAGTAGCTGGAATTGCGGCAGCAATGATCGCCTCGTTATTATTATCTACCTTATTTGACTTACCAATTTCTCCCATTGAGCAAATAATATTAGGCTTAGTTTTGGGTGCTACTGCAGTATTAGGAGACCTCACCGAATCTATTATAAAACGGGGCACTAAAACTAACGATTCTGGAACTCTTTTGCCAGGGCACGGAGGAATGTTAGACAGGATTGATTCGCTATTGCTCACTATCCCAGTGACGTATTATCTTTTGACACTTATAATTATGTAGTGCTTCAATTCGGGACGATATAAAACAACCGGGTGCATGTACGGAGGTAGTTTGACAAAGCAGCGACTAGTGGTTCTGGGATCAACGGGCTCTATTGGCCGCCAGACCCTAGATATAGTAAAAACATTCCCTGATAAATTTGAGTTGATTGGTTTAGCTGCAGGTAAAAACTATGATCTCTTAGAAAGCCAGATTGAAGAATTTCAACCCAAGTCCGTCTATTGTATAGAAGCCCCTCCTTCAATAATCAAAAATAAGAATATTCAATTGCTATCTATGGAACAAATGGTATGCCAACCGAATGTAGACATTGTGATGGTTGCGACCAGCGGAAACAGCGGGCTTATACCAACAATTAAGGCTCTTGAAAAAGGTATAACGGTTTGTATAGCCAATAAAGAAGTAATCATAATGGCCGGAGATTTAATAAAGGCAATATCTAAAAGATCTGGTGCCTTATTACTGCCTGTAGACAGTGAACCAAGCGCTATATGGCAATGTTTGCAAGGTGAATCTCAACCCATACGAAGAATAATCCTAACAGCATCGGGCGGCCCATTTTATAACATGAATCCTGCTAAACTCGCCAACGTCACTCCCAAACAAGCTCTCCAACATCCAACCTGGAATATGGGTAACAGAATAACAGTTGACTCCTCTACTCTGATGAACAAAGGATTCGAAGTTATAGAGGCTCATATATTGTTTGATGTCGAGTTTGAAAATATAGAAGTCATGATACACCCTCAAAGTTTGATACATTCCATGGTAGAACTAAGGGATGGATCGATAAAGGCACAAATAAGTCCTCCGGATATGCGGCTGCCAATACAACACGCATTGTTTTATCCAGAAAAAGTACAAAATCCAAGGTTGCGTACGTTTGATACAGGTGTAGCAACAAACATGGAATTGAAACCTCTAGATGAAGCACAATATCCATGCTTCACCCTTGCAGTATCAGCAGGAATCAAAGGAGGCACTCATCCGACAGTTCTTACCGCTGCCGATGAGATAGCTGTAGATTTATTTCTAAATCACCACATATCATTTACTGACATACCAGAACTGGTAAATTCAGTGCTCTTGAATCATAAGTTTTCAAAGGCAGATAGCTTAGAAAACATACAAACAGCAGACAAATGGGCTAGACTCCAAACTCTATCGTTGGCAGGAATGTCACAATGATCCTAGCCATCGAACTAATTGTCATGATAGTAGCCCTAGTGGTCATACATGAGCTAGGACATTATTTAACAGCTAAATTTTTTGGAGTCAAGGTTAACGAGTTTGGAATAGGGTTCCCACCTAAATTGGTTGGCTGGAAAAAAGGGGAAACCGAATATACTCTCAAGCTCATTCCGCTGGGAGGTTTTGTAAAACTAGAAGG
>CAZPLA010000015.1:0-12918 GCA_964587385.1 uncultured Dehalococcoidia bacterium | reverse complement strand
GTTTCTAATGTAATGATTATATGCTCAAGTTGTAATACTAGCTCAAGAATCGGTGCAAAAACACTGGATGATGGGTCAAAAGTAAGGGTCTGTCGTAAATGTAAGGAGATTATTAATTAAAATGGCGGGCGATAAATTGGATATGGCTGAAGACCAACAAGTAAATGATGGCGAACAAAAAGCCAAAAAACCTGCTACCCAGAAGGCAGTGACTCGAAAGGCTACTGCGTCAACGAAAAGAGGTACTAGGGTTGGTAAAACCGTTGCCAAAACTAATAAAACAACTGCTTCAAGTAAGTCTAAAGAACCTAAGGAACGAATGACCGATAGTGAAACCCGAAGTCCGTCAACTACTAAAAGTTCTAACAACGGGGTAGCTGCTAGACCAAGTATCTTTGACGCTTACGCGAGTCATGTAATACCTACAATGATGAAAGAATATAATTACAGTAGTGTTATGCAAGTACCTAAGTTGGATAAAATAGCGTTGAATGTTAGTGTAGGCGAAGCTAAAGAAGACAATAAGGCATTAGACAGTGTAGTAAAAGATTTGACGATTATATCGGGACAGAAACCTGTTGTGACCAGAGCTCGTAAGGCGATTGCGGGATTCAAGATTAGACAAGGAATGCCCATCGGCGTTATGGTCACACTTAGGGGAAAGCGAATGGGCTATTTTTTTGAAAGATTGCTGAACGCTAGTTTGCCAAGGATTAGGGATTTCAGGGGATTATCGCGTGCGAGTTTTGATGGAAGAGGTAATTATTCAATTGGAATTAAAGAACAGCTGACATGTCCAGAGATAGATTATAATGAAGTAGATCGAATAAGGGGTTTACAGGTTACTATATGTACAACTGCAAAAACCGATGCAGAGGGAGTGAGATTCCTAGAATTGCTAGGAATGCCTTTTGTTAGGGAAGGATAGGATAGAACTTTGGCAAAACAGTCGAAAATAGAAAAATGGAAAAGAACACCTAAATTTCCTGTGCAATTTAACAATCGATGTGCTAGATGTGGGAGACCTAGGGCCTATATAAGATTTTTTGGTATCTGTCGGCTATGTTTTCGGGAAATGGCATTACGAGGTGAATTGCCCGGAGTGCGAAAAGCCAGCTGGTAAACTTAAGGAGAGAATTTTGTCCTCGATAAATGACCCTATAGCAGATATGTTGACTCGTATTCGGAATGCTACAGCCGTTAAGCATTCTTCGCTGGATATGCCAGCATCCAAGATAAAGATTTCTATTCTTGAATTATTGCGACGAGAAGGTTATGTAAGACAATTCGAAACTATAGCAGGGGATCCACAGGACGTTTTAAGAGTTCATTTGCTTTATAGGGAAGACAAGGCCCCCGGAATTCGAGGACTGAAAAGGGTTAGCAAGCCTGGTTTGCGCATTTATGTGGGACTAGGCGAAATACACAGGGTTGCGGGAGGATTTGGGACGGCCATCATATCTACTTCTAGGGGTTTAATGACTGATCGAGATGCATGGAAGCGAAAGATTGGTGGCGAGGTGCTTTGTTATGTCTGGTAGCGAAAATATTATCAAGGAAAAAAAGCCGCTTTCTAGAATTGGTAGAAGAGTGATTGTGGTTCCTTCTGAAGTCAAGGTTGTTATGAAAGATAATTGCTTAACAGCCACCGGGCCTAAGGGAGAGTTAATTCAGACGGTTCATTCAGAAGTTAATGTAACAATTGACGATCAGGTTATTTCAGTAACTCGCCTTTCCGCAGATAAGTTCCATCGATCGCTACACGGGCTCACACGTACTTTGATAGCAAATGCTATTACTGGTGTTTCAGAAGGATACCAGAAAACACTTGAGTTGATGGGGGTAGGATATCGAGTTCAGCAAGAAGGACAGGGTATAGTTTTGAATGTAGGCTATAGTCATCCAGTTCAGGTAAATACCATGGATGGAGTGACAATAACTGTAGAAGGGAATAATAGGGTTCATGTGCAGGGTTGTGATAAGCAAAAGGTAGGGCAAATAGCGGCTCGGATTCGTAAAGTTAGGCCCCCAAATGCCTACAAAGAAAAAGGGATTAAGTATTCGGATGAAGTTATAAGATTAAAACCTGGTAAAGCGGCAGCTAGGACTGCCTAAGAAAGAAACAATTAGGATAAGATAAGCATTTACTATGTCTAAACAAAACGGATCCAGGGATTTGCGGATCATGCGACATCGGAGGCTACGCAAGAAGTTATTGGGAACTTCTAATAGGCCGCGGTTATGTGTATCGCGGAGTTTGAAAAATATATTTGCTCAAATAATAGATGATGAAATGCACCATACTCTGGTCGCAGCGTCGACGTTAGATAAGGAATTTCATGCTGATAATAAGGATATTAATAAAACCCAACAATCGCAATTAATTGGTGACAAGATTGCGAAGTTAGCGATGTCCAAAGGTATTAATCAAGTAGTCTTTGATCGCGGAGGCTACGTATACCATGGTAGAGTAAAGGCTTTAGCTGAGGCGGCAAGAAAAGGGGGTTTGATTTTTTAATGCAACAAGACTTCGATAGAAGACGAGGGCCTCAATCAGAGGGTGGTCCAGTCATTACTGAAAAAGTGGTTCACACAAGGCGTATAGCTAAAGTAGTGAAAGGCGGACGTCATTTAAGATTTAATGCTCTTGTTGTGATAGGAGACGGTGAGGGTATGGTAGGTGTAGGCATGGGTAAAGCTGCTGCTATTCCAGATGCAGTGAGAAAAGCTAATGCTTCTGCAAGGAGGGCATCAGTCCAGGTTCCTATTAAGATCAGTACTATACCCCATGAAATCACAGCTGTTTTTGGTGCTTCTTGGGTTTTATTAAAACCAGCTCCGGCTGGGACGGGATTGATTGCGTCAAGTCCGATAAGGGCAGTCCTTGATGCAGCTGGAATAAAGGACGCCGTAGCGAAAACATTGCGTTCGCGGAATCCAATCAATGTGGTTTATGCGACTATGAAAGCTCTGTCTGAACTTAGAGACCCGGCCGTTGAAAGAGCTAAGCGACGGGCATACGCTACAAAGATTACAGACTCTAATGGAAGTAAGGATTAATTCTGCTATGTCTAATCTCAGAATAACTTGGAAGCGCAGCACTATTGGCAGGGCAAAGAACCAATCGAGAATCATTCGGTCTTTAGGCCTAACGCGTTTAAATAAGAGCGTTGTCCATTATAACAGTCCTACCATAAGAGGTATGGTCAATAAAGTAATTCATATGCTTGAAGTTGAGGAAATCCCAGATACGGAATCCCCAACAAATTCGAAGGAAAATGTCAAATAATTATGATGGAACATGAACTTAGGCCCCCGAAGGGTTCACGACATATTCGCAAAAGAATCGGAAGAGGCAACAGCGCGGGGCAAGGCACATACGCCGGCCGCGGATTAAAGGGTCAAAAATCGAGATCGGGCAAGCCACCGAGACCAGGGTTTGAAGGTGGCCAGTTACCTTTAATAAAACGATTGCCCGAAAGACGTGGGTTTACTAATATATTTAAGACTCGTTATCATCTTATCAAATTGACTTCGTTGGAGATATTTGATAGCGGTGCCCATATTGGTCCAACCGAAATGTTGGAAAAAGGGTTGTTGCCCAATCTTAAATATCCAGTTAAAATTTTGGGTGGTGACGAGATATCGAAAGCAATCACCATATCTGCCTCTAAATTTACAGTATCAGCTCGAACAGCAATAGAGAAAGCTGGGGGAACCGCGGAGGTTATCGGATCATGATGGCCTCGGAGGTAGAAGGCAGGCCTAGGCTTTTACAGGCTGCGCTGGATGCACTCAGGGTTCCTGACCTGCGCGCTAGGATTATCTTTACCTTCTTGATGCTTGGAGTCTTTCGCCTAGTAGCTCAGGTGCCAATTCCGGGTGTGGATCAGGCGGCGTTGGATAACCTATTTGAACGCGTGCAATTGCTTGGGTTTCTGGATCTGTTTAGCGGAGGGGCATTGCGTAATATGAGCATTGCTGCTCTCGGAGTATTTCCCTATATTACTTCCTCTATTGTGATGCAATTGTTGACACCAGTTGTTCCACAATTGCAACAGATTGCAAAGGAAGGGGAACACGGTAGGCAAACGATCAATCGGATTATTCATTGGGCTACGGTTCCTATAGCTATGGCCCAGGGCTATGGGCAATTATTGTTGCTCAGAAACTCTGGAGTTTTAGACCACATTGGCTTGTCAGGTGAGAATTTCTTGCCAACGGTTGCTGCTGTACTTTCTATGACAGCTGGCGTCATGTTTTTGGTTTGGATTGGGGAATTAATAACCGAACGTGGAATAGGAAATGGGATTTCATTAATCATTTTCGCTGGTATAGTTTCCGGCTTTCCGAGTTTAATACAACGAGGTTTTCTGACTGACGGTAATTTATTCGGCATATTCACCTTCGCTGTAATAGGTCTTTTAATTATAGCTCTGATAGTTGTTTTTAATGAAGCCCATCGTCGTTTACCAGTGCAATACGGAAAAAGCATTTTCAGGTCCGGGAGGATGTACAGGCAGCAAGGAAGTTCTTATTTGCCGATACGTGTCAATTCGGCTGGAGTCATACCTCTGATATTTGCCGGCTCTGTCGTAATTTTGCCAGGGACTATAGCTACATTTTTAGCCGAGAGTGGTGGGGTGTTTGGTGATCTTGCCGGATTTTTTGCAACAGCTTTTAGCCCTGCCAACCCTGTTTACTGGGGTCTTTATTTTGTTCTTACTATCATGTTCACTTTTTTCTACACTATAGTGATTTTTCAGCAGCAGAATTTAGCCGAAAACCTCCAAAAAAGCGGGGGCTTTGTTACGGGGATTCGTCCGGGGAAGCCAACTCAGGATTATTTAAACCGTGTAATTTTGAGGATCACGGTTGGTGGTGCTCTTTTCCTAGGTTTTATAGCAATTACCCCATTTTTGGCAGGATTGTTAACTGATATACAAGCATTACAGTTGAGTAGTACGGGGTTATTGATCTTGGTGTCTGTAGCCCTTGATACCTTGCGTCAACTGGAGGGACAACTTCAAATGAGAAACTACGAAGGTTTTCTCAATTGATGATGCAAGAATGTAAACGCATAGTGATGTTAGGACCACCCGGGGTCGGAAAAGGCACACAGGCAAAAATGTTGGTTCAGGCATTAGGTTTAAAGCATATTGCTTCTGGCGAATTGTTTCGAAGGAATCAAACGCGTGGTACGGCGCTTGGTGTTAAAGCACAAGGTTATATTAGTTTAGGAAATCTTGTTCCAGATGAGATCACTATTGCTATGGTTTTAGAGGAAGTTCTATCTGATTCAAGTAAAGAAGGATTTATCTTGGATGGCTTTCCGCGAAACATGATACAGGTAGAAAGTCTTCATAAGGCCTTGCAAGCGAGTGGGGCGGATATTGACTGCGCAGTGCTGTTGACGGTGCCTAGAGAAGAACTGCTGAGAAGATTAACTGGTCGCAGACTTTGCACTAAATGCCAGGCGAATTACCATCTTTTATCATCTCCCCCAGTAAGAAAAGACGTATGTAATCATTGTGATAGCCCTCTTTATCAAAGAGAGGATGACATGTCTGTAGCGGTAAACACTCGACTGGAAGTTTATTACTCAGAGACTGCTCCGATAATCGACTATTATGAAGCACTTGGATGTCTCAGGAGAATTGACGGGATCGGAGCTGTAGGTGAGGTCGCAGGTAGGATCAGTGAATTGTGATTATATTTTTATCGTTAGCAAGAATGTCATAAAGAATTATTGTGATCGCTTCTAAATTAAAAGAAATTCGCGTAAAATAGATAAGTTATGAATAAAAATTTAGTTTTACAAACGGCATCCAATTCAGCACCGGAATACAACCCTGGGATTACCATCAAATCTACACAGGAAATAGAGGCGATGCGGAAAGCCGGCAGAGTTGTAGCCAAGACTATACAGCTTCTTAAACAGCTCTCACGTCCAGGTGTTACAACCAAATATTTAGACCAGATGGCTGAAAAGGAAATACTGAGACTGGGTGGCAAGCCTACATTTAAGGGATATAGAGGTTTTCCTGGAAGTATTTGCACCTCGGTGGGAGAGGAAATTGTGCACGGAATTCCGGGTTCTAGAATCCTGCATGGTGGCGAACTCCTGAAGGTTGATGTAGGAGCTACAGTTGATGGTTTTATTGGCGACTCAGCTGTTACTATAGGCATAGGAGATGTGTCCGACGAGGCAAGGAATCTTATGGATGTTACGGCAACTGCATTAAAGATGGGGATCTTAGCTGCTCGTGTTGGTGCTCGAACGGGGGATATAGGAGCTGCGATCGAAGAATATGTTGCGCCTAAAGGATATGGCTTAGTAAGAGAATATGTAGGTCACGGGGTTGGAAGATTTTTACATGAAGAACCGGCTGTACCCAACTATGGCCCAGGAGGAAAAGGGGCTAAACTCGTAAGTGGCATGGCGATAGCTATAGAACCTATGGTTAATATTGGAGGTTGGGAAACCAGATTATTGAATGATCAATGGACTGTGGTAACTGAAGATGGTAGTTTGTCTGCTCACTTTGAGCATACTATCCTAATTAGCGAGGAAGGTCCTGAAATATTAACCTCTGTAAATGGAGGTTCAGTTTATGGCTAAAGAGGAAGCAATAGAGGTTGAAGGGTTAATAACGGAAAAACTTCCTAATGGGATGTTTCGGGTTGAATTAGCCAACAAACATCGCGTTTTGGCACATGTTTCTGGTAAAATCCGGCTTCACTTTATTCGTATTCTTACGGGAGACAGAGTTTTAGTGGAATTGTCTCCTTATGATCTGACACAGGGTCGTATAACTTATAGATTTAAATGAGAATATAATTATGAAAGTTAGTGCTTCTATAAAAACCAGATGTGATAAATGTCGTATAATTAAGCGACATGGCGTTTTACGCGTAATTTGCTCAAATCCAAAACATATACAAAGGCAAGGGTAGGGTAGTAATATGGTTCGACTTCTTGGGGTTGATATTCCAGACAACAAAAGAGTAGATGTTGCTTTGACTCGGATATTTGGCATCGGTCCTTCCATTGCTAAAAAGGTTATTTTCAAAGTTGGAATTCTCGACGATCCACTGCCTAAGATTTCTGAATTAACCGATGAGCAAATTAATCTTATAAGAGATATAGTGGATAAAGAATATAGAGTGGAGGGTGATCTCCGGCGCGAGGTCGGTATGGACATCCGTCGTCTGATAGAAATTGGATCTTATAGGGGACTAAGGCATCGTCGCGGTCTTCCGGTGAGAGGGCAACGGACTAAAACTAACGCGCGAACCAGGAAAGGGCCTCGCAAAACTGTTGCAGGAAGAGGCAAACGAACTGGGATGAAAAAATAGGAGTGTAAAGGTATTTAATGGCCAGACAAAGAAGTAGAAAGCGGGAAAAGAAGGTTTTCCCTAAAGGGCGAGCTTACGTGCATGCCACCTTCAATAACACCCAAGTAACTCTAACCGATGTTGAGGGTAATGTTATTGGATGGGCCAGTGCTGGCACATCGGGCTTCAAAGGTTCGCGAAAGGGTACCGCATTTGCCGCTCAAAAAGCGACTGAACAGGTCTCTAAAAAGGCAATGGACCAAGGTTTGCGTCAGGTAGATGTCATAATACGAGGGCCAGGTCCGGGAAGAGAAGCAGCTATTAGATCCTTACAGGGAGCAGGATTACTCATTGCGAGTATCCGTGATTTAACACCGATACCACATAACGGATGTCGACCACCAAAAAGACGTAGAGTTTAAGAGGAGCTTTCAATTGGGTAGATATACAGGGCCAGTATGTAGAAGATGCAGAGGGGTAGGCGAGAAATTATTCCTCAAGGGCGAGCGATGCTATACGCCTAAATGCGCTGTTGATAGACGACGCGTGGCGCCAGGCGACAAGTCCACCAGGCGATTTAGACGTATCTCCGACTATGGAATGCAACTGCGAGAAAAGCAAAAGGCACGATTTACGTATGGACTGATGGAATCACAATTCAGTAAATATATTAAGGCTGCATTTAAAAGTAGTAGTTCTACCGGAGAACACCTTATTTTGCAATTGGAAACAAGATTAGACAATGTGATTTGCAGGCTAGGTTTTGCTGATTCACATAGCCAAGCGAGGCAATTAGTAGCACACGGGCATTTTCTCCTTAATGGACGTAAGACAAACATACCGTCTTATCAAGTTAAAGCTGGAGATATCGTCCGCTGGAAGGAGTCTCGCGTTAATTCAGAATATGTACAAACTTTAGTGAAGGACTTGCCTAAAAAGCCGGTTCCAGAGTGGCTCACGTTAGATACTAAAACCCTTCAGGGGACGGTTGTTCGTCATCCTGCTGATGATGAACTTGAATCCCCATTTGATACTCGTTTAATTGTGGAATTCTATTCCAAGAGGTAGCTTAATAATGCTTGATATTTCCAGTTTTACAGAAGAAGCTCCAGTTTTTGAGGAGCAACAGGTTAATCCGTCTATTGAGATCGTGGAAACGGAAGATGACTACGGCAAGTTTTATATTGAACCGTTAGAGCGAGGGCATGCCATGACCTTGGCAAATCCCTTACGTCGCATTTTACTTAGCTCCATATATGGAGCCGCGATCACTTGGGTTAAAATAGACGGTGTCCTACATGAATATGCGACCATACCGCATGTAACTGAAGAGGTTATGGATGTTCTTCATAACCTTGGATTGGTACGGATCAGGTCTGTCACTGGTAGGCCTGGCAAGATGAGATTAGAGATGAGTGGACAAGGGATTGCATGCGCTGGGGATGTCGCGACTTCTTCAGATTTTGAAATAGTCAACCCAGAGCAGCATATAGCATCGCTTGATGCTAAAAAATCGAAACTTTCGGTTGAGATGAATGTGGAAACGGGAAAAGGATATAGACCAGCAACTCAAAGTGACGATCTTCCGCGAGGGGTTCTCCCGATGGATGCGATTTTTAACCCCGTTAGAAAGGTTAATTATTCGATCGAGAAAACACGAGTCGGGCAATTTACTGATTATGAAAGATTAGTTTTAGAAGTTTGGACTGATGGCACTGTCAGTCCATCGGATGTATTGAAATCTTCAGCCGAAATTCTCGTGAATCACTTTTTTATGTTCAACAACCTTGGAAAAGAAAGTGATGAAAGTGTAGCTGGTGGAATGAACGCTCGAGCAATTCCACCGGAAATATATCAAACCCTTGTAGAGAAACTGGATCTTTCTCCAAGAACCCTTAATGCCTTAAAAAGAGCTAAACTGAATAAAATTGGTGAAGTATTGGAAAAGACTGATGAAGATCTGTTTAGTATTCGCAACTTTGGGGTAAAATCCCTGAATGAACTGAATGATAAACTTGAATCTTTTGGTTATAGCCGCAGCCAGTCCTCCGGAGAGGAGTCTGCGGAGGATGTAGACGCCATAGAGGCAGACGATACTGAGGGAGAGGAGTAAACAGATTGTGAGACATCGGGTAAGTCGCCGAAAATTAGGAAGACCAACAGATCAAAGAGAGAATTTGTTACGTTCTTTAGTGACTAGTCTAATAATTCATGAAAAATTGGTTACTACAGTAACTAGAGCTAAAGAAGCGCGCATTCTTTGTGAAAAAGTAATTACTTACGGTAAGAAAGGCACATTGCATCATAGGCGATTGGCCTTGGCGGCGATTCCTAATTCGCGCGCTGTAGGTAAGGTTTTCGATGTTCTTGGGCCGCGTTATAATGAGAGAGCGGGTGGATATACTAGAGTTATTAGAGTAGGGTCAAGAAAAGGAGATGCTGCTCCTTTGGCTCAATTGGAATTAGTATAAATAATCTGCTAAGTGAAACAAAAGGACATTTCCCTAAAAAAGTTAGCTATGGTGTTGGAATACGACGGTGGTAATTATTGTGGTTTCCAATACCAGTCCAATGTTCCTACTATACAAGACCGAGTAGAAAAGGCATTAAATAAAGTATGTGGTGAGAAAGTCCGAATAAAGGCTGCAAGCAGAACTGATTCGGGTGCACATGCTCTGGGTCAGGTTATTGAATTTGTAACTGACATCAATCGAGAGGCTAAAGTTTGGACGGATGCGCTTAACTATTACCTTCCATGGGATATAAAAATACAAAAGACATATGAAATGCCGTTAGAATTCCAATCAAGGGGGGATGCGATTTCGAGGACATATAGGTATAGTATATTAAATCGTGTAAACCCTTCACCTATATTGTATAATCGAGCTGCTTGGGTTAAACAAGAGCTCAACATCGAAAATATGAAGCAGGCCGCTAACTATTTGATTGGCACTCATAACTTTAGACTATTATGTGGACAAGTTCCCGAAGGTAAATCGACCTGCCGCGAAGTTAAAAGGTGGGATATATGGAGAGAAGGGGAGTTAGTCTTAATAGAGTCTGAAGCAAATGCTTTTCTTCCACATCAAATTAGAAGAACGAATGGAGTATTAGTTGAAATTGGCAAAAATTATATTAGTCCTAAAACAATGCAGGACCTACTAGAAGGTAGTATAATTACCGATAGGTCTTTTCCAACCTTACCAGCGAGAGGCCTTTGTTTGATGGAAATTAAATATAGAGATCAGATATCATAGGGAAATAAAGATAATGAAACAGCCGAAGACATACCAGGCTAAATATGAGGAGCAAGACTCTTCGTGGATGCTGGTGGACGCCAATGGAGAAGTTCTTGGAAGATTAGCTAGCAAGATTGCTTTTATGCTACAGGGAAAGGATAAGCCAACTTTTACACCTCATGTTTTCCCTAATCACCATGTTGTTGTAATTAACGCAAGCAAGATTAAAGTGACCGGCAGAAAACTGGATCAAAATATCTATTACCGACATAGTGGGTACACTGGTAATCTAAAAAGTGTTCTTCTAAAAGATATGCTTCAGTTACATCCCGAGAGAGTGATACAATTGGCGGTGAAGGGGATGTTGCCGTCAAATGTGAAAGGCAGGCACCTTTTACGACGGCTGAAAATTTATGCCGGGGAAGAGCATCCTCATGGAACGTTAAGTTCTCCAGATAATAAAGAGAGGTAATCAGATTACACGTGGTGCAGGATACAAAACATAGGGAATATTTTTACGGTACCGGAAAGCGGAAGACCTCAATTGCTCGAGTTCGACTCTATCCAGGGCAAGGTGACCTTATTAGAGTAAATGATAAACCTATGGAGGACGCTTTCTTCTGGTTTATTTGGCAGTCTGTGATTAAAAAACCCTTAGAAATTACAGGCTCTCTAGGTAAATTTCACGTGATTGCTCAGGTCAAGGGAGGCGGAGTGTCTTCTCAGTGTCAGGCCATCGGTCATGGCATTGCAAGAGCTTTGGTTGCCTTCGATGCGGATCTCAAACCAGAGTTGAAAAAATTCGGATTATTGACTAGAGACGCTCGTATTAAAGAAAGAAAGAAATATGGGCTTAAGCGGGCTAGGAGAGCACCTCAATACACCAAACGTTAAAGAGTTGGATTGGTTTCTTCCCAACTGGCCTTAATAAAGTCGATCGCGTCTGTTTCTACTGGATTCACGCCCTGTAAAATAGCCAGGTAGAAACTAGTGTAATCACCTAGTAGAGTAGTCGCGAGAATATCAGCTAAAACGCTTTCACCTTTGCCATCAACAATTTGATAGTCAACACCATGTTTCGAGAGTAGCTGCTCGGTTATTGAGTAACGCCGGCCCATTGCCGCGGTAAGGAATCGAGGTTTAAGCATGACAATTGTTGCAAGATTTTTTATTGCTTTAGGTATTTGATATCCCATGACTGCGTTATGATGGACCTCAGGAATGGCTTCCCAATAGGACCATACTTTAGAGTTTTCGTTGAATTGAGTCTTCCATCTTCTAGCGACTCCTCTGAAGTAATCACCAGCATAGAAGATCGGGAAACGCTCGTGTAGACTGATTGCTAATTGCTTAGCTGGATTAATGGCAGTTGGAACAGTCAGGCCAATTTCATTCTTGATGATGGAATCTAAAAGGATCGTGGTCTCCAGTATGTCTGATCCTATATCGTCAATTAATTGCAGCTGCGTAAGGATGGCTAATGGAAGCATAAATGAAAAACCGAGAGCGGACCTGGGTTCACCAAAGTAGTCGATTAAGAAGAGGGGAATTCGGGCCTCTGTGGCCTCTCGTGCCATTATGCCTCCGGAGGTGATGGCAACGACTTTACATGATTGCCCTAAGGCTGTACGAAAGCCTGACAAGGTCTCATCAGTATTTCCAGAGTAGCTTGAAGCAATTATAAGGGTATTTTCGTTTAGGTTGCCGGGCAGGCCGTAATCTCTGAAGACTTCTATGCTAGGTCCATCCACTCGATGAAGAAAATCAGATAGAAGGTCTCCGGCGATAGCTGACCCACCCATCCCTAAAACGACTATGCGCTCCACCTTGGTATAATCAGACGGAAGAGAAAACCCTAGTCCCATTTCCCAAGCTTTTGTACATTGCGATGGGAATTGCTTAAGCCGGCTTCGCAGATTGTGGGAATCTATTTGAGCAATTAATGCGGAATCCATTAATGCATCCACTTCGTTTCATCACCATAGCCTATATATTTATTGAGGATACTGTATCATTCAGGATAGATTCTATCATGTCATCACAGCAGGATTCGGCATAAATTCGGATCAGGGGTTCGGTACCTGAAAGACGAACGGTAACCCATCCCGTTTTAAGGTGCAACCTCCGACCGTCTATGAAGGCAGAACCAAGCGTTCTTTGGTCACCAATCCGAGCGATAACTTTGCGTGGGTTAATCCAGTCTTGAACCTTGGCAACCGCGTTGCTATTTATCTTTATGTCCCGTCGACCGTAATAGTGTGGGCCTACGATTGATTCTAAATAGCCAACTAGCTGAGACGGTGACATTTGCTTAGCATTCATAAGAGATAGAAAATATAAG
>CAZPLA010000014.1:0-1860 GCA_964587385.1 uncultured Dehalococcoidia bacterium | reverse complement strand
AGCTTTAGCTATTGCTAAGCATGGAGAGTTTGGATTATTAGGTCCACCGATGCCTTATTTTAGTTTCCGTGGGTGGCATGGTCCTGTATCAATCTATCTGTATGCTCTACCCTTACTGATAAAGGCTGATCCTAGATTAGCCCGTATGGTTACCGGAGTGTTTCATATATTTGCAACATCCATAATATACGCTATTGGGAATAGATTTTTTGATAGACGGGTAGGAATAATCTCAGCACTATTGTTTGCTGTACATCCAGAAGCAGTGTTTATGTCTCGTGGAATATGGAACCCCACACTACAGTTACCTTTTGCACTCGCATACATGTGGACCGGACTACTTGGATACCTTGGTAGAAATAAATGGGCCAGGATTGCTCATTTGCCTATGCTTACATTAGGTGGGCAGTGTCATCCAGGTGTGTTTCTCCTGTTCCCTTTATCGTTAGTGTTTTTAATTGTTGCGTGGCGGAATCATCCTGAAGAGCGGACCAAAGTAATTCGGCAGACATTAGTTAGTGCTTTATTAGCTGTTGCGTTGACAATGCCATGGATTATAGGTGTGTATCTTGATAATATAAATAATGTCTCAAACTTTGCCATTGCTGATACAAGTATTGTGCAATCCAATGTTGGTAGTGACAATCAAGACTATTATCATATGGCTACTCGCATATATCAACAATTAGGCAACTGGCAATTGGATTGGACCCAACCAATACAACCAACAATCACTTTGATGGGAGTACTTGTTTTGATAGGAATGGCACTAATTCGTCGAAGAAGTGCTGCTGGTGGATTGATTGCTCTCGGTTATATATTGCCTCCGTGTATGTTATTAATTCTCTCCGCCCGTTACGAAGATCATTTTATTTGGTCCAGTTACGGTTTTGCTTTTATAGTCCAGGGTGTATTTGTAGGTAAAGTGTTGCCGGGGTTAGGAAAAAGATGGGGACATAGTCATTATTCTAGTATAGGTGTGCGGACAATTCAATATATAAGATATATAGGCATTCTAATATTTGGCCTGTTAGTAGTGACTCATGCATTCTTCAACATTAGATATGACCTTGGTCTTGGTCGGGTTTCTCTGGATGATCAGATAGCTGCTTTGGATGTGGCTGGAGAACGTGCGATGAAATCTAATCGCGATTTATTGATAATGGCTTCAAGTGACAATATTCAATGGGAAGCTTTGCGAGAATCGAGGAATGCCAGAGTGGTGTGGAAAGATCGAGCCATGCCTTTGAGTACAAATGGAGCGATTTTGTTAGGCAAAGCAGATTATGAAGGACGCCCCTTCGTTTTCTCTGAAGGAGAGATTAGAGAGGGAGGTTTTCGTGTTACAGAATTGTCTCCATCGGCGAGCTTTAGCGCGGATTTGGTGCCGTTACATCCGATTTCATTATCCAATGGAGGAACTTTCTTGGGTTTTATTAGGGACTCCAAAGACAGCGTTCCTAAGCCTGAAGAAATATGGACCATTCATCTTATTGAGCGCATAGATTTTGTGGCTCCACATAATTATAAGGTTTTTGTGCATTTGTTGGATTCGAACAACACAAAATATGCTCAAGCAGATTTACAGGGTCTTCCAAGGGTACATCAGAAGGTGGGCGAATATGTTCTTCATACAATATCATTAGTGGTGGACAAAAATTTGCCAATTGGCGTACCTTTAATACTGAGTTTCGGGGTATATCCCGATTCGGATCATGATATAGGTTTTGATACGAGTGAAAATGGCTTAAGCAGCTCTGGAATTATTGAGATAAAGGCCACTGCAGATAGCCTGGCAGGTTCAGATTATATAGATTTATTAAATATTGTGGTAGATAAGGAAATAGTCCAAGGACAACC
>CAZPLA010000013.1:0-1545 GCA_964587385.1 uncultured Dehalococcoidia bacterium | reverse complement strand
GAAAACTGAACAGGTATATTTGCTCTGTGTCCAATTTCTATAGCTTCTTCTATTGCAGTCAGGTGTTTGCCTGCTCCCACACGAGCATGAGTAACGTAGAAAGCCCCCTCGTATCCACGGATAGATTTACACAGTTCGACTATCTCGTCAGTGTTTGCATAACCAGACGGTGCCAACGATAATCCAGTTGATAGTGCGAAAGCTCCCATTTCCATTGATTCTTCAGCAAAATGCTTCATAGCTTTTATTTCTGATTCATTAACTCTTCTGTCTTTGGTTGCACCAGCTGATATTTGGATCGCAGCCTGACCTACTTGCGGAGCTACATTGATACTTATTCCATTAGAATTCATCGATTCAGCCCATTCGTCTAAGTTATGCCAGCTCCAATCTACGTTGCCTATCAAGGTTTTGCCTAGGTTATCTTGCAGAGCTTTTGGCCCGCCGTTCCCGGCGGGGAATGGAGAATAACTACAGTTTCCGGTAACTTCTGTTGTTACTCCTTGATAGGCTTTACTCTCTCCGCCTGGATATTCTAAAAGGGTGATATCTGAATGAGAATGCATGTCAATAAACCCAGGAGAGATCACCAGCCGCGATGCATCTATACGATTTGTAGATTCCACATCGGTTAAAGTACCAATCGTTTCGATAATACCATTTGTTATACCTATATCTGATATATAACGAGGAGTATTTGTTCCGTCAACTATAGTACCGTTTGAGATTATTGTGTCAAAAGACATTGGATGGTTCCTTGTTTGTTTTTGTTAGTATAAAACACACTGTTCAAAATATGTCGTTGCTTTAAAATTCCTATCAATTATTTATATAACGCAAATATTAATTTACACAATAACTGCGAGTTCAGTCTTTTGGCAAATTTCAATAAACCAATAAACATATGTAATTGATCAGAATAATGAATATTGATATCTGTAAATATATTAAGGTTTGACAGGTAATCTTCTGACCGTTAGAGTCGTTAATAACGTAGGTTTTTTAAAAGAGGGAAAAATGTCTAATTATTCTTGCGTCGAATGTGGATATGAAATAGTGCCTAATGACTGCGGTAAATGTGGTTCTGTATTAGAGTACACGACCATTACCAAAGATGATGGAAGCAATGTGAATGTTTCTGAATGTCCCAAAGGTTGCGGACGTATTAAGTCACCAATGTGTCATGGACAGGATATGGTTGTAGTCAGTTAATATTCTTTGAACCGATCGGTGGTTGAAATTGGTTAAAATACCAATTAAAAATCAAGGGAGATCCTTCGGACTGTATATGACCGATGCTCCATGGATTCCTATTATGTCCGGCCGAGGTCTACGTCTGACTATAAGCTGGTCAGAATAATAGACCGTAACAATTGCTCCATCATCACGTTGGATATTGCTGGGATAGCCATGGTCGTTACCAGAATCAGCTACCAATAGTAACCTGTTATTAGTGTCCCAGGTTTTACCGTTGTCATGGCTTACAAGACCTAGAATACTAAACGGTGTAGTTCTTCTACCATAAGTTAACAGAACTCTGCCGTC
>CAZPLA010000012.1:0-1614 GCA_964587385.1 uncultured Dehalococcoidia bacterium | reverse complement strand
AATCTTCTTTAGATATTTCATTGGCTTCAAATTTGTCGTCCAAGTTCATGATCTCTTTTATTATCTCGTCTTTGCCTATAATGCTTGTGCTGACTTTTTGTCCCCTTCCCTTCAGCCCAAATATAACAAGCACAATTAGTGCCGAGGATAATATTGCTGGGATAACCCAGATTTTCGCAGAAGATTTTAATGTGTCCTGTAATTGGTTAAAGAACGAAGGTTGAGGAATGTCTTGAATTAGGACGTCTATTGTAGTACCTGGAGGTATGTTATTCGTTTGAAAAATATTAAAAGTTGAATCGCCTATAGTAGTATCACTGTCTTTTGTAAGGCTAGAACTGATTAAAGTCCCGATATCATTTGGCTGTAGTATTCTGAAACTCTTGTTACCTCTAGAGAAGGTTCTTGATAGATCTAAGCTATAGCCCTCGTAATTTATTGTATACGTGAAAGCGATCCCATGATCTCCTGGAGGTACTGGTGTGGTTAAGCCGAAACCACGGTCTACTTGTATTACTTGCCCTTCTGGAAGCTGAGTTTGGACTTGGAGGTCAATAGCTTCTCTTGCAATTGGGAATCTTAAGAAAGCCATTTTTGCTGGCTCTTTGAGATTGGGAACAAAGGTCCTATTGCTCTCATTCCCGATCTGAGCGATCTCAAACACTGAAATAGTTTTTTTTGAGATATCCCAATCAGCTATCATGAGACTATTCGATAGGAGTTCAATAGTACCTATCTCATCAGTAGTTTCGTATATTTCTAATTCTAGATTATCAGTAGGTCTTCCATCTGGGACAATTTCCAGTTCGTAATCGACTCCTTTGTGATTGACTACTAGCAAGTATCCAATGATCTTATCCGACGAATCTAAGGTAAAATTAAAGGCTCCTTGGTCATTAGTAGAAACAGAATCGAAGTTGCTAAGGCCGTCCTCCAAGAAAATATGCAGAATTACTATCCTATTCGAGTGTGGTTCCCCTCCGGGTGTTCTGTTGATCACTGTCCCTGAGATATCTAATGTATGTTCTTGAGCCTTTGCTGATTGAACATTAGTCAAAAGCAAAACGGCGAATATTCCGTAAATGGCCATCGTAGTCCATTTAGTTAAACTGCCTAGGCATTTTTCACTTTGTGTTGTCATCTTTTACTGTGGAATTCTTAGCTGTTTCTTTCTCTATTAAATCGTCCATCTCTAACACTTTATCTTCTTTTCTTAACAATTCTGCCGCTTGAAAACGATAATCATTTAATCGCTCTAAGTATTCATTTTCAGTTATATGTTCTAGCCTAAAGTCATTTTCTAGCACTTCTATATTTTGATATATTGCCAGTCTTTGAGTTACTAACTCTTTCTCGAAATCCTCGGAGACATCATCCATTCTCTCATTTCTTAAGAATGGTGATCCCAAAACGATTATGCTTATGATGGCAAGTAGTATTCCTATTCCTATTTCCATTTTGTTTACCTTATGCCTGATACTAAATTATCTATATAGGATAATCTGATCTTGAAAGGCTGACAGTACTTTGTGGCCAGAGTGCAATTAAAGTACCCATAACCAGTATTGGGCCGGCAAACCACATCCACCAAACCAAGGGATTAACAAGTATTCT
>CAZPLA010000011.1:0-68926 GCA_964587385.1 uncultured Dehalococcoidia bacterium | reverse complement strand
TAGACGGGTTTTCTGGGTCTCCATTATATTTGAGGACAATAAGTTTGGGGGGTTGATAACTTCCTTTTGCAACTCCCAGCAGAGCACCCATCCCAAGCTCTTCCATATCGGACCGCTCTAGGATGTTGATTTCAAGTCCATAGGTATCCGAAATTTGTTGAGCCACTTCCGCCATTCTGGAGGGCGTCATAATGTTGGCGGGTTCACTCGAGAGATCTCGAGACAACATAGTTCCTCTCGAGATGATTTCTCCTATTTCGACTCCTTGTTGAAGAGTTTCAGTTAACTCTGATCGATTATTCAAAATGGACATTTCCATTATTGATCCGGCATTGCTCTCTGCATCAAAATATTCCTGGAATCTATATAGCCCTAACATAGCGCCTTCAGTTATTGATTGGGCCATGGCTTTGGGGTTTAAATCCTCAGATATACTTCCATGCAATGTGGTCGTCATTGATTCCACTCCTTTGCTTCTGAGGAATCTACAGGCGTCTCCCATTCCGCTTCTGATAACATTTGCAGAAAAGTCTTTTTCTTTACCTAGACCTAAGACCAAAATACGCTCTGGTCCAATCTTATTAAAGGTATGTATGAGGGTCAATTCTCCTTCTGTTCCTTTAATTTCCCCATCATTAATTAGGTGACGTATATTCCCATCAAGTGCTGAATCGATTGCTGAGGCTGCTTCATCCAACGATTCGGTATCCTGAAATAGACTTATAACTAGGGCTGGCGTTTTTGCTTTTGTGATGTCTTCTTGTGTCACCTTAATTCTCATAATATCCTCCTTAAGCGGGTATCTATTTATTTGTCAGGAGTGCGTGCAAAGACGAAACTCCATGCCTGCACTGCACAACTTACGTGGTTTGACTAACGTCGATTATTGATTTGCCTAAGATAATAGGGTCGAAGAGTTGCCAGGATCATAAAAGATTTTCAAGTTATTATCAAGAATGAGTTTGTTTTTTGTTGGTTAATCATCTTTATATAATGCGACCCCAATAAGTACTGGTTCAGTATGGGCTCCCGTTACGGGTGTGAATTCTGCAATGAAAGCTTCCTTACAGTTCAAAGGCATGGGATTCTATGTTCATGGATATTCTAATTGATTTCTGAAATATCCTATTAGTCGATCCGTATATTCATCTGGGTAAGTAAGGAAAGAATCTATATGGTCGACATTAGGAACTATCCAAATATCACTATCTGGGTGAGCCTTAGCGTGAACTCTTGCGCTATGGTTAAATGGAATTCGGGTGTCTTCCATTCCGTGTATGAACAGGATTGGGTATTTAATATCACCAACGGATTTTTCAGGCACAAGTTCATCTATTTTTATTTTGTACATCAGGTTAGCTACTAGGATCGATCCTGGTTTAAAAATTGGGATTATCCATTTTGGCAAAGAGGTTGTTCGATCTACCTCTTGAACTATGAGGTCAGAGATGTCCGCATAAGTTGTATCCGAGACGACTGCCCTAATATCCGGCTCTTTAGAAGCGGTCAATAGTGAAATAGCGGCACCTAGGGAAAACCCAACTACGCCGATGCGGTTAGAATCCACTCCCCGCTGTACCAGGAAGTCAAATGCCCCTAGTAAGTCATTCTGTTCGAAATATCCGCCCGATACTCTTCCGTCATCTGATGTGCCGTGGCCTCTTAGGTCAAACATGAGTATTGAAAACCCTTCCTTAGAGAGGCGCGAAGCTAGATCGAGTGCTTCATCACCGGCACGATTATTATTTAGACCATGAACGAAAATGAGAGAGTGCGTCTCATTTGGAGACTGTATAAACCAGCCTTTCAAGGTTGTATTGTTTCCTCTGGTTTGGAACTCAACGTCCTGGAACTCTAGGCTATATTCTTCAGGGAAATGGGCAAATGGTTCCCTCTCTGCTTTGGTTACACCGTTAGCAAGCATAAAAGATATAAGCCCATAGAGTGTAATGCCAAAAATAACAATGGTGATACAAATAACCCGCCAATTGAATATATTTGACAACATTAAATTTTTCTCGACATATGATTAATCAGACTCACCTCTAGCGCTCCGCAGTGATCCTATAGTTATTGAATTGATGTATAGATAGCGAATTGACATAGATTAAATTGGGTTAATTCTATCCCCCCAGTACGCTAATGATAATTCCTAAGGTGACTACTGCGATCATTGGAGTAAAGTCAAACATTCCGACCCTAGGAACTATTTTACGAATTGGGCTTAATATAGGCTCTGTGATTTCGTGGATAATATTGACTAGTGGATTGCTTGACTGGCCACTAGGTATGACCCAAGACATGACTACCCTGGCAAAAATCGCTAAATTAAGCAAATAGAGAAAAGCGATAATAATATCTATCATGAATTGTGTATTATTCTCCTCCAAGAGAAATCGATTTTTCGTGTGCCGCTATCACTGCATTCATGACCGTGGACCTGAATTCACCTTCTTCAAGAGCTAAAAGAGCTTCAACTGTGGTTCCTCCAGGTGACGCCACCATGTCTCTTAATTCTGCCGTATGTTTTCCAGACTCTATGGCTAATTGAGTACTTCCCAACACAGTTTGCAATGTGAGTTCTTTCGCCATTTGCCTTGGTAGACCTATAAATACGCCCGCGTCTATCAGAGCTTCAATGAATGTGAAGACATATGCGGGTCCACTTGCACTAAGAGCTGTGGCCATGTCCATATAATGCTCATCGTGTATTTGTATTTCTACTCCAAGCGTTTTCAGTATTAATTGAGTTTTTTTCGTTACTTCAGGTTTGACCTTCTTAGAACACATCCATAAGATCATGCCTTTACCTATTTGAGCCGGTGTATTAGGCATGACCCTAATTATAGGCTCGTGATCTAAAAGTTTGACAAGTGTAGAAATGCGTGTCCCCGCTATCACAGATACGACTGTTTGCTTAGGAGTTAGGATTCCTTTAAGTTGTGACGCAACTTCATTAAGATTTTGGGGTTTTACTGCTAATATAATAAGCTCCCTGTTCTTAACAACTTTCGAATTGTTGGTGTCAGCCATAACCCCATATTTTTTGGTTATTGCGTGACATTTTTGTTCGTCGATTTCCCCCACTGAGATATCGGATGGTTTTGATAGGGATGCATCAAGAACTCCTTTGATTAGTCCTTGGGCCATTACCCCTCCGCCTATAAATGCTAATTTCATTAGTAATCCTAAAGTTTTTTGTCGAGTAAATTATAGCATCAGCCGAGCACTTTAACTAAGGTCCTTGTTACCAAATGAAAACGTTCCACGGCACATATTAGCAGCGAGATTGATTGCCTTAGCCATGCTAGTGTGATTGGCAACCCCTTTGCCGGCAATATCAAAAGCCGTTCCATGGTCCACTGAAGTTCGCACGAATGGCAATCCAAGGTTGACACTAATGCTTTCTTCGAAGCCGTGAACTTTTATTGCTATATGTCCCTGATCGTGGTACATAGCTAGAACGACATCATATTTGCCTTCAATGGTTTGATGGAAAATTATATCCGCGGGAATAGGCCCTGATGTATTAATGCCCATGAGTTGAGCTTGTTCTATAGCGGGTGAGATAGCTTCATTTTCCTCTCTGCCTAATAGTCCGCCATCACCTGCATGAGGATTTAGAGCAGCGACTCCGATTCGCGGGTTAGCGATTCCCCATTTCTGAAATGAATCGTGTGTTAGTTGAATCATTGATAACACCCGTTTTTTTGTGACATAGTCACAGGCAATTTTCAAGGAATGATGAGTAGTAAGGTGTACAACGTTTAAAGACCCCGTTATAAGCATAGTGGCCACATTTTCCGATGATGATAGCTCCTGTAAAAGTTCCATATGCCCTATTGATTTGTAACCTCCATATTTGGCAGCTTCCTTATTGATTGGGGCAGTTGCTAGGGCATTAGCCTTACCGGACATTATTAAATTTGCGGCCATTTCCACCCATTCCATAGAGGCTTTCCCGCAAGAAGCTGAAAGATTACCTGGTTTTATATCTTTAAATGAAATGTTATGCGGGTCAATAATCGATATGACCTTGTCAGAATTATTGTAATTTTCTATATCTGATATTTGACATACTTCTACGTCCATATTCGATACCGCAATTGCTTCCTTAAGTGCCTCTGTGTTGCCTAGTACTATGGGGTGGCAATGATGTTGAATATCACCTTTGGATAGAGCCTTAGCTATTACTTCAGGGCCAATCCCAGATGGGTCTCCCATGGTTACGATAATAATAGGCTTTTGCATGTTGATCATCTAAACCACGCTAGCTTTTGATAAGATAATGCACTAGAGATAATTTCGTGCATTGTTAATACACTTCTCAGGTTTTTATAACTATATCTTCGTTAGTAAGACTATAGTTGGTTATTATAAGATGACTAGACCCTTATCTCGCCTATTCGCACTTGTTCCATCCGCAAGATAGGCAAGCTAGGCAACCCTCTTGGAAAATCAAGTTAGTATTGCATTCTGGACACATTAAACCAGATCCGTTGGAAGATTTTCCATTAGTTCCGTTAGTTCCATTGGATGATAAGCTAGTTACAGTGTATTCTTCCGTTGCTGCGGTCGTTGGAAGTGACTTAGCCAATAACGTTAGAGTTTTGGAGCTCCTAGGAGATCCTGTCACGTGTCGTTCTAAAGCAAGGGCCACTGCATCTGCAGGTGAACCTATGAGGACTCCTTGATCCCATGCAGGGACGCAGGTTATACCTCTGAGGTGTGCGACAATTTCTTTGGGTTCTACACCAGATCTTAATGCCAATGATGTTAGTCTAGATATAGCTTCTAAACTAGCTGATTCACAGCCACCAGCCTTTCCCAATGTTGAAAATACCTCGAATGGCTTTTCTTCTTCGTCAAAGTTGATAGTAATGTACATGTTTCCATGACCTGTTCGTAGCCTTTCTGTGACTCCCTGGAGTTGATGCGGGCGTACTCTTGGAATTAGGCCATTGTTTGTTTCCTTTTCTGTTGTGGGTGATGTCTTTTTTGAAAGCACCTCTAAAACCTGTGTTGGCTTAGATCCATCTCTATATATTGTGATACCGCTACATTTCGATTCATATGCCATGCGATAAGCAGAAGCTATGTCTTCTCGAGTAGCGTTATTTGCCATATTAATAGTTTTACTCACCGCTAAGTCGGTATGTTTTTGAAAAACACTTTGCATGTTCACGTGAGTTTTGTAATTGATTTCTAGAGCAGTTTTAAACAACTCTTTTACATCTTGAGGAACTGAGTCTATTTCTTGAACTGAACCTGTTTCTGCCACCTCTTCCATTAACTTAGGTGTATAGAATCCCCGTTCTTTGGCGATGTCCTCAAAATAAGGGTTTACTTCTGTCAGCTGTTTACCATCAAGGACGTTTTTAACAAAGGCAACAGCAAAAATAGGCTCTATCCCGCTTGATGCACCGGCTATAACGCTTATGCTTCCAGTGGGAGCTATACATGTACGAGTCGCGTTTCGTATAGGTTGGCTCTCTTTGCTGGCTGGATAGGGACCCCGCTCCAATGCTAATTCCATAGAAGTTGTTTTTGCCACATCATTTATCAGACCCATGACTTTATCAGCAATTTCTAATGCTTTGGGGGACTCATAGGGGATATTTAACTTTATCAACATATCATGCCATCCCATAACCCCAAGGCCGATTTTGCGAGTAGCGTCTACTGCGTCTTTAACTTCCTGTACTGGGAATGTATTTACAGTTACGACATTTTCTAGGAACCGAGTAGCTTTTTGAGTTATCTCTTTGAGGGCATCGTAGTTTACTTGGCCTTCTTCAACGAACAAAGCTAAGTTTATGGATCCTAGATTGCAAGCTTCATGGGCAAGTAGCGGAACTTCTCCGCAAGGGTTAGTGCTGTCTAGGTTTCCTAAGTGCGGTGTAGGATTATGACGATTTGCTTCGTCGATGAAATAAATCCCGGGATCTCCTGTTTTCCAGGCGGAGTCAATAATTGCATCCCAAATATTTCTGGCTGGCAAGCTATCCACAACTTCTTGATTATGAGGGTCTATTAAATTCCAGATCTCATCCTGGTCTACTGCTTGCATGAATTCGTCTGTTATGGCTACGGAGACATTGAAGTTTTGGGCTTCTGTGTTGTTGTCTTTCATATGAATGAAAGACATAACTTCTGGATGGGATACATGTAGGATTCCCATGTTGGCACCGTGCCGTTTTCCCCCTTGTGTAATCATATCACTCAGTGAACTTAGCATTTTTAAAACGGCTGTGGCCCCGCATGCCTTGCCGTGGGTGGTTGTTATACGGCTACCTCTAGATCTTAATTTAGAGAAAGCATATCCTATGCCACCACCGTATTTTTGTATCATTGCTGAGGTAGTGGCCGCTTTCATTATGCTTTCCATAGTGTCTTCAATAGGAATTACAAAACAGGCTGACAAAGTTCCCTGTCCTGTACCTGCATTGAAGAGCGTCGGCGAGTTGGGCATGAATTGACGTGATGCCATAAGGTCAAAAAATATCTGGCTCCAATACTCTTTATCGAGTTCTGGAGCGGATATAGCGTTGGCCACTCTCCACAAAAGGTCTTCAGGAGTTTCATCGCCGATTAAATATCTTGTCCGTAGGACCGTCTCGGCGTTTTTTGTGAATTGTAAGGTGGTCATATCCGTCCTCCGATTTTTATATAAATATAACGAGATTCTCTCTCTACTTTCATGTGACAATTTACTGGTTATCTAAACCAGACTTCAGGGTTTCTAGTCGCCCAATAGCTTTTTCCTCCCGTTTAATGAAGAATAGGCTAAATCAATTAATGTATGTGCAGCCTCTAATTCTTCTACCTTTTGCGTTTTTAATTGTTGTTTTGGATAGAATGGCGCTAGAGGGTTGAGGTCAGTTCTCGCCTGTTCTGCCAGCTTGGCTGTTGCTCCTGCCTTTTTTCTTAGGCGCTCTCCTTTTCCGTACAACTTTCTAGATTCATGGATTAATCTTCGTGATTGGCGTATCCCGTTTGGGTAGAGGACAGCTCGCTTGATCACAGTAAATAAATTTGAATCAAATCCTAATAATATGGCTGCTTCAGCCTCCACCTCTTCAGCTTTTTTCATAGAGATACTTGCTTCTTGATAAAGAGCTAAAGCTTCTTCATATAGCCGTTTATAATAAACTAATCCTGTGTCTATAGGTATCATGGATTTTGCCTAGTTAAGATGTATTGCTCTAAGGGTTCCGATTGTAAGTGAGCGCCGGGATCCTGTGAGCTTGTAAATATATTGGGATTTGTTGATATGCCTACGAACCAATCTATTTTGACGCAACCTTTCAAGTGAGCGAGTTGCTTCATGGTATGTAACCTTAAGTTTTCGTGCCAAGTCTGCTCTAGTAATACCGGCTGACGGTATTACTAGAGGTATAACTGCGTCTATCATCCCACCCCTATTAATCTTCATTCCTGTTTTTCCTTTTTATTTCGTAGACATTGCTAGGACGGGCTACTTCCTGGTTTGACTTTTCTGCCTCATACTGCTGACTTTTTTAGGATAGCTTCTTCTTCCGTATTTATCGAATCTTCGCGTAGGTCTTTAACCATTTCCTCGAAGCTTTCCATGTCTTGAAAGTCTCGGTATACGCTAGCCCAGCGTATGTATGCGATACGGTCTAGGCTTTTTAGGCGCTCCATTACCATTTCTCCGATAGTTGAAGATTTAATTTCCGGCTTTCCTAGACCTTGAACTTGAGCTTCTATATCTTCTACTACTTTTTCAATATCTCTATATGGTATGGGTCTTTTGGTGCATGCCAGAACTATTTGAGAAAGCAATTTATCTTTATTAAACTCTTGTCTTCGTTCATCGCGTTTTACTACTAGCAAGGCGGTTGTTTGAACACGCTCAGAAGTAGTGAATCTTAGCCCGCAACGAATACATTCTCTACGTCTACGAACGTTTTCACCAACAGTTCTAGAATCGGTTACCTTTGAATCAGGTATATTGCAATATGGACATTTCACGATAATGACACGCAACCTACATTTGGTATGGAACAAGTCAGTGACCTCAATATATAGTATGAAGCTGGCATTTGCAATATACATAATGTAAAGGGTTTGATGAAAAATATTTTTCATCAAAAATCTGAATTTGACATATTATTCGAGTTATTTGACTGTTTTATTGATGCTTAAAGTTGTGCTAACATTCGAATATGTTTACTTTAGGAATCCTTACTGTTAGCACTAGCAGGGCGCACTGCCCTGAATTAGATGCTAGTGGCAACGTTATTCGAGAAACGCTGAGTCCCGCTCACTATTGTGAGATGAAGTATGAAATTGTACGAGACGATAGAGTTTTGATTGAAGAGTGTCTTAAAAAATGGTGTGATGAAGACGGTTTGGATCTGATTGTAACGACAGGAGGTACCGGTATAGCATCTGAGGATGTTACGCCTGAAGCGTGTCTGGCAGTAATTGACAAAGAAATTCCTGGAATGGCTGAAGTTATGCGGATGGAAACATTTGCTAAAACACAACTCTCGATTCTTAGCCGATCAGTTGTAGGTATAAGAGGGAAATCATTGATTGTAACTTTACCTGGGAATCCTAAAGGAGTAGGTGAATGTCTTCAAGTGATAAAACCAATATTGCCACATGCCTTGGATATATTAAAGGGTAAAACAACTCATCATTAGATTGACGATTGAATCTGATACAAAAATGCGCATTCATATTCTCACCATATTCCCCAATATGTTTGATGGGCCTTTCCAACATAGTATTGTTCAGAGGGCCATTGATGCAGGGATTGTTGATATAGAAATACACGATATACGCAAATATACATCTAATAGACATAATTCTGTGGATGATTATCAATTCGGTGGAGGGCCTGGGATGGTTATGATGCCTCAGCCGATATTCGACAATGTTGAGGGAATCCTTTCAGATCTAACGCAACTAGAGTTGGCCAGCACCCGGGTGATTCTTACATCCCCTCAGGGAAAATTGTTGAATCAAAAAACAGTTAAGTTATTCTCAAAGCAATCAAATATAGTGATTATTTGTGGGCATTATGAAGGTGTAGATGAGCGAGTCAGAGAACATTTGATTACTGACGATGTGAGTATAGGCGACTATGTCCTGACAGGTGGTGAGATAGCCGCTATGGTATTAACTGATGCTATGGTCAGGTTAAAACCCGGTGTAGTAGGCACTGAAGCTAGTATAGAGGGAGATTCAATAACTTCTGGTTTGCTTCAACATCCTGTATTCACTCGGTCTAACACTTTTCGTGACTGGAGTGTTCCAGAGGTCCTTCTTTCCGGGAATCATGGGAAGATTGAGCAATGGCGTAGGCGACAATCTCTTGCCCGTACTCTACGTAATCGACCCGATCTTTTAGCCAAAGCTGATATTACGGAGGACGATAGAGAATATTTACGATCCTTAGGATATGAGGCTACTAATTATTCTTGATTCACTAAATTTTTAGAGTGATTAAGCATAAATATCAAAATATTGGTTTGGCTATTGCTTAGAAGCTGTACTCGGAGCTAAAATAGAGGCATAAGTTATAAAAATGTAAATAAGGAATAGGTAATGGAAGCTCACCAGCTAGTCGATGTACTGGCCAATCCAAAGATTAAAGAATTTAGTCCTGGCGATTCCGTAAAGGTTAATTACAAGGTGCGGGAAGGGGAAAGAGAACGGATCCAAGCTTTTCAAGGCGTGGTGATAAAGAAAAGAGGAGCGGGGCCCGGTTCGAACTTTACGGTACGCAGGGTTACTGCAGATATTGGGGTAGAGCGCACATTCCCATTTTACTCACCCAGAGTTGAATCAGTGGAAGTGATAAGAAGGGGAAAGGTTCGGCGTGCCCGTTTGTATTACCTCAGAGGAAGATTCGGTAAAGCAGCTAGGATAAAAGAAAAAGGTCGTTTGGCGAAATAGCACTTACCTGATCCTCATCCTTATATTCGGTTGTCATTATCGATATGTTGACTTAAGTTTCGGGCATTTGCGTAATGAGGCGTGTGTTTCATGAATTATGTTGAGGTTGCTGTTGATGCTCCAATAGGACCCAACAAAACTTTGACTTATAGTGTCTCTGAGAGGTTTAGAGCTGTGCCAGGTCAGATGGTATGGGTTCCTCTCGGACAACGATTGGTACAAGGCCTAATTTTTTCGTTAGCTGATGAATCTAAGTTGAAAACCATTCGATCTGTTGTTTCGGTAGTTGATCCTGCTCCTTTAATCGGCATTAGTGGATTGCGTTTAGCTCGTTGGATGAGTAGACACTACCAGTGTTCATTATTTGAATCTATTTCTGTAATGCTGCCTCCAGGTTTTAGAAGCAACATGGATGCCTATTTGGAGCCACTTGTTCATAATAGTCCTACCGATTCTCTTTCAAAGGTGGCCCAAGGAATTTTGGAATATATTAAAGTTCAGGGTTCGATTAAAGAAAAGACAATCAAAAAAACTTGGGGATCTGTTGCGGATAATTCCGTATCTAGATTAATAAGCGAAGGATTTGTTAAGAGAAATTGGACTATCCCCCAAACTAGAACCTCTCCATCTTATCGTGTTTCAATAATGCCAAAATTGCCAGTAAAAGGTGTTAGAGAACTCGCACATTTGACGAACATAGGAGCTTTTAAACAATCTGCTCTTCTTAAAGATTTGTTATTGAAACCTAGAGGTGTGCCTATAGGCGAAGCAAGAAGGAAGTATTCGGCTTCAGTGATTGACGGGCTATTGGGAAAAGATTTATTAATTCAGAAATGGGAAAGAATTACTTCCGCATCAACAACTTCTACAATTGTTCATGACCAGCCGCTTGAATTGACTTTAGAACAAAAGTCTGTTGTTGACCATATTAGAGCCAAATTAATTTCGGATGATAAAACGCCAAGGACAATATTAATTCACGGGATCACCGGTAGTGGTAAGACAGAAGTATACCTTAGGGCACTGGATGACTGTATTCGACTGAACCGTAGAGCGATTTTCTTGGTACCAGAGATATCATTGACTCCGCAAACTATGGAACGAATCAATATGAGATTTCCTAATCAGGTGGCTCTTATACATAGTGGTATGTCAATAAAAAACCAACTTGACCAATGGTGGGCAATACGACGAGGCGAATTCAAAGTAGTGATCGGTCCGCGGAGTGCCCTATTTAGTCCGATGCCGAATTTAGGTCTTGTGATTATTGATGAGGAACATGAATGGACGTATAAGGAGCAAGAACGCCAACCACGTTATCATGTGCGTGAAGTTGCTGTTGAATTAGCCCGTATGGTGAAAATATGTGTGGTAATGGGTAGTGCTACTCCAGATATAGTAACCTATTTTGAGGCCCTAAAAGGCAAACATAAGCTATTTAATTTGCCATACCGTGTTGCAGCTAGTAGTAATGTTAATAGTACTATTCCACGCATTTTGAGTCTTCCAAAGGTTAAAATAGCCGATATGCGTGAGGAATTAATTTCTGGCAATAGAAGCATATTCAGCCGTGCTTTAAGTGCTGGTTTAAAAAAATGCATATTGAACGACGAACAGGCCATATTGTTTCTGAATCGGAGAGGGAGTGCCAGCGTTGTACAGTGTCGTGATTGTGGAATGGTTCTAAGGTGCAAACGGTGCGCTGTAACTTTGACTTATCATAAGATCAGAGGGTTATTATGCCACCAGTGTAATTTGAGATATAACTCGGTAACGATATGTCCTGGATGCGAGAGCCCAAGGATTAAATACTTAGGGCAGGGAACTCAGAAAGTAGAAGAGGAAATCAAGAAAATAATGCCTGGGGTTTCGGTTAGTCGATGGGATAGTGATTCTGTAGTCGAGGCGGGAGGACACAATGCTATCATGGAATCATTTTTTAGGGGTAAATCACAGGTATTGGTAGGCACCCAGGTAGTGTCTAAGGGTTTACATTTGCCAAATGTGAGCTTGGTAGGAGTCATTTTAGCTGATGTAGGATTACACTTACCAGATTTCCGGGCTGGAGAACGCACATTTCAACTGCTTTGCCAAGTATCAGGTAGGGCGGGAAGAGGGGATGTGCCGGGAAATGTGATAATTCAAACTTACAATCCTAAAAACTACGCGGTTTTAGCAGGTGCGAATCAGGATTATAGAGCTATTTTTGAAACGGAGATTGAATATCGTAGACAACAGGGCAATCCGCCGTTTGGGAGATTGGTGCATTTGACTTATAGTCATTTTAATGAGGATGTGTGTAAAGAAGAAGCTCAGAATTTAACCAAACAAATTAGGAAACTTGCTATAGGACATAGGGATGGAGAAATAAGTGTAATTGGGCCAGCGCCTGCCCATATTTATAGAATTAGGGGTAAATATAGGTGGCACATTATTCTGCGTGGATATGACATCGCTAATCTTGTTGAAGGATTGAAAATCTCTAAGGGGTGGTCTATAGATGTTGATCCGGTTAGTGTTTTATAGACCTAACAAAAGTAGATGCAGTTGTCTTTACACCTATCTATAAGAAAGATATAATCGTCACGATCTTTTGTGAAAGGGGATCACTTGTGACTGTCCGTCCTCTCATTTACGCTCCGCACCCTACCTTGACTCAAAAAACTCAGCGAGTGAAGCACATAGATGCTAGCATCCATAGGCTAATTCGGGATATGATTGAGACTATGCACGTTGAAAATGGAGTTGGACTGGCGGCTAATCAGATAGGAGTACCCTTAAGGGTTGCGGTTATCCAACTCCCTGAAGATGAGGAACCCACTGTACTTATTAATCCAGAAGTCCTTTTGAGAGAGGGAGAACGTGAAGAGGATGAAGGATGCTTGAGTATTCCTGGCTATACAGGAAGAGTTAAGCGGTCAGAGCGAGTGCATGTGAAAGCTTTGGGGGCTGATGGGAAATCATTTCGAATTAAAGCAGAAGGTGGCTTGCTGGCAGAAGTATTGGAACATGAGACCGATCATTTGAATGGAATACTTTACATTGAGAGACTTGTTAGTAGGGAGCAATTGTATAAGATTGATTACAAACGTGATGAGTCCTCCGAAGCTTCGTATATGGCAGAAATGCCTGATATTCGAGAATAATCGTGATTGATCAGGGTACTCCATTTTCCCATTTTGCAACTCCCTCAACAATAGGTTTTCCCTATGAATGAAATCATCTACAGTTTAAAAGAATTTTTCGCATCTCGTTCGATACCTGCCTACATTGTGGGGGGTTATTTACGGGATAATTTATTGGGAATTGAGGTTCAGGATTTTGATTTGGTAGCTATGTCCGATCCTATAGAATTGGGAAAGGAATTGGCAAATAGATTAAATGGAACTTTAATCACGCTAGATAAATCTCGAGGCATTGTTAGGATAGTGACTCGACCAAGCGGTAAAGTAGTTGATCTGGCGTGTTTTAGTAATTCAATTGAGGAGTACCTATCAGGCAGGGATTTTTCGATAAATGCGATGGCTTTAAATCTAGATAAATCTGTTAGTGACGAATGGTGTAATTATTTAGTAGATCCATACAATGGACTTCATGATTTACAAGGAAATCATGTAAAAATGATTTCTCGTAATGTATTCACTGACGACCCACTAAGGTTGCTCAGAGCAGTTCGTATAGCCCGGAAATGTGGATTTGCAATAGAAACTCAGACTGAGCGTGCTATATTACATGATTCTTCAAAGGTTTCTGATGTATCATCAGAACGTATTAGAGAGGAGTTCATGCAGATAATCGCTGGGGACGGAGCTGCGGACGGCTTAAGATTGTTAGATAGATTGGGATTGCTAAGTCGAGTGATACCAGATTTAGATGCATGCCGTAAGGTTTCTCAGCCCAAAGCCCATTATTGGGATGTTTTTGATCATTCAATTAATGCAGTTGAAGCAGTAGAAAGAGTCACTTCTGGGATTAAGGAAGATATCTTTTTAAGTGAGTTGGAATACGACCAAGATACCGAATCATATTTCGAACAGACTATTTCAGATGGACATAGCATGCGTACTTTCTTAAAATTAGCGGCGTTGACTCATGATATTGCTAAGCCTCACACTAAAACCATAGATAATAATGGAATGCATTTTTGGGGACATGAGAAAAAGGGATCTGAAATTATGGAAGAATGGTTGCGGTTTATGCATGTTGGAGGGAAGGGAACGGCTGCAATTTGTCTTATGATAAAGCATCATCTTAGGCCTTCACAATTGTCAGAACCTGGGAATATTCCTTCTAGTAGAGCTATCTACAGATTTTCTAGAGATTTAGAGGAATTAGCGATAGCTGTACTATTCCTTAGTTTAGCTGATTATATGGCTGCTAAGGGTCCTATGATAAACTTGTTAGATTGGCAAAAGAAGGTTAACTTAGTAAATAATGTATTAGGTTCATTAAGGGAGCTTAGATTATCGAATATTGATCGTCCAATCAGAAGATTAGTTAGTGGGAATGATTTAATGAAATACCTAGATGTAAAACCAGGTCCTAAGTTGGGATTGTTATTGTCTGAGATAGCTGAAGCTAATGCCGTTAATCGTATGGCAAACAAACGAGAAGCATTAGAATGGGCAAAGGCAAAGTTAACTGTAGAGGGGGAAGCAAACTGTAGTGCGTAGAAAAAACCTTAGAAATTTGTTGTTTATAGTTGCTTTAGTTATTAGCTCAGTGATGATACTTAGTTATCAGGATATCGATCTACCTGGTGAGTCTTTCGATAGAGGGGGAGATGGGCCCCTTGGTTTAGTTTTAGGTCTTGATTTGAGGGGAGGCACGCATCTTATTTATCAGGCAGAACGCCCGGTAAATATAGATATTACTTTTGGGGAATCCCATTCTGAATCAGATATAAGAGAAGCATTTAAAGGAATTGGTTTCGATACACTTAATATTAGTTTGTTTGATCAAAAGGAATTTTCTATCAGTGTTCCTGGTTTAAAACCTGCTGAGATTGATAGTTTTATCGAAGGTCTTGAATCTGAATTGGGGGAATTAGTCGATTACGGACATAAAAATGAATATCGTACGCGACTACAATTGAAAGTTGTTGATTTGCCGAATGTTGAAACTGTAGAAGCAGTTTTGACGAACTTAGGTTATAAGGGAGTTGAGGTAGCAAGTTTACAGGAGCAAATATTTACTGTTAAAGGAATGCCTTACCTTGATCAGGACGCGGAAACTGATCTAGAGAATGCCCTTGGAGAACTATATAAGTTAGATGATTTATTCTTGGCTTCGGAAGATGACAGTGATGAAGTACAGTCTCTTATATTTTTTGAAGGTTTCCCTGATGAAGGAATAGTACGAGATGTATTAGATTCGCTGGATTATAAAGGGTCAACTGTGATTTCTCATGGGGGAAATAATATCGTAGCGATTATTAAGATGGTAGACGCTTCGGAACACTCTCAGCTGGAGAATGATGTCCAAGGAGAAATCGTGGGAATACAAGCTGTAGAAGCTATGAATGTGGATACAGCTCTCATGGATTTAGTGTTTGCTGAAAGTGAAGAACAAACAGAAGTTGAAACGGTTCTTGTTTATCTAGGGCACCCTGAATCCATAGTTACTGAGTCTAGGGCTACTGGTTATGGGATTGATATACCATCTATAACAGATGAAAAATCTCTAACCCTTGAAACTGAACTAACTCAAATACTTGGGACAGTTGGGCAAATTCAAATTCAAAGAGAAGAGCCTACTCCAGAGCGTATGGATGGAGTGGTTGATACCATTCAAAGACGAGTAGACGCATTTGGAATAACAGAACCGGTTATCCAGAGATTTGGAGAGGACCGAGTTTTAGTACAGATGCCTGGAGCTGGTGACACGAATATAGAGGTAGTATTTCAAGATAGTGTGGCAGAGGTTCAACTTCAGGAAGGATTAAGTACGATAGGGCTAGATCAAGCCAAGATTGTTCGTTTGAATGATCAACCGGTAGTTAATGGAGTCCTTATGGACATTCCTGGATTATCTGAAGATTCATCCGAAGAAATTCGTGTTGGGCTAGGGGACTTGGTAGGCGAGTTGCGAGAATACAGCTTCAATCCTTCAACTGGGCGAATTAGGACGGTTTATTTAGAATCAGTAGATCTTGATAAAATTAAATCAGTGATGGGTGATTTGGGATATGATGATGTGTCATATACACAGCCTCTTGGCAGTAGTTTCCGAATTCGTATTCCAAGCTTAAGAGCTGATGAACAGGGAGAACTAAAATCTAAATTAGCCTTTAATGTACATGCGGTTCAATCCTTTGAACTGAGTGGCGGGGTTGAAGAAGCTAAGGCCCTCATTGGCCAAACTGCACAACTAGTTATCAAGGAACGAACGTGCCTTAACTCAGATTGTTCTCAGTTTTCTGACAGGGAGTCGGTTGGACGTAGCGGAGAATCTTTAACCGGCAGTAATCTTAGTAGTGCGTACCCTAGCACTCATCCTACGACTGGTTTACCTATAGTTAACTTTGTGTTTGATAATACAGGCACAAGAATTTTTAGGGAATTGACTGCTGGAATAGCAGGAAATAATGCTAAATGTATCGCTTATATATTAGACGGAGAGACTATTATTTGTCCGATAGCGCGCCAGGCAATAATCGGAGGTGCTGGATATATAGAGGGAGATAATATTACATTTGATAGCGCTCGAACCCTGTCCATACAACTGGAATCTGGAAGTCTTCCTGTGTCGCTTGATTTGGTGAGAGAGAGCACGGTGGACTCGTTGCTAGGAAATGAATCTCTTAAGGCAAGTCTAAAAGCGGGACTGGTTGGTTTAGGGTTAATACTTTTATTTATGATAGCTTACTATCGTATCCCAGGCTTAATTGCCGCTAGTTCGCTAATGATTTATGCAGCGATATTGTTAGCATTGTTTAAAATGCTTCCTGTAACTTTAACTATGTCTGGACTGGCTGGGCTTATCTTATCCATAGGTATGGCAGTCGATGCTAATATTCTCATATTTGAGCGACTCAAAGAAGAGTTAAGAACTGGTAGAAGTTTAATGTCGTCAATAGATATAGGATTTCGTCGTTCATGGACGGCAATTAGAGATAGTAATATTTCCACATTTATAACTTGCGGAATATTGTTTTATTTTGGACGGGAGTTAGGAGAGCCACGTATTACTGGATTCGCCATTGTTTTATTCTTAGGAGTAGGATTGAGTATGTTTACCGCGCTCAATGTAAGTCGGACTTTATTGCATCTTGTTGCTTTTGCTTGGGGAAGTCGTGGAAGTGGAATGTTTACTCCGGAGGGTAGAAGAGCTTCATCTAATGTGGACAGGGGAGGTATGTAGTCTTGGATATTGTTAGCAAAAGGGGTTGGTACATGCTCCTTTCATCCATAATAATAATTCCGGGAATAATTTCCCTGCTAATTCCACCTGCTTTTAGCCCTGGAATAGATTTTTCGAGCGGCTCTGCTTTTGAAGTTATATTTGAAAATGAAATCAGCGAGGAAGAAGTTAGAAAAGCTCTTGTGGTTGTTGGGCATTCTGACGCTAGAATACAAAAATTTGCTTCTGATAGTGTTTTCGTTCGCACCAAAGAACTACAAGATGGAGAAAGAGGGTCTATAGAAACGGAATTGGATGCTTCCGTAGCAAAGGTGAGTTCCTTTTCTAAAGTTGAAACAGTTTCAGCTGAGGTAGCGGGGGAAACCGTTAGGAATGCGGTTATTGCAGTTATGTTGGCTGCGGTCGGGATTCTAGCTTACATTACATGGGCATTCAGGCATATTCCTAATTCGTTTCGTTATGGCGTTTCCGCTTTATTTGCTTTGGTGCATGATGTCCTAATTATCATGGGAATCTTTTCCATTTTGGGCAAGGTGATTGACCTCGAGGTTAATGCAATGTTTATAGTCGGGTTACTTGCGGTGGTAGGATATAGCGTTAATGATACTATCGTTCTGTTTGATAGAATTCGAGAAAACATAGCACGAAATATTGACCGTCCTCTAGCTCAGTCTGTGAATATTGGAATAATGGAGAGTATTGGCCGTTCACTTGGCACTAGTTTAACAACTTGTTTTGCTATAACAGCACTTATATTGATTGGCGGTTCCACTCTACGAGAGTTCCTCTTAGTTTTAATAATTGGAATAGCAGCAGGGACTTACAGTTCAATATTTATAGCTTCACAACTATTGGTAATGTGGGAGCGAGGAGAAGTCGGCAGATTTCTGAAACTTCGTTGGTTACGTTCTTGATACCCTAACACAGGAATGCTCTGCTAATACCATGGCTTTACATTTTTAAATGTGGGTGACTTATTTTAATTCATAGTTAATAGTTGCTATGAATTACACTCTTTGTTGATAATAAGTTTTAGTGTATTTGGAGATAGGGTAGGTATGAAAATTGGAGCTCATGTTTCCATTGCTGGAGGCATACAAAATTCTGTGGGTCGGGCTGTTGAAATAGGATCTGAGGCTATACAAATTTTCGGTTCTTCGCCACAAAGTTGGGCCTTCAAACCTATTCCAAAGCAAGATATTGATGCTTTTAAAATTAAGGTTGACGAGGCTGAAATCTCGCCGGTTTTTTTCCATTGTATTTACCTTATTAATTTAGGCAACCCGAATCCATCTAATGTGCAGAATGCAATACAATCGTTAATTAATTACATGGAACTAGCTGCTGAAACCAATGCCCAAGGTATAATTTTTCATCCAGGCAGTCATAAGGGAGCCGGTTATGAATCTATTCTTAAACAGACGGCGTCTAGTATTATTGAAGTTCTGGAACACTCACCTGAAGGACCTTTCTTGGTGTTAGAAAATACCGCTGGAATGGGTCAACAAATAGGTTCTAAGTTTGAAGAACTGGGAAGAATTATTCATATGGTCGGTAGTTCTAGGGTAAAAGTTTGTTTGGATACACAACATTCTTTTGCTGCAGGCTATGATGTTAGTACTCCGCTAGGCTTAACTCATACGCTAGAAGAGTTTGATCAAGCAGTGGGTTTGGATAGACTAGTAGCAGTTCATGCGAATGATTCTAAATATCCATTAGGAGCAGGAGTGGATAGGCATGAGAACATTGGGCATGGGCACATTGGAATTGAGGGATTTGAGGTTATAATGAGCAATGAAGCTTTTAAACAAATTCCATTCTTTCTTGAGGTCCCCGGTTTTGAACGTAATGGACCTGATAAAATAAACATTGATATACTTAAGGACATAAGAAGTAAAGTGACATCTAGTGTTAATAAGTAGGTGCAATGGAGTATGAACATATGAATAAAGATGATTCAGAGGAAACGCAAACGGTTAATGATCCTGTTCTGATTACAATTAAGTCTACTGGACCCATCAGAATAGAGGGGGCTAAGAACTCTTTTAAAATAGTTGATGTCGATGGAAATGAATTCGAGACATTAGGGAAGAGAAGAGTATCGTTGTGTGGTTGCGGTAATTCAAACACCAAGCCTTTTTGTGATGGAACGCATAAAACGGTAGCAGGTGCCTGCAGTGTAGTTATAAATTAAATAAGTTTCATCCGATGTTAATTTTTACTTAAACCTGCGTAGGGCTTTGATAGTTTCGATCCTATTTTTGGCAAGTCGGTCTGCGGCTTCTGCAGTAGTGATGTCCTCTCTCTTGGAGATTTCAATAACGTTCAATGTTGTTTCATAGATCCTTTCCGTTTGTGCCTTAGCTCGTGATTCGCTGTAGGCAGAACCTATTTCACAGGACGCGTTAATTATGCCTCCAGCATTGATGATATAGTCAGGCCCGTACAATATGTTTTTCTTAGTAATAGTTATGGCATCGTCTTTTGTAAGAAGTTGATTATTTGCCCCTCCAGCGATTATGTCGCATTTCAGTCGTGGTATTGTAGTGTTATTTAAAACTCCACCAAGAGCGTTTGGGGCGAAAATATCGCAATCAACGTCATAAATATCTTTTGGTTCAACTATTTGAGCTCCAAGCGCCTTGGCTTTTTCAGTAGCGTCTTCGTAAAGGTCACAGACTATTAATTGAGCTCCTTCCTTTATTAGGTGAGGAGCTAGTCTTTCTGATACATGACCAAAACCTTGTAAAGCAATTCTCTTTCCGGACAATGAATCCGATCCCCATTTTGATTTGGCGCAGGCCTTCATTCCAAGATAGACTCCTAGTCCGGTCATTATGGATGTTTCTCCGCTACCTCCCATAGATGTAGGGAGACCTACAGCATATTGGGTTTCTCTGGCTACGTATTCTATGTCTCTGGGCGTGCATCCAACATCCTCGGTGGTAATGTACTTTCCTCCTAGAGAGTCTATGAAGACCCCTAGGGCTCGCATTAATCCCTCAGTTTTATCAGTCCGAGGATCTGCGATTATCAAAGCTTTACCACCTCCTAATGAGAGATCAGCGGCAGCTGCCTTATATGTCATTGCTTGAGAAAGACGTAAAACGTCGGAAATTGCGTCTTCTTCAGTTTTATGGGGCCATATCCTACAACCTCCACATGCTGGGCCCAAGGTGGTGTCATGGATAGCTATTAGAGCTTTCAATCCTACTGATGGTTCTGAACAAATTAAAAGTTGTTCATGAGAACCAGTATACATTTGTTCTAGGATGCTCAATGGAATCCTCCTGAATTAACTTTTTTCAACTAGAGATTAATTTGTAAATCGATTGTGCATTGGATTAAATGATTTGTAATTATAGCTCTGAAACTCTCATTTTAATTTAGGAATCTAGAATAATTCTTTTAATCTTTCCTCTAATTCTTCTTCGGTCTCAATGCCGAAATCAGTTGTGTGCCATGATGGTCTGGTTAGGTCTGTATATGAGCCATCTGAACCGTATTCGCGTGTGCGGACAAGAACTGGCAGTGGTACGGCATGGCCGAAAATCAAAGCTTGTTGTTTGGAATCTAGTTTAGATAATACAGACCTTAATTCTCGACTTCCAGACGTACCACCTAGAGTGGCATCTATATCTCTATCGTTGTCGAGTTGGCAAGCAAGCTTGGTTCCTATTTGGCTCATTACTTCCGAATCAATTGCACTAGGCCGTTGATCTATTATCATCAGGGTAACATTATATTTTCGCAATTCTCTCGCGATATTTCCGAAGATAGTCTGGTGTGCTACGGCTGGATTTAGAAATCTATGAGCCTCTTCAATGCAAATTACTAATGGTCTGGGTTCATTGGCTTTAGTGGTTCCTTCGGCCTCTGTTTTCATGTATACATAACGATTATGTATTCTGCGAGTCAATAAATTAGCTGCGAGCATATAAGCGGTGAGATCATCCCCGTATCGACCAAACTCAAGGATCACATGTTTGCCTTTGTTTAACAGGTCTAGCATACGTTTAACTGAATCATCTATGGCGGTAGGTTTCATAAACCCAATGCGTTTAAACCGAGTTAGTCGATTATGTAGTGATCGGGCTGCCTGTAAATTTACTCCGTTGCATTGAGCTAGTGTATAAACATCTTCGATTTCCATTTCGAGGAATGCATGGAGCCATTTTTTAGGTCCTCCGAGTTTTGCTTCAAAAGTATAGGCTGCCTCGGCAGCGACATTAGACAAGTTCAGCGTTGCTTGTAGGAGTTGTATGTCTTCCGGTTCGATTTCGTCATAACCTATTTGGACCTCAAAGTCATATTTTGCCTGTCTTCTCTTGCTATTTTCAGGATCAAGTGTAAAAACGGCAACCTTGTTCTCAAAGATTTGTTTGAGCCCACTTACGCGTCTTCCTCTGTCTCGGTCTTGGCCGGTTGAACCATATTCATTGTGCATGTCAAACACTAGGCTGGATGCGAGGTCACTCTGTATTAACCCGGCTAATAGAATTCTAGTTAGAAAGGTTTTGCCTGTGCCACTTTTCCCAAAAACTGCTGATGAACGTTTAATGAGCTCGTCAAGGTTGATACATACTTTTGTTTCCATATCTAGAGGATTACCTATAAAAAAGTGTGTTTTATCCTCTTTCCCGAAGACGACTTCGACATCACGTTCGGAAGCCTGGAAGACTTGTGAAAAATGAGACGGTACAGTTTTGGCTGGTTCCACGGTCTCTTCAGTCCCAAGTACTGCAGGGAGCGTTAGCATAGGGAGCACCGAGAGACTGCCGTATGTCATGCTTGATGAGATGATTTCAGAGATGAAAGGGTTGTCTGTTGCGGAATAAGAAAATTGAAGATTGGGGTCTGTAGTCATTAATTTGACATTGGTAATTAATCCGAAAAATGACTTTTTTTGGCCATGTATTGTTACGTATGTACCTTCTTTTATGTCCTCAACCGATATCTGATTACCCATCCGAATTTCAATGCCATCACGTAGAGAGCCACTGACTACATGACCCAACAAGCTCTGTTCGTTTGATTGAGCCATGTTGTCCTCAACAATCATGATAGCCTCCTAAGAATAGCATTGAGGCGAGGGAATTGACCAACTAGTTCTGTTGCGAGTGCCTGTCCTGATTCAACAAGGAATGTATAACCGTCTTGAACCCTTTGGCTTATTTGACGTAAACATGCCGAAATGACCTCGTCACCGGCTCCGCTGGTTAACAGTAAATGCAGAAAATCAAATGATTTGGCTAAACTTTCGATATTATGATTTCCCGATAGATAAACGAATGAATGTATTCTGGGCGGATGGGGAGGGAACCCATGATAAACATTATCGCCGTCTGAGTATCCTATAGTGAGTGAGGTTAACCTGGTACACAGCAAGTTATTGAGTTGAGGGTTACTGCGATATATTTCATCTTCTGTAGGTTCGTCATGCCCTATAGCAATTATTGGCCTAGAAGGGTCCAATGGTTCAGTAGTTATTTCGGATATCACCCCAAATATTGTAGGTGTTCCGCTTTGTATGATTGAGCCTAGTGGTGGAGATTCATAGAGTTTATAACATTGGACAATGAAACTATTGGTATTGGCCTCTATTATTTCCCCTATTCGTTCTGACATGGTTAGATTATAGCCAAGCTAGCCTTTTTGAGCGAGTTTTTTCAGAGGTGTAAGTTGGAAGGCCCTGTCGCGTGAGAGCAGAACTTAACATATCTTTAAATGTTTGTCGATCTGAACCATTAATAACGGCCTGTTGATGTGCTTCGGAAATTGATACTGGATATCCTCTACCTTTATAACATTGGTCTAAAATCAAAGCATGAGTTAAAGAAACCAAAGTTTCGTTTGTTGCGACCCAGTCAGGAACTTCTATCCTAGCGATTTCTTGTCCATTGTTGATATAGAAGAAATATATTTGGTGGCCGTTGTAATGCTCGCGGACTATAGATGAATTTGTGAAAAATAGCTCGGATCTCTGTCCAGGTTTTAATAGAATATCGAAAAGTTCTCTATCTAAGAGTTCGTTAGGTAGATCGCAGGGTTTAAAAGGGGACATTCGGTTTGAGCATGATCTTTTGCATTCAACTGCATTGGTATCACAGAGGTAGAGCCGTAACGCATTGACGACTTCGGTACTTCTAGGAAGACTAACATATGCTGCAACACTTATAGTCCTATTCTGTGCAACTTGTTTTAGGTTGTCTAGGATTGGCAAAATGCCTTTGTCCAAGAACTCTTGACGGACTAGATTAGGGTATCCTTGTCCTGACAAGCCCCACAAAACAAGAGAACCATCTACTAAAGCTAATGTTGGTATTGTTGGGGGAATTTCTGATATCAATTTTTCTAACTCGCGCACCTCATCTATGGTGCGCTTAAATCCAAGAACGGGGCCCTCTATGGCGACTTCTCTGGTCGTGGTTCCATGTTCAGTAAGGTACAATCCTTCGTCCGAATAAAGCTTAGGGTAATTACTTAAGTGAGCATTTGGATGAGTTCCGTATTGAAGGATACAAGTTCCTATGTTGATTAGAGAGCATGGAACGGGTAAGTGTCGATCCACATCTATATGAGAACCATCCGCTGCAACTACAGCATACTCCTCAGGCAATTCGGTTGGTGAATGACCGGTTCCAAGCTCGGAACTTGGGTTAGCCCATAAAAAGGGGCGATCTTTTGCCAACGAAAGTTTTTCCTTTAGATCATTTTCTTTGGTAGCCTTCATTATTTTTGCCGCCAATGAAAGCCTTAAATTCCGATCGTTTTGGGATGTTTTCATTCGAGAAACGACATCGGTCATCTGAACAAGAGTTTTATTAAAATCTAAAGACATAATTCACCTTAATATTCGGTGATCTCCGATTCTACGAGTGATTCTATTTTGGTCCATGTATTCGAGCAACGGTAGAATATATTTTCGACTTGAGTCTAGCAGAGTTCGAGCTTGTGCGACAGTAATATTACCCTGGGATTTGATGTGAGCGCTTATAATTTGGACAGCTTCAGCGTAGGTTTCTGCCAAGAAAGTTATTGAGTTGTTTAGTTTCACTACTTTACCTTCATTTACCAGTAATGCAAGCAATTCAGGTTCCAAAATTAGATTTGGGGGAGGAGAATACGGGTTTGATTTCAAGGCATCAAGAAATGATTTAATTAAGTGTTTTTGTTGTTCATCTAACGCAGTACTATGGTGGGGAGAACGAAGATAGGCTTCCTGTTCTGAAATTGTTCCTTCTTTCTTCATTCGGTTCAGTATTTTTGCAAAGATTACTGGAGTAACGTCCAAACGACTACGCATTTCTTCCTTTGAGATTCCCCTTCTTAATGGCTGTTGTTCATGGTAGGCATTTATAGCTTGGGTTATGCGACTCTCCAAATTATCCCAGGCTGAGTTAGAATATATGACGGAATTAGGGGTTGCTTCAATTTCATCCAATAGTACAAGTTGTTTTTTGTTAGACATCTCTGTTATAGATGATAATATTTGCTTTAGGTTTAGATTAGTTATTTGAGCAAGCCCTTTTGGGTTTGAAGGTTTGTGTTCGTCTAATGCACCTAATAAACTGCTTTCTACAGTGCCTTCATCTAATAATGCTATGCGCTCTAATACAGATTTAACGAAAGGCCTATGCCGTTTAGGAGCAATATCAACGACCCTGCCTCCACCTACAGTGGTCATAGTATTTCTCAATATGAATAAATCTCCCTTAGCCAATGCAATTGGGCTTGTTAGATGAATTTGAGCCCAAGCGTGTTCACCTGGCTGAAGCTCTCGAGCGTTTAGCAACCTCACTCTTGCCTGGGTTTCACTTACAAGAAGATGAAATGAAAGACGAGAGTTATGTTTTAAGGGACGAATTGCATTAGGCATAAGTTGAATTTCTGCATCAATCATGATACTAGGTTTAAGCCATCCAGGTTTGGTTACTATATCACCTCTTCGTATTTCTTCGTTTGAGATTCCAGAAAGATTAATGGCTAGTCTTCGTCCAGGCCCTGAATGCTCCATAGTGGTGCGGTGTGATTGTATGGCTCTTATACGGCAGTTCAGCCCGGATGGGACTATTTCAACAACATCTCCTGTAGCAAATGAGCCATCTATTAGTGTTCCAGTTACCACTGTTCCGAATCCAGATACGCTAAAAAATCTGTCAATAGCCAATCTAGGTCTACCTAGGTCTTGGCGTTGCTCAGTGGTATTAAGAATCTGGTCAATCATTTCCTTTAGGTGGTCGAGTCCATGTCCACTCTGTACGGAGACCTGTATAATCGGGGATTCTTCGCAAACAGTACCTTTAAAGAGGTCCTCGAATTCGAGATTTAGAAGATCAAGGGTTTCCTGGTCTACCAAGTCGGATTTAGTGACCACAACTAGGACTCTTTTGGTTTTAAGCATATTTAGGATTTGAAGGTGCTCAGTTGTTTGAGGCTTTACACCTTCGTCAGCTGCTATTATCAGGAGGGCTAGATCTATGGCGCCAACTCCCGCTAGCATGTGCCTAACAAATCGTTCATGTCCTGGAACATCAACTATACTAACTTGACGCCCCGAAGGCAGAGTCATCCATGCGAATCCCAAATCCAGGGTCATTCCTCTTTGCTTTTCTTGAGGCAGTCTATCTGGATCTATTCCTGTAAGCGCTTTTATTAAAGTTGACTTGCCATGGTCTACATGTCCTGCAGTTCCGACTACGTACATGCTTTAGGCCCCCTAACTTGTCGAGTCTGTAGATTCCAGAACCTGCTCTATTACTGTAGCGAACGCTTTTTTTGTGTACTGTATGTCTTCGTTACTGTGTGCAAGGGATGGATAAAACTTTTGAGGACCTCTAAAAACAGATTGTTTTTGAAGCAGACTTCTGAATAGATTATTTAGTTGGTTATTGGCTGTCAATGTTGAGCGATAATCATTTAAAGGCTGATTTGTGAATATGATGTCAAATACTGGGTCTACACCTGAAGTTTGAGCTGGTATCTCAGCCTGACGACAAAGGGTGTCTAAGCTATCCCTCAGCTCTCGCCCTATTTGCCAGAGGTATTGATAGACTCCCTCTTTTCTAAGCTCTCTTAATGTGGCTAATCCAGCTACTGCAGCTATAGGATTACCATTTAGAGTGCCAATTTGACTGACTAAACTGTCGGATTTGGTTTGACTTGGATCGTATACAGACATGATGTCTTCTCTACCGCAGACGGCACCTAGGGCAAAGCCGCCTCCCATAATTTTGCCAACTGCGGTAAGGTCTGGGGTTACGCCATAGAATTCTTGCGCTCCACCGTAAGCCATTCTAAATCCAGTGACTACTTCGTCAAATATAAGTGGAATATTATAATATGATGTGATTTCTCTGAGGCTTTCCAAAAATCCTGGAGCAGGAGCGAGTATTCGCTGTACAGGTTCTACAATTACGGCTGCAAGTTCCTGGTGATGCTTTTCAATAATATTGGTTGTAACATCTATATTGTTAAAGGGGGCAACCATCACCAATTCTTCAATAACATGTGGTATTCCTGCACTACTAGCTTCTGATTTAGGGAAATCGTTGAGCAGCTGAGGCGGATTACTCATTAGGGAATAATCGCTACTCCCATGAAACCCACCTTCGAATTTCAAGATCTTCTCACGTCTTCTAAAGGCTCGAGCTATTCTTAAGGCTTGAAAACATGCGTCGGTGCCACTTGTTGTGAACCGCACTTTGTCTGCAGATGGGATTGCCTTAACTAACTCCTCTGCAAGGATGACTGCAGATTCATTTATAGTGAAAAAGGTGCTACCGTTCTCAACGGCATTTAATACTGCTTGAACCACGGAGGGATGTGAGTGTCCTAATACCATAGGGCCTGATCCCATCAAGTAGTCTATATACTCGTTACCGCTGACATCCCATATTTTGGAGCCCTGTCCCTTTTTAACAATGAATGAATCATCATTAGAAAACACTACGTTACCCAGGCTTCCCCCGGGCAGAAAGCGAAATGCCTTTTCAAGCAGTCGTTCTTCTTCCTCGGTACGTTTCACCATTTAAGCCTCTATTTTCCTTGAGCGTTGCTTTAAATTTTCAATTAGAGCGGTTTTTGTTCATTACTTCTACTAATTCCTGCACGCTTGCTGCAGATCTTTTCATTGCGGATTTTTCTTCGTCAGTAAGAGTAATCTCTATAACTGACTCTATCCCATTTGCTCCTAATTTTACAGGCACTCCCATGCATAGGTTATTGATTCCGTATTGGCCTTCTAAGTATGTGCAACAAGGGAGTATTCGTTTTTTGTCGAGCAGAATCGCCTCAGCCATTTGAGTAATCGAAGCGGCTGGTGCATAGTATGCACTGCCTGTTTTAAGTAGTGATACTATTTCTGCTCCGCCTTGTCTTGCACGCTGCACCAATTTATCAATAGTTTCTTGGTCTAACAATTCAGTGATGGGGATTCCACCAACAGTGGTATATCTAACCAGTGGAACCATGTCATCTCCATGTCCTCCAAGTACGTATGCGTGTACATCTTCTACAGAAACGTTAAGTTCTTCGGATATGAAAGTTCGGAACCGAGCTGTATCTAACACGCCTGCCATTCCGAACACTCTATGTTTCGGTAATCCGCTAACCTCGAATGCATGTTGGCACATCGCGTCCAGCGGGTTACTCACCACCATTATAAGACAGTGAGGAGAAAACTTTACTACTTCTCTTGTAACGGACCCAATTATTTTCATATTGGTTAATAATAGATCATCTCGACTCATACCAGGTTTGCGGGCGATTCCTGCGGTAATTATAACCAGGTCCGAGTCTTCAGTGTCTTCGTATGAGTTGCTTCCAATTATTTTTGCGTCAGAACCTATTAGAGGAGCAGATTCCTGCATATCAAGAGCCTTTCCCATAGGCATATCTTCAACTATATCAACCAGTATTACGTCTGCATAACCTAGGCGATGTATTAACTGAGCAGCTGTAGCTCCTACATTGCCCGCTCCAACAACGGTGACCTTTTTGCGCATATCCGATTCTCCTTATAAAGTACTAATATTGATTTATGATTGAGTGTAGGTTTGCCATAGAGAGTTCAAATCAGATCTTTCTACAGTTGACACTAGATAATCCCCAAATTCCTCTGCGGTTGCTCCAGTATCTCTACCAGTTGTAAATACTTCTTTTTCGTACAGGGTACAAATATCTAGAGCTTTGTTTAGTCGTTGAGATAAGCTTTGATATCCTATGTGATCTAATAGCATAGCTCCAGCTCTAATCATAGAACTAGGGTCTGCATATTGGGCTCTGCCAGTTTCCACCATGCGTGGAGCGGTTCCATGAATTGCTTCAAACATAGCATATTTTTTTCCTATATTAGCACTACCTGCAGTTCCTACTCCACCCTGTATCTGAGCCGCTTCGTCAGTAAGTATATCGCCGTACAAGTTAGGGAGTGCCAAAACTTGGAACTCATTTCTCCTAGCGGGGTCTAATAGTTTCGCTGTCATTATATCTATATACCATGCATCCCAATTTATGCCTGGATATTTTTCAGATACTTGACGGGCCACGTCCAGAAATTTGCCATCCGTAGTTTTTACAACGTTAGCTTTAGTCACTATAGTAACACGGTCTTTTTGATTACGTTTGGCATAAGCAAATGCGGCATCTATAATTCTTTCTGAGCCTTGAGTGGTGATAACCCGGAAGTCAATAGCGAGGTCATCAGTAACATTAATTCCTTGGCTTCCGACAGCGTAGAGATCCTCCGTATTTTCCCTGAAGAATGTCCAATCTATGCCTTCTTGGGGTAATCGGACAGGTCTGACGTTAGCAAATAAATCTAATGATTTTCTCATCGATACATTGGCGCTCTCTATATTGGGCCATGGATCTCCTTTTTCTGGAGTATGAGTAGGCCCCTTCAGGGTTACGTGGCATTCTTTGATTTTATTTAAAACGTCTTCAGGAATTGACTTCAAATGTTTGGCGCGATTTTCTATGGTTAGGCCCGGAATATCATCGAATACCACTTGGCCTTGTTTCACAGCATCTTTAAGTAAACGTTCTAATACCCGCTGTGATTCAGCTGAGATAAACGGGCCTATACCATCTCCCCCTAACATTCCTATTCGAACAGGTTTGATGTTATCGAAGTTTGTCCATTCCTGATTTGCCTTGATCTCTTCGATTCGGGCAAGTTGTTCATGTAGAATGTTTTGGAAATGTATTCCAGCTGATTCAATTGCTTGCTTGTTATTCAAAGCACTTCCTCCAGGAAATAAATCTTCGAATATTATATGAGGGGCGCGAGTATAGCGCAAACGAGGTGATCTAACTAGGGCTGCTGATAATGGATACTAAACTGATGACCTAACTATAAAGTCCTGAGTACTGCTGTTACTTTTCCATGGATTTCCATGTTTGATGCGTCAGTATAAATAGCTTTCATCGAGCTATTTTCGGGTTTAAGCGTTACCTTAGGGCCTTCCTGATAAAAACGTTTCAGGGTTGCCTCTTGTTCAAGTATGAGCCATGCCGCCACCATGTCTCCATTTTTTGCCTGGCTTGTTTTTTCTAATAGTACTACATCACCATCATCGATAAAGGCATCAATCATTGATTGGCCTTTTACTTTAAGAGCATATAGAACTTTACCTGGCTTCATGAGATTACGAGGGACTTCAATGGTTTCCATTGGTTCATCGTTCCAACCATCATTAGATGGACCTGGGAGAGGTTCCCCGGCTGCAATATAGCCCATGACGGCTACTTGGGGCATAGTGCTCACCGAGTTACCCAATTTATCGAGCAATTCGATTCCTCTAGCTACGTCGGGATGTCTACGGAGATGTCCTTGCATCTGTAATATTCTTAGATTGTAATTTACTACGGAAGTGGAACTTAGGCCACAAGCTTTTTGAATATCTCTCACCGTAGTAGGTAGCACATTATCCGTCATTGCTTTATGAATGAAGGAAAGTATACGTTCTTGTTTTATGGATAATTTCTTTCTTGCACGCATTGTTAGTCCATGAACTAATGTTCTAGCGAAAGTAGCATGGGGCTTGGTTGATGTCAAGGTTTAAAGCCAAGACTAGTGGAGAGTGCTTACATTTTAATTGGATTGCAGTTGTTATTTAGAAATGGAGTTAAGTTTTTTTGCGAGTCTCGATTTTCTGCGGGCCGCGTTATTAGAGTGTATAACTCCGCGTTTTGCCGCTTTGTCCAAAGATTTGATAGCTTGCCCAACTGTATTCGAAGCGAGTTCTTGATCTCCAGCTTCTATAGCATTTCTCGCTTTCGCGATAAAGGTCCTCGTTGTAGATCTTATGCCACGGTTACGTACCTGTTTTCTTTTTGAAGATCGTTCTGATTTCTCGGACGGCAATGGGGCCCCCTTGCGAGTCAATTTTTGTATTTAGGTTTTACATTATAACCACTCTGTGATGAGTGTAAAGGGTTGTTTAGAAATTATTCTTTTGCTTGGACAGTAATTCGATTTGTATTGGTTACTCCTTTAATAGTTTCAAGCTTGGTAAAAAGCCTGCTTAGCTGTTCTAATCCACTTGTGTGTATAGTTAAAGATATTGTTGCGCCACCATCTGTATTCTCTTTGGTTGATACGGTAGCAATATTAACCCCTTCTGCGGACAATTTTGCAGTAATGTCACTAAGTAGTCCTACTCTGTCGTGACCATGGATTTCTATAGAAACGGGATACAGTCGCTGTTTTGGATTCCATTGCACTTCTATTAATCTCTCTGGCTCATCTTCTGTTTGAACACTATGGCAGGTACTTTTGTGAATAGTAATTCCCTTTGTTCTTGTAATGAATCCAATAATTTCATTGCCAGGTAGCGGGTTACAACATCTGCCAATGCGGGTTAATATATCTTCGACTCCTAGCACACTGATTCCTGGGATTGGGTTGACAACTGGAGTTTGGATTGGTCTATTGCCTACTACTTTTGATTCTTCAGCTGTAAGTTTGTTGATTACTTGATTTATAGTTATAGTTCCAGACCCTATTGCCAGGAGAAACTCGTCTCCAGTAGCAACCTTAAATAGTGCAGCCATACTACGTTCGTCAATTTTCATATTCAGGCGTTTCGATGCTTTGCGTATGAGGTCTCTTCCTGTTTGGATGTTGGTACTTCTTCGTTGTTTTCTGAACCATTGTCTCACGCTGTTACGAGCACTTGTGGTGTGAATATATCCCAAGTTGGAATTGAGCCAGTCCAAACTCGGTCCTTTTGCAATTTTGGTAGTCATTATTTCAACAGTGTCACCGTTTTTGAGTTGATAATCTAAAGATGTCAATTTGCCATTAACCTTTGCTCCTATACACCTATGGCCTAACTCAGTATGGATTCTATATGCAAAATCCAAAGGAGTTGCTCCAGCTGGCAATTCCTTCACGTCGCCCTTAGGTCAATATACGAATACCTGGTATTAGAATATATATGTTTTAATTGATTCAAGAAACTCATCGGTCCCCACTATATCTCTGGGCCATTCTAATAATTGGCGTAACCAGGTCATTTTTTCTTCAAATCTAACATCATTTTCAAGGCCCTCTTTGTAGCGCCAGTGTGATGCCACTCCGTATTCCGCTAAATGGTGCATATCGTGAGTGCGTATTTGCACTTCTAGAGCTATAGAACCCTTGCACATAACGGTTGTATGAAGTGATTGGTAGAGATTCTCTTTGGGATTAGCTATATAATCATCAAATTGTCCGGGAATAGGTCTCCAGAGGTTATGTATCACTCCTAACGCTTGATAGCAGTCCGTATTTGTATTAACTAAAACTCTTATAGCATATAGGTCATATATATCATTAAAGGTTTTACCAAGTTCCGAATATTTTTTTCCTTTTTGGTAAATACTATATATATGTTTAACTCTACCAATTACTTCAGCTTCCACTTTCATTCTTCCCAGTTCATCCAGTAAAACCTGCCTAAGTTCACCTACAACTTCCTCTCTTTGTACTCTCTTTATAGATATCATCTTGGAAATTTGACGGTATTCTAGAGGTTTCAAATATCGAAACGACAAGTCTTCTAATTGCCATTTGATATCCCAAATTCCAAGTCTGTGTGCTAATGGAGCATAAATATCTAACGTTTCCTGAGCAATTGATTTTTGTCTCTGCGGAGACAAAAAATTTAATGTAAACATGTTGTGTAATCTGTCTGCGAGTTTGATGAGTACTACACGGATATCCTCCGCCATTGCCACAAGCATTTTACGTAGGGTCTCGACATTAAGGCGATCTTCGATGGTTAAAACAGATGGCATATTTACTTCGTTTATTTCCATGCGTGTCAATTTAGTTACACCATCCACCAATTTGGATACATCGGGCCCAAATCGTGCTGTTAGTTCCTCAATCGTCACTTCACAATCTTCTATCACATCATGTAAGAGTGCAGCACACAATGCAGTAGCATCCAGGCGCATCTCCGCTAACAATAATGCTGTATTTAGGGGATGTTCTATGTATGGTGCACCAGAATCTCGCTTTTGACCCTTATGGCATTGAAATGCATACGTTAATGCTTCTCCGACTTGAGCACTTTTCTCTTGAGGGAGATATTTCCTGATTTCCTCTAGCAGGGTTTTACTTTTTAGTGTTGACGTTTGCGTAGTCATAATAGTCTATGATAAGACCGGAAGAGTATTTTAGTCTATACCGTTAATATTGCTTTACAGCGTATGGGGCCTGCGATATCCTACTCCGTAAGGGAGGAATCATAGTGTATCGAGCACCTAGAGGAACTAATGATCGTTTGCCAACAGCCCAAAGATATTGGAGATATGTTGAGGATAAAGCTGTTGAGCTGACACGCAGGTTTGCCTATAAGAGAATTGACACCCCTGTTTTTGAAGAATCAGATTTGTTTGTAAGAACTGTAGGTGAGGATACAGATGTTATGGACAAAGAAACGTATACTTTTCAGGATAGGGGAAACGATTATCTGACTTTACGACCTGAAGGGACAGCTCCGGTTTGTCGTGCCTACTTGGAGCATGGAATGGGCAATCTTCCTCAACCAGTGAGGCTTTATTATTTTTCTCCTGTTTTTCGTTATGATCGCCCTCAAAAAGGCCGATATCGTCAACATCACCAATTTGGGATTGAAGTGATAGGGAGTGACAGTCCATTGGTAGATGTTGAAGTAATTGAATGTGGTTGGGCGTTGGTGTCAAATTTGGGATTGACTGGCTTAAGGCTTTCAATTAACAGCATTGGCGACAATAATTGCCGCCCCCAATATGTGAGATTGCTCAAGAAGTATTATGAGGAACACATAGATAGTATTTGCGAAGAATGTAGAAATAGACTTAAGCGAAATCCTTTAAGGTTGTTAGATTGCAAACAGGATTTATGCCAACCTTTACAGAAGATGGCCCCAGCATCGCATAAGCATTTATGTATTGCATGTAATGAACACTGGACCAAGTTGCAAGAATATCTAGAAATCATCGGCATTCCGTTTACAGTGGACCATAAATTAGTGCGTGGATTAGACTATTATTCCCGTACGGTATTTGAAATCATTCCTGCTGGAGGGGGCTCCCAGAGCACTATATTGGGTGGAGGCAGATATGATGGGTTAATTGAAAGATTAGGAGGGAAGCCAACTCCAGGCGTAGGATTTGCCACTGGAATAGAACGAATAATTCTTAATCTTGAAGATCAATCCGTCTCAGTTGATAAGGAAGAACCAATTGAATATATGATTATTGCATTAGATCAAAGCGTAGTTAGTGAGGCTGTAAAACTTGCTTCTTCAATTCGTAAAGATGGCGGAAGCGTTATTGTAGGCCCGAGTGATCGCAGTTTACGAGGCCAGATGCGTAATGCTAATACTCTTGGGGTGGCAAAAGTAATAATTATTGGAGAAGATGAAATCTCTAACGGAACTCTGGTGATCAAAAATATGACTAATGGTGAGCAAGAGGTGGTAGCGGTTGATGAATTCATCAACCGCAATAATTAGACTTTGGTTATATCATTAGGAATGCGATATCGATATGCGATGAGGAGGTCTTATGAAAGCGGCTCAAATGATAGGGCCAAGACAAATCAAATTGATTGAGACTCCAACTACCTCCTCTATAGAAGGAGAGGTCCTAGTAAAGGTTAATAAGGTCTCAATATGTGGCAGTGATATTAGGGCTTTCAGGACAGTTTTTCCAGAGGAACAGTATCCACTTTCCCCGGGACGCCCGATTCATGAAGTGGTTGGAGAGATAGTCAATATCTCATCTGGAAAGTTTGATATAGGAGACCAGGTCATAGCATTCCCTTATGGGCAAGGGGGATTAAAGGAATACATATCAGTTCCGCCCTCAGCATTGGTAGTATTGCCAGAACAAGGTTCTCTTGACGCCTGGCTCATGTGTCAGCCACTTGGCACTGTGTTGTATTCCATAAGTCGAATGGGAGATTTGATAGATAAAAATGTGGTTATTTTAGGACAAGGAGCAATTGGTCTTGGGTTCACAAAGTTGATGAGTGGCATGAACCTGAGGCAATTAATAGCTGTAGATTTAGAGGATTATAGGCTGGATGTGGCTAGAGATATGGGCGCTTCTTGCACCATTAATTCGAATTGCGATGATGTTTTGGAAAAGGTTAAAGAATTGACAAATGGTCATGGAGCTGATGTGGTGGTAGAGGCAGCTGGTGAGAATTTGGCTGTTCAACAATCGGTACTTCTCGCTAGAAAGTTTGGCACTGTTATTTGGTTTGGGATTACAACGGATCCTAATTTTAGGTTTGATTTTAGGTATATTAGAGATAATGATCTTACTATAATATCTACTTCAAGCACGCGTTCAGGGAATATGCATCGCTATGTGAAGCATGCTGTAGATATGGTTCACCAAGATAGGATAGATCCAAATTTTTTAATTACACATAAAATGCCTGTTGAGGATATCCAAAAGGCTTTTGAAATGTATGAATCTCGTAGTGACGGTATAATAAAAGTTATATTGGACCTATAACCTTAACACTGGTAGATAATGTGTCGTGGGATTACATTCTGTTAGGAGTAGACATTCCCATCAACTTTAATGCTTTTGTTAGCACGATGCGTGTGGCCGCTACAAGTTTTAAGCGGGCCAAGGTAACTGGCATGTCAGATGGTATATTTGATAAGACGCGGCAGTTTTCGTAGAACCAATGGAAAGCAGTAGCCAATTCTAATGAATAGTGAGCGATGTGGTGAGGCTCGAGGGTATTGCTTACTTTTTCCACTAGTTCAGGTAGCATGAGCATTTGTTTTATTAGACTGAGTTCAGTAGGATCTTTAAGAAGAGAAATGTCACCACTATTCCAATCAAGGCTAGATTCAATAGCTTTGTCTAGAATGCTGTTAACTCTGGCAAGACCATATTGGATATAGTAAACAGGATTTTCAGACGATTCTGTGGTGGCTAGGTCAAGATCAAAATCCATTTGGGTGCTGGGCGCACGGGATAAAAAGAAAAACCTACAGGCATCCGGGCCCACTTCGTTAACTAATTCACTTAGAGTTATGAATTCACCTGACCGCTTAGAAATCTTCATTAGAGAATTTCCACGCTTCAGAGTTACCATTTGAGATATCAAAATATCGAGTTTGTCCTGGTTTATTTCTAAAGCCGTTAACGCTGCTTTCATGCGATTAACATGGCCTTGATGATCTGCTCCCCAAATATTTATAGCTTGATCAAACGCACGTTTTTTTAATTTGTTATGGTGGTAAGCAATGTCACTGGCAAAATAAGTAGGTAATCCACTAGAGCGAACTAAAACATTGTCTTTGTCGTCGCCTAAAGCTGAAGAAGTGAACCATAAGGCGCCATCCTTTTGTATTGTATATCCTCTCGTTTGTAGCAAATTCACCGCTTCATCATATTCTTTGTTCTCAAACAGTGATTGTTCTTTGAACCATGAATCGAAATCAACTCTGAGGCTCTTCAAGGCATCCTTAATGTTATTCAGCATAAGGTTTCTTGCTATGGTCCCTATTTCTTTGATAGCGTCAGGTTTACTTAGATGCACAAATCTTTCACCTTCTTGAACGATGATTTGTTCTGCTAGTTCAGATATATAACTTCCAGAATAACCATTATTTGGCACCTCTGCTTGGAATCCCAAAGATTGTAAATATCTAGCAAGTACGGATTGATAAAAAAGTGTCATCTGAGTGCCAGCATCATTAACATAATATTCGCGAGTGACAGAATGGCCCGCTGCCTCGAGGATGGTTGATAAAGAGCTGCCTAAAACTGCGCCTCGTGTATGTCCAACATGAACAGGGCCTGTAGGGTTAACACTTACAAATTCCACCAATATTTTGCGACTTACCTTAGGTCGGATATTCCCGAAGGATTCCCCTTCTGCCAGTATCAGAGGCACCTGTTTTTGAATCCATTCTTGGTTTAGTGTGAAATTAATAAATCCAGGTTTGGCTACAGTAATTGACTCTAATTCTTCCTTATCAGGTATTAGTTGTGATAATAGGTTGGCGATTTCCATTGGTGGCATTTGTGTCGACTTTGATAATCGTAAGGGTAAGTTTGTAGCAAAATCTCCATGTTCTATCCGTGTAGGGCGCTCTAATACTATTTCAGGTATGGTTTTTAATGGGATTAACGATTGCGAGATTGCCTTTTTTATTGCTTTATTAAGGCCATCTATGAGCAGATATTTGATTAGCTGTGCCATATAAACTTTTGATGAATACCTAAGTGTAATGACTATGCTACCACATAACCGAAAAGTTGAGCATTGTTATATGTTGGCTTTTAAGTTTTCTTAACGATTAAGAGTTCAGCTTGCTTCACCGACAGCATCCCCTTGGAACCGCGAAATTTCCCTAGCAATTAGTTTGTGTTTATCCATTGATAAGGTTGGGTCTAGGGTCAATATTTTCAAAGATTCTTGTTTAACTTTTGCTAGTATGTCTTGATCAGATAAACGGGCCATACGCAAATTTGGCAGACCGCTTTGTCTGGTACCGAAAAGGTCTCCTGGGCCTCTAAGAGAAAGGTCCACTTCAGCAAGGCGGAAACCATCATGAATTTGTTCTATTGCAGATAGGCGTTCTCTGGCCATGGATGATGGATCTTCTGCTAATAGGAAACAGTAACTCTTATGTTGTCCTCTTCCTACCCTGCCTCTGAATTGGTGAAGCTGTGATAACCCAAACCTATGGGCGGCCTCAATCATCATGATAGTAGCATTAGGGACATCGATCCCTACTTCTACAACTGGAGTGGAAACCAAAATATCCAATTCTCCTTGATGAAACTGAGTCATCACAGTTTCCTTTTCTCTTGATGACATCTTACCGTGTAGCAGCCCTAGTCTAAGATCTGGGAACACTGTTTCACTCAATCGTTCATATTCTACTATAGCTGCTTTAGCCTCAATTGTTTCGGATTCCTCTATAAGAGGGCAAATAATGAAAGCCTGTCTGCCCAGGCGAATCTGTCCTCTAATAAAATCATTGGCCGCATCTCGTTTATGCGGAGGAACCCATCTGGTAAGGATTTTTTGTCTGCCAGGAGGCAATTGAGAAATGGTGGAAATGTCTAGATCACCATATAGAGTGAGAGCCAGAGTTCTTGGTATGGGAGTGGCTGACATGACAAGCAAATGAGGTGTTGTGTTTCCTTTTCCACGCAAGAGAGAACGCTGAGTTACTCCGAATCTGTGTTGTTCATCTACTATAGCAAGAGCTAAGTTAGGTATCTCAACTTCTTCTTGTATTAAAGAGTGAGTTCCCAGAATGATGTCCAATTTCCCTATTGAAGATTTACCTATAATTTTGCGTTTGATTGGTTTGGGTGTACTTCCCGTAACAAGACCAACTGATATAGGTTTGGATTGAGGATCTAGGGAGGCGGATACCATATTCTCTTCAATTTGAGGGCTGTACAATCCAGACATTAAATTAGAAATAGTAGAGAAATGTTGTCGAGCTAGCACTTCGGTTGGAACCATTATAGATCCTTGATAGCCGGACAACACGGTTGTGAATAAGGCGACTAAAGCTACTAATGTCTTTCCGCTACCTACCTCCCCTTGAAGTAGTCGGCTCATGGAGGGGGTTCCGGTTTCCATATCGCCAATTATTTCAGTTATGCATTGCTCTTGAGATGTTGTCAATGAAAAGGGCAAAGTGTCTATAAAGGATTGAATAATGACAGAATTTTTTTGTAGTGAAACACCCGATGCGTCTTTCTGCCATGTTTGTCTCCGCATTTGTATTATGGTCATGAGGAGAAATAACTCGTCAAATGCAAGCCTTTTCCTGGCGGTCTCCCATGAGATTTCATCTTGTGGGAAATGTGCATCCATAATAGCCGTATGGAGGTTGGGCAATCCCACACTAATTAATATGTCAGACGGCATAAAATCTTCTATTAAAGAGGCCCATAAGCCTAAAGCATTCCAAATAATGCGTCGAAGGTTGCGTGCGGTAAGTCCTTCAGTTAATGGATAAATAGGGACCAATCGATTAGTGTGTATTAGAGGAGTTCCAGGAGTGATAATTTCGTAGTCGGGGGATTCAAGAACTTTTGCCTTGTTAAAGACATCCATTTTGCCACTTAGTGAGAGTTTGGTTCCAGGCCGTAATTGTTTTGCCAGATAAGGCTGGCCAAACCAGATGACCTTCATATTGCCCGTTTCGTCTCCTATCACAGCCTGAGTTGCTTTTAACCTACCGTTTTTTCCTAGGTGTATTTGATTAGATTCCCAGACAGTTGCGTTGATGGTAATATCTTGTCCTGGTTTTACATCTGCTATTTTTGATACATGTGAGTAGTCGGAGTGACGGCGGGGGAAAAGATACAAGATATCACGAATCGTAGTTACTCCAATTCGTTTCAGTTTTATCGCTGTTTTTGAGTCTACCCCCTTTAATGCAGTCACTAAAGAATCAATACTTTGGTTATTGATAGTTGAATTAGATTCCCTTTTTCTTGTTTGTGGGGTTTTACGAATATTAACTATGGGGTCTATTAGATTTAACCAACTTTCAACCCAATTTTGTCTGTTTTGAGGGTGTAACGCTGAATAAGATTCCCCAAGCACTTTTTGAACTGCTGGAGGATCGCTGAATAGTTTTAAAATGTCGGATTTCCAGCTTTCTATATACTTATCTATACCACCGATCACAGTATTGTCATCAAATCCCCTAGACTTCTCTAGCTTGAGGATACTATGGAAGAGCTCTAAGGAGAATTTCGAGATTTGTTCTGCCATCATTTTCAGAGTTTATCATGTAGAAGGATCTAAAGACTAAAGTTCTAAAATGAATATGACTGTGTAGTTAGGGAACTCTTTTTGTGATCGTTCCTTTGACTCGAGATTATTTTCCAGTATGAGGTCTAGAATGACCGTTAATCTGATGGCCTGACGATTAGTCCTATAGCTCCGGGACCTACATGGGTTCCCACTACTGGGCCAAGACGTGTGATGATAATTTTGTCAGATGGGACCAAGCGACTAATTCTTTCTTTTAACGCTTCTGCATCTTCTGGAGTGGTAGTATATAATATGCAGGCTTCATCAATTTTGCCAAATTCCTCTCCTATTGAGCCTAGCCGATCTAGCGCTTTTCGCCTCGTTCTGACTCGTTCAAATGGTTGAATTTCACCGTCTGTTAGAGCCAATATAGGCTTTAGAGATAATAAAGAACCTAAGAAAGCGGCTCCTTTGCCTAACCGTCCGCCCTTTTGTAGATATTCAAGGGTATCTACCATGCAAAATAGTTTCAGTTTGTTACATGCTCCAGTGATTATCTCCTGGGTTTCTTCGAATGATTTTCCATTGTCCAGAGCTTTGGCACCAGCGAGTACAGCTAGTCCCATGCCCATGGATACAAGACCAGAATCGATAACAACTAAGTTCGGATTACTACCGAGTTGTTCGTGAGCTTGTGTAGCAGAATTCCATGTACCGCTAAGTTTGGATGAGACGTGTACAGATATTATTTGATCTCCATTGTCCAGATATTCCTTATATACTTCTATGAAGTCTTGTACTGAAGGTTGTGATGTGGTTGGCAGCTTAGATTCTTGACCAAGTCGATTGTAGAATCCATCTGGGTCAACATCTATTCCATCTCGCAAACTCTGGATCTGGTTCTCGTTTCCCATAAAATTAATGTACAGAGGTACCACTCTTATGTTTGCTTTTTCTGCTAAGTCAGCCGGTAAGTCCGAAGTGCTGTCGGTTATTATCTTTATTGCCATTATTTTTACTCCAATGAAACAATGTAATCATAGAACGGTTGTCCACCATATACAAGCTCTACTTCATTTTCTGGCAGAAGAGTTGAAACTTGCTCTAGAGCGCTATTAGCTGTATCGGTATCAGTATCACTGCCCCAATATATGGTAACAATTTGATCTTCTTCTATATCCATATTTGCAAGACTTTTCTTTAGTACGTTGATTGCTATTTTTCCTACTGCAACTAGTTTACCATCTAACAGCCCAATTATCTGACCTTGTATTATAGATGTTCCTGAGATTTTTACACTTCTCACTGCTTTAAATATGTCTAATGTTCTAACGCCTTGAATTGCGTCATTCATATTTTTTAATACTTGGTTAGTTGGCAATTCAGGGCTGGCAGATAGTAGTGCTGAAATACCCTCAGGTAGGGTCTTTGTAGGTATGTAATGCAGGCCAGGTCCAAATATTTTGGATGCTTGTTCAGTTGTAAGGTGTATATTTGGATTGTTAGGAAGTATAACTATTTGACTAGATCTTGTTTCTTTAGCCGCCTCTATCAGTTCTGTAGCGCTAGGGTTCATAGTATTTATGCATTCAATTATTGAATGACACCCTAAGCTTTTAAACAGGTTAGCAAAACCTTCACCTCTAACTACCGCTACTATTCCCAAATTTGGAATTTCTTTCGATTGATGATGAAAATCCAAGAACTCATCGTGTTGTTGGTCCATATTACTAACATTTATTTGACTGATGGAGCCTAATGCTTGACAGGCATTTATTACGTTATCTGGGTCTTCACAATGGAGATGTACTTTAATTATGGATTGGTTTCCTATTACTACCACCGAATCTCCCATTTCTGATATCTGTGATCGTATTTCATCTATATTTACGGTATATCCTTCAATCATAAATTGGGTGCAAAATCCATATTGGTTGGATTCAGTCGCATCCAAAAATTGTTTGTTGATAGAGGACGGTATTGGGGATAAATTGGGTAAGGAATATTTTTGAAAACTCATATTCTCTATTGATTTTCCTAGCAAGGAAGATAGGAACCCCTCAAATAAAACCGCTATCCCAACCCCTCCAGCATCAACGACTCCAGCTTCAGCGAGGACATTTAGAAGCATCGGAGTATTTCTTACAGAAGTGTGAGCAGCGTCCACAGCGGTCTTGCATACCTCTATTACGTCAGCTTGATTTTCCAATGAAGCTTGGCATGCTGCGTCTGATAGTTCTCTCATCACAGTAAGCATTGTTCCCTCTACTGGCTTAGCAACTGCTAAATATGCAGCGTCTGCACTGGCCACAAATGCCTTAGCAAGGGTTTGCGCATCACATGAGTCTACATTCTCTAGGGCTGCCGCGAATCCGCTTAGAAATTGAGACAAAATGACCCCACTATTACCTCTGGCTCCCATGAGTGCTCCAAGGGATATTTTTGAGGCCACTAAACTTACAGGTGGATTCTCTAAACTATCTATTTCGTCTTTGGCTGAACGCATAGTGAAAAGCATGTTAATACCAGTATCGCCGTCTGGAACTGGAAAAACGTTCAAGGCATTAATTTGGTCAGCTTCTCTTTCAAGATACTGAGTGGATGTTATGAATGCTTGCTTCATATCTTGCCCAGTAAGTCTTTCGAGTTTGTGGTTATGATGATCTTTGCCCATTCTTCACCTTGTTAAATTATGATCTTCTGTGATAACCTCTTCGATTGTATGCGACTTATCTGATAAGGATCAATCATAGAACAAAAATGCGTTGTGAACTGTGTAATAAAATAGGGGTATCCGGTAATAATGTAAGCCACTCTAAGAGGCGTACCAAAACTAGGTTTATGCCTAACATTCAGAGGCTTACATTGGAAATTGATGGGACTAGAAGGCGTGTCAAGACATGTACTAGGTGCTTGAGAAGTCTTCATAAAGTCACAAAGGTTAAAGCTTAGGTCACTAAGATACGCTGTTCCTCAATCGTTCAACCGCTAGGGTTATAGATTCGGTTTTGTTGAATATTGCTGAGCCTGCTACTAAGATATCTGCTCCGGATTGAACTACTTGACTTGCGGTGTCGGCGTTAATACCACCATCTACCTCTATTTGAGTCGAGTAGCCCTTCTCGTTTATCAAGGATCTTAAATTCCTGACCTTTTCCAACACTTCGGGTATCAGAGTTTGTCCTCCGAACCCAGGATTAACAGTGAGAATAAGTACCAAGTCCACATAAGGTAAGGCATTTTCTATAGTAGTTAGGGCAGTAGTTGGATTTATTGCCACTCCTGCTAGACATCCAGCCTCTTTAATTTGGAATATAGTTCTGTGTAAATGCGTGGATGCCTCTGCATGTACTGTCAGAATATCCGACCCAGCCTTAGAAAACTCTTCGATGTATCTTTCAGGTTCTGAAATCATGAGATGTGTATCTAGGGGTAGTTCTGTGTATGGTCTAATGCTTTCAATAACGACAGGACCGAAGGTAATGTTGGGTACATATTTTCCGTCCATCACGTCCAAATGTATGTAATCTGCCCCTGCAGCGGATACTTCACTGACTTCTTCTCCTAGGCGAGAGAAATCAGCACTTAGTATAGAAGGCGCTAATTTAAAAGTTTTCATAACCATAACGAGACTCCAAAATCTTTTTTGCTGTCACTAGGGCTTTGGCTACTCTTTTGGGAGATGTTCCACCGATTACATTTCTAGCCATAACAGAAGATTCCAGGGAAATTTCTGAGACATCTTGTTCGAAGAGATCTGAAAATTGGCGATATTCCTTGAGCGTTAAGCTATGGACTTCCTTTTGTTTAGTCTCCGCATAAGTGGATATTTTGCCAAGAATTTGATGAGCTTCTCGAAAAGGTAGTCCTTTCGATACTAGGTAGTCAGCTAAGTCGGTTGCCAGCATATTTCCGGAATTTGCAGACTCTGTCATTTTGCTAGAATTAAACTTTAGACTATCAATCATGGATGTTGTCACATCAATTGTTGAGAAAAGACTGTCTATCGTATTAAAAAACACTTCTTTGTCTTCTTGAAGGTCACGGTTGTAGGTTAAAGGTAGTCCCTTTAATGTAGTGAGGATACTCATTAGGTAACCGTAAACTCGGCCTGTTTTGCCTCTAGCAATTTCTGCAAAATCTGGGTTTTGTTTTTGGGGCATTATGCTACTGCCAGTACGGAATTCAGGGGCCATGGTCACAAATCCAAATTCCTGTGAGGACCATAAAACTAGTTCTTCCGACAATCGGGATATATGCATCATGCAAATTGCAGCGGCTGCATGGTACTGGATAAGGAAATCCCTATCAGATACAGCGTCCATACTGTTTGAGCTTATTTGATTGAACCCTAATTCGCTAGCTACATGGTCACGGTCTATGTTGTATGGTACTCCTGCCAGAGCGCCGCTACCTAGCGGCATTACATCTGCTGAGTTATAACATTCTTGGAATCTAACAATATCCCTTTGGAACATCTCAAAATAAGCTAGTAGGTGATGTGCGAGCACTACTGGTTGAGCTCTCTGCAGATGGGTGTAACCAGGTAATATTACTTCACTATGTAACTCGGCCTGGGTAACAAGAGCTTTTTGGGCTGAAGATATTTTCCCTATTACCTTGTGAACCATCTCTTTTGTGTACATTCGCATATCTAAAGCAACCTGATCATTACGGGAGCGTGCAGTATGCAACTTTCCTGCAACACTTCCTATCAATGTATGAAGTCGGTCTTCAATATTCATATGAATATCTTCTAAGTTTTCGTGCCATGGGAATTTGCCATTCTCAATTTCAGTCTCTATTTTTGACAACCCCATACATATGGTCTGAACGTCTTCCATGCTAATTATGTTTTGCTTGCCGAGCATTTTGACGTGGGCCATTGAACCGGCTATGTCCTGTTTATAAAGCCTCCAGTCATATGCTATTGAAACGGTATATAGGTCAGATGGTTTCATTTAATCCGAAATCTCTTCCTGATTCTTTGCCTGCGTTCTAACTGGGAGTCCATAGATGGAAATAAATCCCTCTGATGCACGATGGTCGAATGTGTCTCCTCTGTCATATGTGGCTAGCTCATGCGTATACAACCCTTTTGGTGCTTGACGCCCTACTATATAGCATGAGCCTTTATGGAGTTTTACTCTTACCTTGCCAGTGACATAGGTTTGTGTATTTTGTATGTAAGCGTCCATATCTCGTCGATGAGCTGTGAACCATAACCCATTGTATACGACATCGGAATATTCCTGAGCTATACGTTGCTTCATTCGGATTTGATCCTTGCTCAGAGTCATCGACTCTAAAGCCATATGAGCTTTATGTAAGACGATAGCAGCTGGAGCTTCGTACACCTCTCGTGATTTTATTCCTACTAGTCTATTTTCTATATGGTCTATTCGACCTACTCCGTGTATACCAGCTAACTGATTTAGATGCTGTACCAGATCCACCGAACCCATGGTCTCACCATTTAATGTTAGAGGCACACCTTGTTCAAAAGATATCTCAAAGTAAATTGGTTCATCAGGGGTTTCATTTACTGGGTTTGTCCATGCAAATGCATCTTCAGGAGGTTCTCTCCAAGGATCTTCTAGATCACCAGCTTCTATACTCCTACCCCATAGGTTCTCATCTGTTGAATAACGATTTTGCTTTTCCTCTATCGGTATCTTATGATATTTAGCATATTCAATTTCCTCTTCCCGATTCCATCCCCACTCCCTAACCGGGGCGATAACTTTTAGATCTGAAGCCAGAGCCCCAACGCTAATATCCATTCGCACTTGATCGTTACCCTTGCCAGTGCATCCATGAGCTATTGCTGTGGCTCCTACCTTTCGTGCAGCTTCGACCAAATATTTTGCTATGAGAGGTCGTCCTAAGGCAGTAGCTAGCGGATATTGTTCTTCGTACATGGCTCCGGCTTTAAGTGCTGGAAATGCATAATTTTCTACGAACGTTTCCTTACCATTTACGGTAAGTGCCTCAACCGCACCAATCTGTAGGGCTCTCTGTTGTATGCTTTCTAAGTCAACCATGCCTAGATCTATGGTAAGGGTTGCAACTTTGGCGTCCAATTTCTCTTGAAGCCATTTCACACATACCGAAGTGTCCAATCCGCCGCTGTAAGCTAAAAGTATTGTTTCTTGTGCCATGAATTCTCCCTAATTCTACAGTTTTGTCAGGGCTTTCCCTATTCGCTCTATCCCTTCTTCGATTTCTTGTTTGGTGATAGTTAGGGGGGGCATTAGTCTAAGGGCGTTAGGTTTAACCATATTAGACAGGACTCCTTCATTGCGAATTAATTCTAAAGCTTTATCCGCTATGTCACCATCAAATTGGATAGCTATAAGCAATCCCTTTCCTCTAATTTCCTCTATACAGGAGAAAACGCTTTTGAGGTTGTTTAGAGACTGCATAAGTTCATTGCCCATGGTTTTCGCGTTATCGGGAATATTATTATCGATGATATATTTTGTCGATGCATATGCTGCAGCAGTGGTTAGTGCATTGCCTCCAAAAGTAGAACCATGGTCTCCGGGCTCTAAGGACATACAATTTTCCTTTGACTTAAATGCGCCAATAGGAACTCCACCTCCGAGACCTTTTGCAAGAGCCATTACATCTGGCTCAATGCCGTATTCCTGGTATCCGAAAAGGCTACCAAGCCGGCCTATACCTGTTTGTACCTCGTCTACAATAAACAGTAGGCCCTGTTTCTCACACCATTTTTTCACCTCATACAAGTAATTTTCATCTGGTACGTTAACCCCTCCTTCACCTTGAATCGGTTCCAGCATAATGGCCGCTATTTTGTCACTAGTTGCTTCACGTATTTGGTCCATGTCATTAAAATCAACATGGATAAACCCGGGTGTGAGAGGTCTAAATGTTTCTTGATAATGAGGTTGCCCGGTAGCGGCCAAAGTACTCATGGTTCTTCCATGGAATGAGTTGTAAGCAGTAATAATCTCATATGCTCCATCCCTGTTTACTTTTCCATATTTCCGAGCCAATTTAATCGCGCCTTCTATCGCTTCCGCACCACTATTACCAAAGAAAACTTTATCGTAGCAACTGTTAGTCACTAGAAGTTTTGCGAGGTGGAGTTGAGGTATCGTATAAAATGCATTTGATGTTTGCATTAAGGTAGCTGCTTGTTTTGTTATTGCATCCACAATTACTGGGTGACTATGCCCTATGTTGGTTACCGCCCATCCAGCAGTAAAGTCTAGATATTCTTTACCATTTACGTCCCAAACTCTGGTTCCAATCCCCTTTTCAATAACTACTGGTTGGCGTTTTACGGTTTGGGCGTAGTATTGTTTTTCTATGCTAATCCAATCTGGGATCAATTTTTGCCTCTCCTTTTTCTATGTCAGGTATATGGTAGGAATGTATGATTTTAGAAATAATGTTTAAGCCTTTCACATCAAAGTGATTAATTAGGAATCTCAATAGTTCAATTAAATTATTTCCTAATAAACTTTTTTAGACATGGGATAGGTGCGGAAATTTTTCTAATTATTCCCTTCTGTTGACTATAGTATTTGGTGGGAAGTTTGTCCATGGTTGAGTTATTTATGGTTACATATATAGGTTATGGTTGGATGTGAGTTCCAGGGGTTTTTCCTGCAATCGATGCTTTTAAAGCTTCAGGAAGACGCCCATCTATAATTTCGGCTTCAGGGACCCTAGGTAAGGCAGCAAGGCATGCCTCCAATTTAGGTATCATTCCACCTTTAGCTGTTCCTGAACGTATCAACATCTGGGCTTGTTGGGCATTAATTTTCCTAACTACATTTCCTGACCTGTCAATAACGCCTGCGACGTCTGTCAAAAAAATCACCTTAGATGCGCCTAGCGAAAACGCTATTTGGCCCGTTGCGGTATCTCCATTAATATTAAGAATATGTCCAGAATTTTCCGATCCATCAATTTGATGAATTCCCATTGGGGCTATAATCGGGATGTAATTATTACTTAATGCTTGGTTTATGGGTGCAGGATTTACTTTGATTATATTGCCAACATATCCTAAATTCATATCAGCCATTTGACATTCCAACATATGGTCGTCAATTCCACTGAATCCTATAGCTGAACCACCGAGTGCTATTAAGGAAGCAACCAATTGTTTGTTCACCAGTCCAGCTAGAACTGCGGTAGCGACATCTAGGTTTTGCAAGTCTGTGACTCTAAGACCTTTGATGAAACTTGGCATTATACCCTGTTGTTTCATCCACTGGGATATTGTTTGTCCGCCCCCATGGACAACCACTAATTTTAGTCCTTGTTTATGAAGGTGAACCAAATCTTCTAGGCTGGTGTCGTTATTGCCCAAGGTGCTCCCACCAATCTTTATGACGATGGGTTTTGATAGTATGCTTTCTTCCAATTAGGTATCTCCTAAGGTAGCGAGCATCTATGTGGTATATGCACTGTTAATAGTGACATATGCTTCTGTCATATCACAGCCCCAGGCAGTAGCTTTGCTGTTACCTAGGTTAAGATTGACTTTAAGTGATATCTCCGGTTCAGACATTATTGCTATGATTGAATCTCTATGAAACGGTACAGGAATTCCCTCTTCCATAAGGCATACACCGTTGATGTAAAGAGCGATTTTCTCTTCGACTACTTCTGCTCCGCTATATCCTATTGCAGATACGATTCGTCCCCAGTTAGGGTCATTACCATATATTGCCGTTTTTACAAGACTGGAACCTGCAATAGATCTAGCGGCTTTACGTGCATCTGATATGCTTGTCGCGCCTTCTATCGATATATCTATAACTTTAGTAGCACCTTCCCCGTCTCTTACTATTTCTTTGGCTAAATAAATACATACTTGATTCAAAGCTTTTTTAAAGAGATTATATTCTTTAGTATCAGTTTTTATAAATTGTGTTCCTGACGCTCCGTTGGCGAACAATAAGACTGTATCATTAGTGCTAGTATCTCCATCAACCGTGATCATGTTGAAGGAAAGATCAACCGATTCTTCAAGCATAGATTGAAGCATGTCCGGTTCTATGGCAGCATCAGTGGAGATAAATGCAAGCATAGTTGCCATGTTGGGGTGGATCATTCCTGACCCTTTTGCTACACCTCCTATGGTTGTCTTAACTCCGTCCAGGTCAAAAGTAACTGCTATTTCTTTTGTACGAGTATCGGTTGTTACTATAGCTCTAGCCATCATAGAGCCGCCATCATCTTTCATTTCAATCCTATCAACGCCTGAATTTATCAGGGACATTGGGAGTTCCACTCCTATAATTCCTGTACTACATACCAATACCTCGTTTGCTTCCAGGCCTAAGTGAGATGCGGCTTTTGCTGACATTGATTTGGCATCGTTATATCCGTGGTAACCCACACAGGCGTTTGCTATTCCACTGTTAACGATTACTGCACGAGCTTTACCTAATGCCATACGTTCTTGCGTTAGAGCAACTGAGTGGGACTTCAATTTGTTAGTTGTAAAGACTCCAGCAGTTGAACAAGGTTTCTCTGAAAGCAATATAGCTAGGTCAAGTTTATCTTCTCTATAAGTTTTCATTCCTGCAAATGTGGCCCCTACTAAATATCCACTAGGCGAAGTGACCGTTCCAGAGTCAATTGATGTGATACCCCTTTTGACCGGTTTATCATTTTTAATATGGTGCTTTGGACTTTGGGCGACGTCGGTTCGGTGCAGAGGCCAGGATTTTTGGCAGCTTCCACATTTCTTCGGGGATTTCACCCTTGGGTAGAATTCATACCCACAGTGAATACAGGCAGCTTTAATTTGTTCCATAGTGGCCATATACTACAACAATAACCTGTTGTAGTCAATATCACACAACGTTCATGATTTATAAGTTGTGCGTGGTAATGCGAAGCTATGGTTAGCTCTATACATAGCGAGAAGGATATAATAAAAGAAATTATGTAGGAGCACGATAATGTTAGCTTTTCTAGGTGGTACAGGAGCTGAAGGTCAAGGCCTAGCTTTGAGATATGCATTGGCAAGTGAAAAGGTGATTATAGGATCAAGGGACAAAAATAAAGCTAGAAACACTGCAGAAAAATTACAAGCCTTAGTTCCAGAAGCGCATATATCTTATGGTACCAATGCAGAGGCTGCCATTCGTGGAGATGTGATTTTCTTAACGGTGCCTTACGAAGTCGAAGATGTGTTGTTGGGAAAACTTCGAGACCATCTTTTAGGCAAGATAGTGGTCAACGTTGGGCTAGCCATGAGAATCCAGGATGGGCTTGCTCGAGCAATTGAACTAAAAGAACGTTCTGTTTCAGAAAAATGCCAGTTGTTAATTCCGGGATCTTATGTTGTTTCTGCTTTTCAGAATATTAGTGCCGTTGAGCTTTTTAATTCGAATCACAGGATGGAAGGCGATGTGATAGTGTGTTCTGATTATCAGGAAGCTAAAGAAAGAGTTATGAGATTGGTTCCATTGATTAATGATCTTAGGGCTATTGATGGCGGTCCATTGCAGAATGCTCGATTTGTAGAAGATCTAACTGTACTTTTGATTAACATTAACCTGAGATACAAAACTAGATCTGCCATCAAGATTATTGGCGTCTAAATGGCAATGTTTGACAATGCATTTTGCTTATAGCTATACTTCCGGCGCAATAATTGTATTGGACGTAGGGGAGCTTGGAGAGCCAGGCTGAGAGGGTGGACCAGAATCCCACCGACCCTTACAACCTGAACTGGGTAATGCCAGCGGAGGGAGTGATATGTGTAAATCCGTACTTGTAGATTCGGTCTTTAAATCGTTCGTGTTTTTTGTTCCAGGCGTACCTTTACCGTGATTACTCATCATCCTGCTAAGCTACGACTGACTGGAATATCCAAATCATTTCATGTTGATAACCAAATATTTCCTGTTTTGGAGAATATAGCCTTGAAAGTTGTTGAGGGCCAATTCGTTAGTGTTATTGGTCCTAGTGGATGTGGCAAGACTACTCTTCTTAAATGTATCGCAGGGTTAGACGAGCCTACCAGTGGGACAATTGAATTGGACGGGAATGTTATTGAGAATAGATTAGGACTAATTGGATTTATGCCTCAGAAAGATCTTTTGTTACCATGGCGGACGGTTTTGGATAATGCTATGTTGGGCCTTGAAGTTGTTGGTAGGAATGGGAACCAGTATAGACAATATGCTATCGATATGATGGAAATATTCGGCATAAAAGAATTTCAGAGTAGATACCCAAATTCTTTATCTGGTGGTATGCGTCAGCGAGTAGCTTTCCTTAGAACACTATTAGTAGACCAGAAATTATTTTTATTAGATGAACCTTTTGGTGCATTGGATGCCTTCACTAGGGGGCAAATGCAGGAATGGTTGTTAACTATTTGGAGCACTTTTAAGAAAACTGTCATGTTGATTACTCATGATGTAGAAGAAGCAATTCTATTGTCCGATAAAGTCTATGTTTTGAGTCATTCTCCTGCCCGTGTGATATTGGAACTAGATGTGAATTTGGATAGACCTAGAGAATATGACATTTTAACAAATCCTAAATTCATAGAGTTTAAGAAAACCCTTATAGATGCTTTGAGGGCAAAGGACCTATGAAAAGGGGAATAAATTAGATGTCTGATATTTCACGGTATATTTGTTTAGATGATGACCAAGGCGGGTGATTGGTTGAAAGGGTCACATATAATTTATTTGGCATTACCTGCGGTTATAATTTGTTTTTTATTAATTATTTGGGAATTAGCTCTTCAAGTATTCCATGTCCCAAAATGGTTACTTCCGGCACCATCGGAGATATCAAGAGAACTTTTTATTGAAAGGCAAATGATTGCGGCACATGCTTTAGTTACTCTATACGAAATTATTGCCGGATTTGCGATAGCTATTATTGTTGGCGTTGTTTTGGCTCTAGCAATAGCATATTCTAGGTTGATAGAGAGGTCAATTTACCCTTTTGTCATAGCCTCTCAGGCGATTCCGATTATAGCGATAGCGCCACTTCTTCTAATTTGGATTGGATATGGAATTTTACCTAAAATAATAGTTGTGGGATTAGTGGCGTTTTTTCCTATAGTTGTAAATATGGTTGATGGCTTGAAAAATATCGATGACGATATGGTTAGTATGATAAGAACATTTGGTGCTTCAAAACGGCAAATATTTTGGAAAATCCAAATTCCATCTAGTATTCCAAATTTATTTTCCGGCATCAAAATTGCTGCAGCGGTCAGTGTAATAGGTGCAGTTATTGGTGAATGGGTTGGGTCAAGCCAAGGATTGGGATATCTAATGACGCGTTCTATACCTCAGTTTGAAACAGAAAGGGTTTTCGCTTCGATATTTATTCTTGCTCTCATGGGTATTATGTTGTTTTTCTTGGTATTTTTGGCTGAAAGAATATTATTAAATAACTATTACAAAGCTAATCAGTCTAGTAATAATTAACAGGGGGTACTGATGTGGCGATTTTATTTAGAGTGACACGTATTTTAATAGTTCTATCGTGTTTGTCTTTGGTGCTTTTATCGTGTAATCAGGATAAAAGTGATTTGGGTATAGATAAAGTAAAAATAGCACTTGATTGGTATCCTAATGCAAATCATGCAGGACTGTTCATGGCAATTGACGAAGGGTATTTTATAGATGAAGGGTTGGAAGTTACTGCCTATACTCCGGAGGATCCCTCGTCTATTCTTTTAACGGTTGGCACAGGCTCAGACCAATTTGGCATAAGCTATCAACCTGACTTGTTACTGGGCAGAGAGAAAAGCATTCCTGTTGTTTCTATTGCAGCTATAGTCCAGTCACCTTTGAATTCTGTAATGACACTAAAAGGATCTGGAATTATACGTCCGAGAGATCTTATAGGGAAGACTGTAGGATATCCAGGAATTCCTACAGATGAGCCATTATTGGATACCATGTTACAGAATGATGGAGCACGTGGATTGGAGGACGTTTCTTTGGTCAATGTTGGATTTAATCTTAGTGCTGCTCTAATAGGAGGTAAAGTTGATGGTTGCGTTGGTTGCTACTGGACGCACGAATCAATTGCGATGGAGAATCAGGGATATCCGGTAAATATAATGCGTGTTGAAGATTGGGGAGTGCCAAAATACTATGAGCTTATTTTAGTGACCAATCAAGAGTTGATTGAAAATGATCCTGAAATGGTCCGTCGTTTTGTTAGAGCGTTTGTTAAAGGGCATGAATCTGCATTAGAAGACCCACAGAGGGCTATTGATGTATTAAAGAAAGCTCATCCAGAAATTAATGAATCAATAGAAAGAAAGGGAATAGAATTGATTGCTCCTTTGTGGACAGACGAGGACTCAAATCGATTTGGATGGCAAGATCAAATCAGATGGCAAGAATTTACTAGATGGATGACTAGTAATGAACTGATAGGTCCAAAGATTGAATATTCTGAAGCATTTGATAATCAATTCCTTGAATACGTATTAAATGAAGAAGATTAGCAATTTTTCCTTAAATCAATTGATAGGATTTAAATAAAGTAATGAAGAAGATTGTAAAAGTAATGACTATTGCTGGATCTGATTCTGGTGCTGGAGCTGGCATTCAGTCAGATCTTAAGACGTTCCATGCTTTGGGAGTTTATGGTACTTCTGCAATTACTGCGGTTACTGCGCAAAATACCTTGGGGGTTACTTCAGTATTGGAAATGCCTACAGGAATAGTTATTGATCAAATGGACGCTATTTTAACTGATATCAAGACTGATGCTGTGAAGATAGGAATGATGGCTAACATTGAAATTATAAGAGCCGTTGTTGAAAGGTTAACCTATTATAGGATTTCTAAGGTGGTTTTGGATCCTGTGATGGTTGCTAAGGGAGGAGACAGGCTTTTAAGGAAGGACGCTGTCAATGTGATACAAGATGAGCTGTTTCCTTTGGCTATGATTGTCACTCCCAATGTTCCTGAAGCGGAAATATTGGCTCAGATGGAGATACGAAGTAATAGCCATATGCGTAGGGCGGCTGAAATTATAGTTGATAAAGGAGCCAATTCAATCGTATTGAAGGGAGGACATTTATCAGGAGATGCCGTGGATCTCTTTTATGATGGGAATGCATTTATAGAATTTGTGAGACCAAGGGTAAATACGAGAAATAGCCATGGTACAGGATGTACTTTTTCCTCTGCTATAGCAGTCGGATTGGGCAAGGGTTTTAAACTAGAAGAGTCGATTGAAATGGCTAAGGAATATGTTACTAAGGCGCTACTGAGTGCAAAGTCGGTTGGTCTAGGGCAGGGTCCCTTGGAGCACTTTTTTGCGTTTGATATTCAATAAAGTAAAATTATTTTGTGTAGACTTCTGGATTCACGCAGTTTGGCATCTGTAATCCTGAGAGTCCTGCTATGAGGTTTTCTACAGCCATTGTTGACATTCGGAGTCTTGTAGCTGTACTGGCGCTGGCAATATGCGGGACTATAACACAATTGTTCAGGTTTACGAGTGGATGATTATGCGGTATCGGTTCAGGCTCAGTAACATCTAGAGCAGCGGCCATAATTTGTTTGGTTGTGAGGGCTTTGTAAAGAGCTTTTGGATCTACCACGGGGCCTCGGGCTGCATTGACTAGTACAGATGTAGGTTTCATTAGAGTTAGTTCTCGATCACTAATGAAATGATAAGTTGCGGGTGTGAGATTTACATGGATGCTTACGAAATCAGATTCTCGTAGAACCGTATCCAAAGGCATATGAGACATGTTATAGGTTTCTTCTTCTTCTAGTGTTCTACGGTTAACATCGTAGTACAAAATGTTCATATCGAACCCACGGGCCCTTTTCGCCATTTCTATACCAATTCTACCCATTCCTATGATACCAAGTGTGGAACCATATACATCTTGGCCAAGGAAGTGGAGAGGATGCCAAGTTTGCCATTTGCCATCTCTTACTGCATAAACACCATCAATTATTTTTCGAGCGGCTGTCATCATTAACGCAAATGTCATGTCTGCTGTAGTCCCATTAAGCACGTCTGGTGTATAGCCTACAGGTATACCTCTTCGTGTAGCCTCTTTCACGTCGATATTTTCATAGCCTACTGCTATTTGACTAATAGCTCTGAGATTGGGTGCTGCCTCCATCAATTCGTGATCTATAGAATCTGTTAAAAGTGATAGTATTCCGTCGACATCTGTCACTTTCTCCAAAAGGGTCTTTTTGCTTGGAGGATTTTCGTCCTCCCATACTTCCACGTTGGATACTGCAGCAAGCCTGTCCAATGCTTCTTGAAATATTTGACGTGCTACGAACACTTTAGGTAAAGTCATTATTATTTCCTAAGAAGAACTGTTCTAATTATATTCCTATAATTCTTGCGTTGTCTAACTGGTAATTGCACGTATTTAAGTCATTGTAGGTTAATGAATCGGTCAGTTTTATCTTTTAATCTATGGTCAGCTATTTATGCCTGCCATCATCTAGTCATACCTACTTAATTCGTGCCTAGCAACGTACCCATCAGTATTTTGTATACCATTACTTGTTACTACTTCCGTTCCCAAATCCGTTCCCAAGATTCCATCCATCGCGTTGGTCGATAATTTTCATTTCGGTCAAATAACACAGTACCAGAACTAATGTGCTAGCTAACATAACACTGTAAGGCAAGGATTTCAAACCAACCGCACGATGCAAATTCTGTCAGCGGTACGGTGGGATGGATAGAAAGGACTGAATATCAGAAGTTAGGGTGTAAAGTAATAGCTCGCAGCTTTGAGGCTTAGAACTTCAGCCAGGCAGGAATAGTTCTGCATATTAGCTACAGAAAGGACGGGCATAATGCTAACTAGCAATGAACCTGCAGTGCTTGATGTAACCAATGTGCCTTCTAAGGATACGTCATTTTGACCAGAGGATATGTTCAAATGTCCTATTTGGGTTCTCTGAAATCCCACTTCCCAATACAAAATCAAAACAGCTTCATCTAAAGATCCCAGAGTGTACCTGACGTCAGCATTGATATTTACAGAGGTAAACACGTTACCCAAGTTGCTACCATCTGAGGGATTTAGTCCCAGTAGTTGAACACTGTCTCTTCCCAAGGGGTCTCGGCCTCCTAAACACCCTGAAGGAGCAGGAGGAGGAGGAATCTGAATAGAAGATATAGGACTAATTGTGGGCATAGGAGTAGGTGTGGGAGTAGGTGTGGGAGTAGGTGTGGGAGTAGGTGTGGGAGTAGGCGTGGGAGTAGGTGCTAAAGTGATCCCACCTGCCTTCATATTTGGTATTAATTCGCGTATTGTTTCACTCGTAATAGCAAATAATAGACCTTCGATCGCTGGGCTATCAATTACGTTAGATCCGTCAACAGTTAGGCCAACGACTTCCCCTTTTATGTTTATCAATACGTGAGTTTTTGTGCCGTATTTGAGCTGGTTATTTGATACTATATAGTCAGCATTTCTGTTTTTATCCGAATGTTTAGCAATGACATTTCCAGTTAGGCCGTTTGGGGGCCCACTCCATTCTTGATCGCGCCATACAGCAATAACTTTGTCTCCAGTTTCCACGTAGGATTTTCCCCATATGGCTTCGTGCAGGTCATCTTGGCTGATCTTTATTACCGCGACGTCACGCAATTCATCAAAGCCTATAACCAAACCTTCACTACTGGTTCCATCTGGTAGCCATACTGTGGCACGAGAATTCCCTTCCACGCTTCTATACCCGACAAGCACGTACCCTAGATCATCTATCACCACACCTGTGCCTGATCCAGAGGATGAAACTACATTCACCAAAGATGGAGAGATATGGCTCATAGCCGATTGGAATGTAGGCGGGGGAGTTGGTGTTGGCGCAGCTGCGGGTAGTGCGGGTGGTGCGGCCGCTGGGGCTGCAGCAGCAGCTATGGGTGCTGGAGTAGCTACAGGGTTCACTGGAGGGGCAACTATTTCCTCTTTAATTTCATAGTTGGAGCTGAATATCGTGGTCATTTCCATTTTCAGTGGATCTCCGGCTTTCCCAAATCCATAGGCTTCGCTTATGGAGTCAATTTTATATAAGACATTTGTTTTTTTCAGCACATGCGAATCGCGATCTATCCAATACTCGATTTCATAGCTATTTGGTTCGTCTCCTAATCCCATCCCTTTATCTGTGAAAAAACCTTCATAATGATTAGTTTGACTTATTTGGGATAAATCTTCTAATTCTCCGCTATTAATGTAATAAGTGGCTGAACCTTCGTAGTCTTTTACTACCGTGTCAGATTGTATGTTCAGATCCATTAGAGTGATTTTATCTGGGGAAAATAAATCGTCCAATTTATCATTTCCCTCGTCTTCACATCCCGATTTAATTTCAATCCATTGGGTTTCACCGAACCGATCTATTGACTCATAGCATCTGTCAGAGATTTGAATGAATTGAGAGGATTCATCAAAAAAGTCTACTACCAACTTATGTTTGTCAGGGGCTTGATACTCTTCACTTATTGTGAATGTCATTTTGATGCTTGGCGATTCAATTACCCATGTTCCGTCAGACTTAAGTGATTCCGAATTAAACATAACAATTTTTGATTGGTCTATAATGCTTTGCGCGTTTGGCATAGGCGTAAAGGTAGGCATAGACGTAGGCATAGGCGTAGGCGTAGGCGTAACTTCATCACAACCTACCATCAAGAGCATGAGTGTTGGCAGTAGCAACAGTAATAGTATGAACTTCAGTTTGATGACTTCCTTTCCTAATTCTCCATGGAATTTCTAGTCGTTAGTTTAAGTTTGCATCTAGCTTGAGTAGAGGCATTCGAACCCTTGACCCCCTGCTTGAAAAGCCCTGATTTAGACTCCTAAATGCTAGTGAACACTTAAAATCATTATATAGTGACAAGAATAAATTTCAATTCTTAAGGTTTTTTTGGATACTTTCACAAAAACTTGGTGCAAATCGCGCGCGACTCCACACTATATATACTATAGGGGGGTCACGCCTACTGGGTCGCTAATGTATGCCCCATCTTTTACGCCTAGCAGACACTCAATACTGGGATTCCGTTCCCAAATCCGTTCCCAAAAAAGGGGCTATTGGTTAGATAGCCCCCTATTCGTGCCTAGCTTTGGCAATTATAATAACTAGCTATATTATCTTTTATAATACTGTCAGCTGTACGCGATAGGAGGCTTCTATTATGGGTGAGTCTAATCCTGGGATGAGGATTAAAAGCAGCAAAGTTGTTGATGGTCCTGCGAGGGCGCCTGCGCGAGCCATGCTTAGGGCGGTGGGGTTAAAGGACCAACATTTTGGCCAGCCTTTTGTAGGTGTAGCGAATCTTGCGAGTGATTTAACACCATGCAACTATCATTTGGGTAGCATTGTCAAAGCTACAAAGGATGGAGTCAGTTCTAGCTTTGGTACACCATTTGAATTTGGAGTGTTGACGGTGAGTGATGGGATATCTATGGGAACACAAGGAATGAAAGCATCGCTAGTTAGCCGTGAAATTATTGCCGATTCAATTGAGTTGGTAGCATTTGCAGAAGGGATGGATGGATTGGTTACTGTTGCAGGATGCGACAAGAATTTGCCTGGGACAATGATGGCAGCAGCCAGACTAAATTTACCAACGGTATTCGTTTATGGAGGGACCATACTTCCTGGTAAATATCAGGATAGGGATGTGACTATTCAAGATGTTTTTGAAGCAGTTGGCAAGTTTTCAAAAGGTGCAATATCCCGTGGGGATTTACATGATATCGAGAGTGTAGCGTGTCCAGGAGCTGGGTCATGCGCTGGATTGTTTACTGCTAATACCATGTCATCTGCGATTGAAGCTTTAGGAATGACACTTCCTGGGGACGCTTCTATTCCAGCTGTAGATAAACGTAAAACTCAAATTGCTTATAAAGCTGGAGAAGCGGTAATGAATCTGTTGAAATTAGGGATACGACCTAGTGATATTTTGACCACGGAAGCATTTCAGAATGCTATCACTTTGGTTGTTGCTATGGGGGGTTCTACCAATGCAGTATTACATCTGCTTGCGATAGCTCATGAAGCAGGTGTGCCACTTTCGATAGATGATTTTGATTCCATAAGTAATAAAACTCCTTATATTGCTGACATGAAACCAGGTGGGCGCTACGTTATGGCGGATCTAGACAGAATTGGGGGAGTATCTGTAATAATGAAACGCCTCTTGGATGCTGGACTTATTGTTGGTGATGTTCTTACTGTTACAGGGAAAACAGTGGAAGAAAATTTGGCGTTAGTGGAAGGTCCTGCACATACTGACATAGTATCCACAGTTGAAAAGCCATTTGGGCCTACTGGGGGCATAGTAATTTTAAGGGGTAACCTTGCTCCGGAAGGGTCTGTTGTAAAAGTTGCTGGAAAACAACACCTAAAACAAAGAGGGCCTGCTCGTGTATTCGATACAGAGGAAGAGGCCTTTTTGGCAATACAGCAACAATTGATTAAACCTAATGATGTAGTGGTTATTAGATATGAGGGGCCGAAAGGTGGACCGGGTATGAGGGAAATGCTTGGGGTTACCTCAGCTCTTATGGGACAAGGTTTGGGAGAAAGCGTTGCTCTAGTTACTGATGGCCGATTTTCTGGTGCTACTCATGGCCTCATGGGTGGTCATGTTGCTCCTGAGGCAGCAATTGGAGGACCAATTGCGTTGTTGAAGGAAGGAGATATAATTTTGGTTGATGTTTCAAATCGAACGATCGAAGTGGAAATATCTCCAGAAGAAATGAGTAGAAGGTCTGAATTATGGAGACCTAGGCCCACTGAGTATAATACAGGAGCATTGGCCAAATATGCAAAACTAGTATCGTCGTCATCTTATGGCGCAGTTACAGGATAATCAGCATGTGATATAGCCCTCTGACTTTACTAAATTTCTTTTGAGCCAAGAAGGTTCAATTACATGATTCCGGAGAGAGCACCACCGTCTAAGCTAAGACTTTGCCCGGACAAATAGGATGCTCTTTCTGAAGCAACGAATGCTACCAGGTCGCCTATTTCCTCGGGTCTTCCCAAGCGGCGAGCAGGAATACTTTGAGTTATCCCACGTAGTAATTCTTCAGCGTCAGAATTTTGAGCTTGTGCCTTGGATTCAAATAATGATGTTATTCGGTCGGTCATAATTAGTCCTGGTAATACGTTGTTAACCGTAATATTGAAACGTCCTAATTCTTGAGAAAGCATCTTCGCAAACCCCACTACTCCAAGCCGGGTTGATGTAGATAGAACTAAATCTAAATCTGGTTGTTTTACAACATTAGATAACAGATTAATTATTCTACCCCATCTTTGTTGTTTCATAAGTGGAATAACTTCTTTGCTCATTCTAACTGCACTTAGGAAATTTTGTTCCAAGGCTTCATACCATTGAGAATCTTCCAGTTCGGACGGTTTGAATGCAGGTGGGCCTCCGGTGTTGTTAACAACTATGTCAAGGCGTTCGAATCGATTATACGTGTCCCGTACGACTCGTTTTATATCTTCTATTTGCGATAAATCGGCCGGGATAGCTAATACGTGCTGCTGCGTAGCACTTCTAGCGATTTCCATTTCTGCTTTACGTAATTCGGATTCTGTTCTGGCACATATCGTAACGTAGGTTCCTTCTTTAGCCAGGCTAGTAGCTATTGCTTTACCTAGCCCCTTGCTCGAACCGCCTATAATTGCGACCCGTTCCTTAAGTCCTAGATCCATTTATTGTATTCCCCCGAGTTACATATGATTTGGAATCCGTGCGGCGTACATAATACAAAACTCTATAACGCAAAGCAAACGTTTAATGTGGCTATTAGTTATATGATTTCGTCGTCCTTTAATGCAGCAATTTCTGATTCAGAATAACCTAATTCAGAGAGTATTTCTAATGTATTCTGCCCTAATGTTGGAGGTGCTAGTTCTATATTTCCTGGAGTTCTAGAAAACTTTATTGGTATACCGGTTTGGCTAATTTTCCCAGTACTGGGGTGTTGCAACTCCACTTTCATGTTTCTTGATAATACTTGGGGATCGTTGAAAACGTCTGATATATCATTTACGGGTCCACATGGAACTCCAACTTCTTCAAGTCTGCTTACCCAGTAAGCCGCAGGCTGTTTATTGAATTCAGATTCTAAAATTGCGACCAGCTGTTTTCTATTTTTAACTCGAGCATCATTTTGAGCATATTTAGTCATTGATGTTAGATCTTTGCGGTTTATACCCTCACAAAACCTATGCCAGAAGCGCTCGTTGCCTACGGCTACATTCACATATTTACCGTCTGAGCATTGAAAAGATTGGTATGGTACTAAGCTTAAGTGAGACGCTCCCATTCTTTGGGGAACCCGACCATTGGCAAAATATGCTCCAGCTTGATAAGTTAACCATGCAACTTGTAAATCTAGCATCGATACGTCTATATATTGCCCTTTTCCTGTCCTTTCCCTATTAAACAGCGCCGTCATTACACCGTAAGCTGCTAACATTCCTGCTCCAATATCGGTTAGAGCCATTCCAATTTTTTGAGGTGGACCATCAGGTTCTCCGGTAATGCTCATGATACCGCCTAATCCTTGCATCATCTGGTCATAGGCGGGTTTTTTCCTGTATGGGCCGGTTTGACCGAATCCGGAGATTGAACAATAGATTATTTTTGGATTGAGTTTTGATACGATTTCATAGTCGATACCTAATCTTGCAACTACTCCGGGTGTGAAATTTTCAACTAAAACATCAGCAGATTTGGTCATTTGAAGCAATATATCTCGGCCTTTCTTGGTTTTGAGATTCAAGGTGATACTGCGCTTGTTGCGATTGATTGACATAAAGTAAGTGCTTTCTCCATTAACAAAAGGAGGCCCCCAATGTCTGGTATCGTCACCTTTTATAGGCATCTCGATCTTAATCACGTTTGCGCCATAATCGGCTAGCATCATTGTGCAATATGGGCCTGCCAAAGCTCGGGTAAGATCGATCACACGTAATTCATCCAAAGCTTTATTTTGATCGTGGGTGTTATTATTATCCATACCCTGGTAGTTGTTATCTTTCAGCATATGGCTCCTAGTAAAAAGATTAATAATATGACTTGCTTAGATGTTGGTTTCTGGAGTTTCAATTAATATCATGATCCCTGATTGAATTATTCAGTTTTTGCTCTGCAAATCGAATTATATTATCACAGTCTAATTGGACATTCGCAACACAATTCTAGATGTACGGTCTATTAAAAACAGGGAAAAAATGAAATTCCGTAGCACCCAATTTTATACCGCAGGATTCTTGCCAAATTTCTCGTATGCTAATAAATAGTCGCTATTTGAATTAATATCTAAAAGTATTTCTTCACTTTCCACTCTGACCCAATTCACAGATTGTAAATGTTTATTGACTATTGCTCTAATACCATAAGTCTCTTCGCTAATGGCGTCTAATTCATCTATTAACATCATAGATAATATCAATGGGTGCCCTGATTTTCCTTGATAAGTTGGAGCGCTTATAAGCGCTTTCTTGCATTTGTGATCATTAATTAACTTGGTTAAGGTTTCCTCTGTGCGAGGCTGATCAACATTTATAACCATTAGAGAACTAGAGTTGAAAGGTTTTAAACATTTCAGTCCTTCTGCTATAGAACTGGTTTTCCCAGATTTATATTTAGGATTATAGACTATAATTGGGTTTAATCTACGAGAGATATTAGATTTAACTTTAAGTGCATTATGCCCCAGGACAACAACAACAGGTTCCAATTTGAGTTGAGTCAGCACACTTATTTGATAATCGATCAGAGGCATTCCTTTCCAGGGAAGGAGTGATTTTGCAGTTCCCATTCGCTTAGATTGACCAGCAGCTAAAAGTATTACTGCGATGTTATCCATTGATTCACAGCAGGTTTTCCTATGATTTTTCGCAATTCCGGGTCATTCATTTGCATGGATTTTCCTAATCCACCTCTTCTGATCATTATGATCTCGGAAATTATACTTACAGCAATTTCTTCTGGTGTTATAGCCCCTAAGTCTAGACCGATAGGGGCATAAATTGTTCGAAGTTTTTCTGAAGAATATCCCTTATTAAGTAATCTCTTGTAAATTAATATAGTTTTACGTTTGCTTCCCATCAGACCAACGTATATGGCGTCCTTATTGATAGCGGATTCTAATGCGATATCGTCCTGATGATGGCCTCTTGTAGCTATTACTATGTAAGTATTGGTGTTAATTGGTATTTCATTAAGACCGGTGGAAAAATCAGACACTATAGTTCCTTCAGCCATCGGAAATCGGGTTGTATTTGCGAACTCTGCCCTATCATCCACTACAAATGTACGGAAACCTAAGGTACTTGCTAAATCGTAAGTAGCCTTTCCTACATGTCCCCCTCCCATAATTACCACAGTTGGGGGAGTTGTGAATCCTTCAACAAAGATTTCTGTATTATCATCAATGATCAGGTGTGTATTATTACCTAAGTCCATTATTTTTTTTAAAGATTCTATAGCCAATTTGTCAGCCATCTGCGATCCTAATGAACCAACAACTGTTCCATCATCTCTTAGCATTACCTTGTTTCCAAGGTCTTGTTGATAACTGGACCTTACTATCGTCGCAATTCCTACTGGTGGGCCTCCGTCATACGCCGTTAAGATTTCTTTTGCATGGTGAACGAATTTAGAGTTGTTTACTATGGGTTCGATGAAGAAATACATCGTACCGCCGCAAACTAAGCCATCTCTTGCGGCAATATCTTCATTGAGATAATAATCTTTGAACTCAGGACCGCTTTTATGTCTCAGAATCTCTTGTGCAGCAAACCAAATATCCCCCTCTACGCATCCTCCGCCTAGAGTTCCTATTCCGCTGCCGTCTTTTTTGACTAGTAATTTAGCCCCGGGTTTCTGTGGAGTCGATCCTTTAGTTCGGACCACACTGACCAATACGCATGGTTCTCCGTTTTCAATTAACCTTACAGTTTCTTGTATGACGTTTTTCATGTTAATGATCTATCGAATAAGCGTATACACGACTTATATAAAATAACGTAGGATTTTTAAAAAATGAAAAGAAGTTTGAGTTTTGGAAATGTGCATGATATTCCTATTGGGTAATCATCCTCTTTTCACTTATTTTCCCGTCCAGTATTTGGAAAATTCGTATTACAGGGTTTTCTTTATCAGCGAGTGAAATAATCAGATAGAAGGCGTCTGGCCATGCTGCTAGACGTACATCTGTATCTGATGGATAGGCTTGGCTGTGAGTATGGGAATGATATACGGCACGATGTTCCCATTGATTATCCTCCATAGTATTCCAAGCTTTGAACAATTCTTTGGGATCCCAACTAAATCTATACGGGCTTGATTCCACATTAGTCATTCTAAATAGCTGCAAAAATTGATTCTTTGTTCCTGCTAATATTCCGCAACATTCGTTCGGGTACTCTTTAATCGCATGGTCAGTTATCTCTTTTGCGAATTTTTGCGGCAATATTATTAATTGATCATCTATGGAGGTCATTGTAATAATAGACTAAGACTTCACGGTAATTTTGGCAAATCTATGTTGAGCAATTTGGAAATATTATATGTAGTTTGGCTGATTACTGTCTCAACAGGAACTTCTTTTAATTCTGCTAACTTACTTACTACTAGTGGCAAATGCGATGGTTCTGTCCAGTTTTTGCGGTATTTTTTCCATGGTTGAGGAGCGGAATCTGTTTCTACCACTATTTGGTCTAGGGGCACTTTTTTAGCTATTTCTTGCAACCATGGTAATGTAAGTAATGGCTTAGCAAATGAAATGTAGAATCCTAATTCGATACTAGCCTTAGCTGTATTTAGATCTCCTTGAAAATAGTGAAAAACTCCACCCACTTGATTGGCATTTTCACGTTGCAGCGTTTGTATTACTTCTGGATTTGATTCCCTTGAATGAAAGATTATTGGTTTATTAAGATCCTTTGCTAATTGTATCTGATTCCGGAATGCCTGATATTGATGTTCGTGTTTGGGAGACGTGGGAAGAAAGTCTAGACCAATTTCACTGATACATACTACTTTGGGGTTCTCAACCGCCAATCTCTCTAGATTCTGGTAGGTTTGTTTATCGATAGGTCCAGATAGATTCATAGGATGGAGTCCCACACCGCAATAAACCTGACTATGAGCCTGAGTTAATTCTACGCATGCTTGGGATGACTGCAAGGTAGTTCCAGCAGATATTATTATTTCTACTCCTTCTAAGAACGCCCTTTCTATAACACTCGAGATCTCTGATGGTGGGAAATCATTTATATGTGTATGGCAATCGATTAGTAGTGACATCAAATTCCTCTATATTTTGGTCCAACTCTTAAATTATACTATTGATTCGATTATTTTATGCTGAAATGATAAAGATATGCTCGAAAAACTCCATAAATTTGTTATGAATCGGGTTTTGAAGGGCCCTGTTCAGATGTTGTTAGGGGTATTCTTCAGCGTGACTTTTGGTTGGATTGCAATTAATGATATCAATTGGTCTAGCGTATGGAATCATACTCTTAACCTTCCGATTTTGTTGGGGTTTCTGGCTTTGCTTTTGTTTTTAGGAGCTAGCATTATAAGGGCTTTCAGATGGCAAACGTTATTTATACAGGATCGCATTTCAGTTCGGAGGCTATTTTTGATTCAAAATATAGGTTTGGGTGTAGGCAGTTTGACTCCAGTTCGATTATTGGGAGAGGTAACTCAATTTGCGTTGTTGAGATGGCGCTATAAAATTGGTGGAGGCACGGCTATTGTCACTTTGGGACTGGAAAGATTGTTTGATCTGGTTGTTACTGTTACTTTACTTTTAGTGGGCTTAGCTTTGATTCCGAACTTGGGTGATTTTGTTCCATATGGACTAGGATTATTGCTGGTAGCAATTATTTCTATATTCATGGTAAAGATATTTTCTTGGGCAAGTAGTAAATCCTTTTTTAACAAGTTTCCTGTGATTGCGTCATCAGCCGCCTCTTTAGCAGACTTAGCGGGGGCCAAAGGCAATCTAGTTTCTACATTTGTTCTTACTTTTGTATATTGGATTTTAATAGGAATTGCTTCTTGGGTTATAGCTTTAGGAATGGACTTAGGGATTTCCCCGTTCATGGCTACTGTTGCTATAATTAGTACCATATATGTCGCCACGTCTATTCCGTCTCTACCGGCCGCTCTTGGGACATTCGAGTTTGCTATTGTTTATATGCTGAAGCTTTTTGGGGTACAACAAGATGTTGCGTTTAGTTATGCGTTGATAATGCATGTTTTTTTGTTTCTACCACCAATACTTATTACTTTGGGGTCTCTGCCTTTAATAGGGACTAGAGGCATTAAGGGAATTAAACAACCGCAGTGGAATGATTCAAAAACCAGAAATTATGATTAAAGTTGACTTATTCTAATGAAAAAAAATACCTATTCATGACAAGTTTAGGCAGATTAATTTTTTTACTGGTGGCAATTCAAGTTGTTTATGGCTGCACGGCATCGTTAGACTCAGAAAGTTTTGAGAGTGAAGTGTCTAATTCAAATTTTATTGCTACTCCAGCCATGATAAATACTCCAGATTCAGATTCAATGCCCGAGTTATTTAGAGGAAGCATAACCTCTATAGTATCGGCTGATATTTTTAATCGGGATATACACCAAAGTATTTCTGAAACTCTTGTCAGCAGAGGCCCAGGGATCTCTTATAGTCGTCTACTAAAATTAAAAACTGGACCAGAAGTTCAGCAACCTGGTTTAATTTTAGAATGCGATTTGTGTAAGAGCTGGGAAATAATAGACCCACTAACCTATAGATTTCAGCTAAGAGAAGATGTCATGTGGCACAATATTCAACCATTTAAGTCTAGGCCTCTGGTTGCTGATGATTTAGTTTATAGTTATGGACGTCAACGAACTGATGGATGGCCAAACGGGTCTATATTATGGGCTATGGATGAAGTGAAAGCAGATGGGAATTTAACTTTACAGTTTGATCTTAAGCATCCAGATGTTGATTTCCTTTTTGCTGTAGCTGATGGCCATAGCAAGATTGTGTCAAGAGATGTAATTGAAACTTATGGGGGATTGAATAATAGTCCTGTAGTAGGTACTGGACCATGGGTATGGCTAAAAACTGAGATGGGAGTCGGGTCTGACTTTGAAGCCAATACGAATTATTTTGATCCAGAGTTGCCCCACCTAGAACATTTATCATTTAGAGTCATCCAGGATCCAGAAACTCAGTTGGCTGCTTTTGTTACAGGAGCGGTAGACATTTATGACGTACCCCAAGGTTCGTGGGATAAATTTACCAGTCAGAGTTCGAAATATACCACTTTGTTTACTAAACAAGGAGGGAAAGGACTGGTGCTTACATTAAATTCTAGTAAACCTCCTTTTAATGATCCAGAAGTGAGAAGACTGTTGTTTCGGGCATTAGAGCCATGGAAATATTTGGAATCACAATGGAATGGATACGGGTCGGTTAATTTGGGAATTCCTATGATGGATGTAGCATGGTTATTAGAATCAACTGAGATGGAACCATTTTTTGAATTGAATAACAGAGATAGTAGTATTGTTTTCAGTCCTATAAACTTTGATGTGTTGGTTGCTGATTATGGTGATGTTTATATTGATATGTCTGAAGCGATTGCACATGATTTGAATCAAAGTGGTCTAAATTCAAGAATAACTGTCTTAAACCCTGAACAATATGCCGAGAAAGTATGGGGAAAGAAAGATTTTCAAGCTTTCCTTGGACCGTTACCAATAACTTACGGTCCCAATAATTACTTATTTGCCAATCTTCATAGTGCTGGCAGATGGAACATAATCGGACATTCGGATGCGAAACTAGACCAATTAATAGAGCTTCAGAATGGGATTAAGGGAACTTATGAGAGGGGATTAATTTTCAAGGATATCCAGCTTCATCTTCTTGATAAAGCATATATGGTAGGTATTGGGGCTAATGGCAATTTATGGGCATTCCAAAGCCGCGTTCAAGGATTCTATCCTACTGGGTATTTGTCTGAGTATGGATTTTGGATGCACATTAGAGTAGATTCCTAATTAAACTTAAGGATCTTTTTTAAGAATTTTTTAGCGAGTATTCTTCTATGCCGTCTTCCAGAGCAGCCCAAGCTAATAATGCACATTTGATTCGTATAGGAAACTTTCTCACTCCTTCGAGGACTTCAAGGCCTTCGATCGAGGACATTTCACTCGAGGATAACTTTTCGCCGCGCATCATGGACCTAAACAAATAGGATATCCTTTTTAATTCATCCAGATGCTTGTTTGATAGAAGTTCGGTTAACATGGAGGCAGACGCTTGGCTAATTGAACATCCTTGCCCCTCGAATAAGATGGATTCAGATTTACCGTTTGAATCTAACTTAATGCTTAAAATTATTTCGTCACCGCAGAATGGGTTAAACCCCTTAGATGAAATATCAGGATCAGTCAATATTCCCTTATTGCGTGGGCGCTGGTAGTGATCCAATATTACTTCTTGGTAAAGATCGTCAAGTGAATTTATATCAAAAGAATAATCCATACGGTTACCATTTAAATGAATTCCTATATGGTTTTTTTAGAAACATTAGTGAAAATCCTTGTTGCTTTTTTAAGGGCTTTGACGAATTGGTCAACTTCATTCTCGGTATTGTAGATATAAAAACTGGCCCTAGCTGTCGCCGATACTTTCAAGCGTTCCCGAACTAAAGGCATCGCGCAGTGATGACCAGTACGAATTGCTATACCTTCTTGGTCAAGAATGGTACCCAAGTCATGAGGATGTACAAGGTCTGAGTGAAATGAGATAGCACCCCCTCTTATAGAAATGTTTTTAGGTCCATAAAATATGAAATCTTCACTCAGATGTTTTAATTCCTCTAGTGCGTACTCAGTAATAGCCATTTCATGATTCCTGACTTCATCCATTCCAATTGATTGGAGGTAATCTACGGCGGCACCTAGTCCAATAGAGGCCGCTATACTAGGGGTTCCTGCTTCAAATTGGAATGGAAGGTCATTCCATGAAGCGGATTCAAATGTAACTTCTTTAACCATTTCTCCTCCACTCTGAAATGGTTGCATAGTTTTTAATACAGAAGGTCTGACGTAAAGACCGCCTATTCCAGTAGGGCCCAACATTTTATGGCTCGAATATGCAAGAAAGTCACATTCCAAGTCTTGCACGTTGACAGGCATATGTGGCACGCTTTGCGCCGCGTCCAGCATTATTAGTGCTCCAACTTCATGAGCTTTGCGTGCAATTTCCTTGACTGGGTTTATGGTTCCCAAAACGTTTGATACGTGCGTGATGGATACTAATTTAGTTTTATTATTAATTAAATTGGGCAAGTTTTTGAGTTC
>CAZPLA010000010.1:0-2218 GCA_964587385.1 uncultured Dehalococcoidia bacterium | reverse complement strand
TGTTCTGACCATCAGCGATGATTGCAAGAGCGTAAGTTGGGATGAGGATGACCTTGCATCAATGGAAGACTCAGACAGGATGGTTACTCTTGAAGATGGATCGGAAGCCTCAGCATCTGACCCGCATGGTCTGGAAGTTATACTAAGATAAGAATATTTACCGGGCAGCAAGTAAATTAGATACGAAATGACCCCTTATCAGGGGTCTTTCGTTTTTAGTGGCAGTTAAACCGTCCGGTAGCCATATTTGGGGTCGTGTTTATTCTTAATTATCCCTCTTATTTTTTAAGTAGGATTTCAAGTTTGATATTACAAATTAATCACAATGAATTATTTGAAGGAGATTACAAATGATTAGTAAGATTATTCCAATTTTGTTGATAGCAGTTGGGTTGGCTAGTTTAGGTTTGGGGTTGCCAGACTTTGGCGGAGATGTCGGCATTCCAATGTCATTCTCTGGGATTATCGGCATTTTATCTGGCATTGGATTTTGGAGGATTCAATCCAAAGATTCGTAGGTAAATGTTAAAAGATTCTTATCAGAATGTTTCAATAATCTTGTTGATGATCAGATGGAATAGATATAGAAGTCTTGATTTTCTCTTTATATTTTAATACGAATTTACTAATTTACATAAGGTTAGTGGTTACGAAAGTGATAAAATATCTTGGTATAGTTTTAAAATTTATGATTCCAGTGAAATCTCAGATGGATTTCCTAAACGCAAGTCGAGAAGATAAAAAATACCGAATCCAATCAAACTTCCTGCAATTGCAATTCCAGCAAATTTCATGAATTCCCATCCTGTTACCACTACGGTTAGTACAGTAAGACTTATAGTTGTAATCCATAAAATCCATTCAGCTTTATTGCTAGGTTTCGTACCTTCAGTTGCTGGTGGTGGTCTATAATGTTCTGAAATTTGGTAAGTGTTTATATCGCGAGAGTCTAATTCCCGATATAGGTGAAGAAAGATAGAAACGATTGTAATATTTGCTCCACATATTCCTAGAGCACCCAATAATTCTAAGAAAGAAATTTCAATCATTATGAATGCAGTTTAACAAAAAAATCAGCATCATGATAGCAACAAAAAATCAACACATAAGCTAGCAAAAACACCTAGCCTAAAACCATACCCTCTGTATTTGGGGGGATATTTATCCTTAGGTTTTCTTTATGTTTTACCCTGGCAGAGTTGTACTTCTGCGATTAGGGACGCGAACACCAATTAGTAATAAAGCGCCAGAGGCGTTGACTACTGCTAAAACAAGAAATGCCCATTTGTATGATCCTACTGAATCGTAGATCAAAGCAGCGAAGATTGGACTGATTAATACAAAAACACTGCTGATCGGATCCATCCACCCAGCCAGACGTGAGAAATTCCTTCGGCCAAAAACTTCCGCACGTAGGACTGTCATTAGAGTGCCTCGAGTTCCAAAGGCTATGCCAAAAACCGTTGCAAATATCAGTACTTGAGTCATGGTTGTAGCAAGAGCCAAGACAGCTATTCCAATTCCTTGGGCGATAAATGCAATGGCCGTTACTCTCTTTGTTCCGACTACATCTCCTAGGAATCCACCTATTAGCCTTCCTAACGCTGCAATTATGAGAGTATATGAGAGAATACTTGCTGCTGTAAGTTCGTTGATGCCTATGTCAACCAATGCTGGGATTTGGTGGACTTGGAGTGCGCCCCAAGCTGTAATACCAGCTGAATGCGATAAGCCCAGAAACCAGAAGTTTCGGCTTCGGAGCGCTTGAGATACAGTAGGCTCCGAATCTAAACTTAATCCAGTGTCTGGGGCAGTGGATTTCTCTGTCGTAACTCTATCAGTCTCTATGCCCGTTGGATCAGCTCCATCTGGGAGAAACCCGTAACTTTCCGGATGTGGTCGCATGACCAAAGCTAGGGGGATTCCGATGATTATTACAGCAATGCCAACGACAACCATAGTTTGTCTCCATCCGGCATTGAGTATGAACCATGCTAATACTGGTACCAGTACAGCCCCGAAACTATTACCAAGTTGGTAGATTGCAATGGTTCGTCCTCGCCATCGGTCAAACCAGTTGATTAACACTGCTACGATGGGGAGAAAACCAGCTACACTTTGTCCCAACGTGACAAGGAGAAATGCTAGATAGAACTGGTATATGTTCTGACATAGGCCAGTGGCTATAAAACCTAATCCAAATATCACCCATCCAATC
>CAZPLA010000009.1:0-12720 GCA_964587385.1 uncultured Dehalococcoidia bacterium | reverse complement strand
AGAAAATGCAATGGGATCTGGTAAGAAATTCCATAGTTTTGATGATGCATGCCTGGCTTATGATAACGAATATATTGAACTTCATGCGCCTATAAACATATGGGCCCCTAAAGAGCCAGAAGGTTGGCTCAATACTACAGTCGGTCGAATCATTTTTAATGAGATTTTGCCAGACGAAATTGAATTTAAGAATATCTTGATGGATAAGCCTGCACTAAAAGCACTTACTAGTGAATGTTATCGCATTATGGGTAATGATCAGACGGCTAAAATTTTGGACAAAATAAAATCTTTGGGATTCCAGTATGCAACCGCTTCTGGGTTAACTATAGCCATAAATGATATTAGAGTTTCTCCCAAGAAAAAAGAAATCATCGACAAAGCTAATAAACAAGTTAAGGCTTATGAAGATGATTACATGCAGGGATTAATGACCGAAGATGAACGATATACCAATACCGTAAATACTTGGACAGAAGCTGGCGATGCTATGGAAGATATAGTGAGAGAAGATATGAGTAGTTTTGGTGGTATAGCAGTAATGGCCGTATCGGGAACTAAAGGGAATATTACGCAGATCAAACAGATGGCTGGAATGCGCGGGCTAATGAGTAATCCTAAGGGCCGCATAATTGATCTCCCAATTAAATCTAGTTTTAGAGAAGGTTTAACGGCACTGGAGTATTTTATTTCTACGCACGGTGCTAGAAAGGGGTTGGCTGATACTGCCTTGAGGACTGCTGATTCTGGATATTTAACTAGACGTCTTACAGATGTGTGCCAGGACGTCATAATTTTGGAAGAAGATTGTGAGAGTTTAGATGGGATGTTGCTAGAACGTACTTCGAATGATCCTTTGGTAGCCACTCTTGAGGAGAGAGCCTTAGGAAGAATATCTGCTGCACCTATTCTAGATAAATCTGGCAAAACACTTGCAGATCGTAATGAAGAGATCACTGAGGCGGTAATTGATCAAATAAATAGTAATGGAATTGATCAGGTATTAGCTCGTTCACCAATGACTTGCCAAGCTCGTAGAGGCCTTTGTCGAATGTGCTATGGCAGAAATCCTGCTACTGGTGTCATCGTATCTATGGGTGAAGCGGTTGGAATTATAGCCGCTCAAAGCATTGGTGAACCTGGAACCCAGCTAACTATGAGAACATTCCATACTGGAGGTGTTGCCGGTGTCGATATCACCAGTGGACTTCCAAGAGTAGAAGAATTGTTTGAAGCGCGAATTCCTAAGGGAGCTGCTGTGCTATCCGACATTGATGGAATGATGGATGTTTTAGATGAAGTTGATGGAAGAAGATTGAGAGTGATTAGCAGGGAGGAATATAGGGAAGATTATGATTTGCCCGCGAGATCAAAGATATTGGTTTCAAACGGCGATGAAGTAGAAGCTGGAGCTTCATTAGCTATGCCTCCTGCAGCAAAGAAAAACAAAACCAGCAAAAAGGAAGCAGAAACAGCTGAGGCTATAAAAGCTGATGTTAGTGGGACTGTTGAACTACAGAAAAATCGAATTTCGATTACCTGGGCGGATGAAGAGGAGCGGGAACATTTAGTTCCGGTATCATCTCGTTTGTTGGTACAAGCTGAAGATTTAGTAAAAGCGGGTGATGCTATCACTGCTGGTCCGTTAAACCCACATGACATCCTTAGAATTAAAGGAAAAGAAGAGGTTCGTGCATATTTGGTGCAAGAGGTTCAAAAGGTTTATAGATCACAAGGTGTATCTATTCATGATCGACACATAGAAGTAGTTGTACGCCAGATGTTAAGAAGAGTGCAGATTGATTCCGCTGGCGATGCCGAATATATACCTGGTCAGATGGTAGATTTATTCGCTTTCCAGTCGAAAAACGCCGAAGTTTTAGCTGCTGGAGGTGATCCGGCTACCGCTAAAACTGTCCTCTTGGGTATAACTAGATCATCATTGCTAACAGAGAGTTTCTTGGCGGCGGCTTCATTCCAAGAGACTACAAGGGTTTTGACTGAGGCTAGTGCGAGTGGTGCGGAAGACAATCTGCTCGGTCTTAAGGAAAATGTTATTATTGGGCGACTAATTCCTGCGCGCACCCAGATGGAATTGCCAGCAATGGAGAGGGAATTTATGTCAGGCGAAGAGCTTTTCCTTCAAGATGCTGCGGAAAGTTTTTTTGATGAATCATGGCCGCCTGTTCTATCTGATGCAGAGATAGCGGAGACTCTTAAAAATCCTTTGGGTGACTCCTCAGAGGATGAAGAAACGAATACTGACGAAGGGGATTCAGAATAGTAGAAGAAGATACATTAATTTAATAATCATGTTGGGCGGTTAGCTCAGATGGTTAGAGCACTGCGTTGACATCGCAGAGGTCACTGGTTCGAGTCCAGTATCGCCCACCATTATATCTATAGTAGCTTTTTCCCATTTCCACCATTCAAAAAGAGTTAGAAGATGGCTAACCTTGATGAACTTATTAAACAGTAAAAATCGCTTTCTCTTGATAGTAGTTTTGTCAGCAATCTTTGTAATTGCTTGTATTGGGCAAGAATCAAATAGCTCCACAGATGTTGACCTTTTAACTGCAGTAGCATATGCAGATATTGATAATATAAAAGAACATATTAAATTTGGTACAGATATAAATACGTTGTTTGTTGAGACGGAAGATTGGAAGGGAGCAGGAGCATTACATATTGCAGCTATTAGTCCAAAAAATCCAGAAACGATAAAGCAATTTAAAACGGTTATCGAATTGTTATTGGAAGGTGGTGCTGATATTGATATCAGAGCTCGAAATGAAGAGGAAGCTACACCCCTTGGATGGGCTACTTATTTTGGCAAGCTAGACATGGTGGAATTTTTAGTTGATAAGGGTGCAAATCTGAATAAACCAGATAAAAACGGATATACTCCGCTTGATGCTGCAATAACCTCTCCGTTTATGGGTAGTGAACTCAATAGGTCTGCAATAACGAAATTTCTCAAAGATAAAGGTGCTAAAACGGGAGATAGATAGACCTATATTATGCTGTTACCAAAGGGTTAAATATTAAAGGGTCTCTACGTCTAGGTGATGCATTCTAATTCAGGCATAGTGCTGAATACTACTTTTCCATTTATCAAGGTAGCAAGGACATTTGTTTTTAAGAGTTGATTGGGATCGTCTTTCAATATATCCCGATCGAGAATTACTAGATCTGCTGCTTTTCCTGGAGATAATGGTCCGTAATTGGTTTCTTCAAAGCTAGCATAAGCTGGTCCCAATGTGAACGATCGTAAAGCTTCGTTAATTGTCATGCGCTCATCTGAATACCATCCGCCTGGAGGATTACCCTCGTGATCTTGTCTAGTTACAGCTGAATAAATGCCCCAAAGGGGATTATGATTTTCGACTGGAAAATCGGAGCCTCCAGCAATAACTACGCCAGCATTTATAAATTTACGCCATGGATATGCTCCTTTCATTCTTTCAGCCCCTAGCCTTGCTTCAGCCATATTCATATCGGAAGTGCAGTGAGTTTGTTGTACGGATGCTATTATTCCCAAAGTTTTAAAGCGAGGTATATCTTGAAGGGATACTATTTGAGCATGTTCAATTCTAGATCGATGGTCTAATATAGGGGTCTCTTTCAGGCATGATTCTATTATATCCAGAGTGATTCTGTTTGCTTTATCCCCTATGGCATGTACGTTAACCTGAAATCCTTCAGCAAATGCTTTCGAGGTTACTGTCCTAAACCTTTCATTTCTAAGGAGCATGAATCCGCTTTCTTCTTTTACGTCGGAGTAAGGTTCTAACATGGCAGCACCTCTAGAACCTAAAGCTCCGTCCGATACGATTTTGACACTTCTACAAGAGAGGTTTCCAATTTTGAATGGAGTCATAGTAGTAGTTTCAAAAAAATCACGTTTGAGCATGGCATAAATTCGTATCTTCAGACTTCCTTCTTGAGCCATTGCCCTATAAGCCGCTAATTCAGTTTCCGATATGCCGGCATCATGTATTTCAACTAGACCTGCAGAGATACATCGTTCTTGGGCAGTAATTAATATGGATTTCGTTTCATCAAGACTGGGCTCAGGGATATGATCGTTTATAAGTTTCATTGCAGTGTCTACTAGAATTCCAGTAGGCCCATCGTTACCTAAAACAATTAGTCCTCCATATGGTGACTTAGTATGGGAGTCTATTTTTGCGAACTTCAGAGCATAATCATTAGCAAGTCCTGCATGTCCATCTACTCTGGTTAAAAAGACCGGATTATCTGGAGCTGCTTTAGAGAGTCGTTCGTGTGTTGGCAGGGAACGATCATTCCATCGCTCGTGGTTCCAACCTCTGCCCAATATCCATTCTCCTTTTGAAGCCTTTTGAGCATATTCACGTATTATCTCGGCAACTTGTTCAAGAGACTGAGCCTCTGTTAGGTTGGCCTGAAGGTCAGTTTTGCCGAAGCTTTTCATGTGTGCATGTGCATCTCTTAGTCCCGGTACAATGGTGCGACCAGATAAATCTATAATTTTCGCATTCGAGTATTCTCGTAAATTGGTGGAGATGTCGTTACCAATATAAGTTACTACGCCATTACTAATTACTAGGGAATTTACAGTTGGACGATCTTTATTAAGCGTATGGATTATTCCGTTATGCAGCACTAGAGTGGCCACTTTACCTCCAAATATTCTTCAATCTACAATTCGATGAAATGCATCTCTAAGTCTTAAACCAACTTGTGATAGTTGGTCAATATTGCAATTACTAAAAGCTAACCTGATATGATTTTGGTCTGTGTTGTAGCCATCCTTAAAGAATGTAGCTCCAGTTGGGAATTGAAGCCCCTCCTGAGAGGCAGCGTTTACCAATTGTTGTGAAGAAGCTCCTAGGCATTCAACCCACAGAAAAAAACCTCCTTCAGGCGGTGTAAAAGTCACATATGGATGGCAATAATCCATTAGCGATTTACAAAGAACAGCGCATTTTTCATCATATATGGGTCTCATTTTGGACAAGTGGGAATCTAGTTTTCCGGATGTTAGGTATTGTGCCAAAGCTCTATGTAACAAAGGGCTATTACCCATATCAAATCTTACTCTTTCTAGGATTTCGATGTATTCGGGGTCTGCCATTATCCATCCAACCCTAATACCTGTAGCTATTGTCTTGCTAAAAGATCCAATTTGAATGGCGCCGTAGCCATTTGTAATATCGTAAATAGATTGTGGTGAATTCTGTTTAAAATAAAGCTCCGTGTATGCTCTATCTTCTACAATTAATATTTGGTTATTATTGCAGATCGCTGCTAACTGCTGCCTACGTTGTAGGGTCATAGTGATTCCGGTTGGATTATGAAAATCTGGGATGGTGTAGAGTAATTTCACTCTCTTGTTTCCCAATTTAGCATCGTCAATTATTTTTAATAAAGCCTTTACAGATAGTCCTTCTTCATCTAGTGGGGCTTCAATAACGTTTGCCATGTACCCTCGTATGGTCCGCACTGTACCCGAATAAGAGGGACCTTCAACTATAACTACGTCATCTGGTTCAATAAAAGCTTGGCAAATATTATCCAAACTACCTGAACTGCCATTGTGAAGGATAAAGTTGTCTTCGGTTAGAGATAAATTTTCGAGCTTGGATTGTCGAAGAGCAATAGCAGATCGCAATCCGTCGAATCCCAACCATCCTCCATAACGTAATGCCTCCCCGGCTTCGTTGTCCAAGACATTATTGATAGTTTCACGTAAGTCAGATACAGGTAGTGTTCCCGTATCTGGTATGCCTCCTGCCAAAACTATAGGGTTAGGGTGATTTGTAGGCAAAGTCCAGGATCTGCCTGCATCTGTTGAGCTGCCTTTTCCAATACTTCTTGCGGATGGAGATGCGAGGCTTTCGATATCTAGCGGGGAATTTTCCAGTGGATTTTTATTTGGTTGTTTTATTTTAAACACCTTCAAAATATCTATATTGACTATATTGCTATTGGAGACGTATCTGGCAACATAGCTGCTTTTATAATACACCAATAAGAAAATATAATGGGATTAATACAATAGTACAAATATTGGAAATCAACTTAACTGGCTATATGTAGTATATGAACTACTTCAAAGGTATAGTGTTTATTAGAGGAATGGAGATAATTCATTGGATATAACTGAATTAACATTGACTCAAATGATGAATTTGATGGGTCAGAGAAAATTGTCGCCCGTTGAATTGGTAGATGCATATCTTCAGAGGATTGAAGCATACGATTCTACATTACATTCCTATATCACAGTTACTCATAAAGAGGCTCGGGATGCGGCAATAAAAGCAGAGAAATCTATAATGGATACTGGTTTAAGCGGGCCTCTTGACGGATTACCTTTGGCCGTAAAAGACCAGTTTGAAACACGAGGAATACTTACCACTGCTGGTTCTAGAATGCTATCAGATTACATTCCCAGTAATAATGCTACCGTGATTGACAGATGCATTGATGCAGGAGCAATCCTTCTGGGTAAGTTAAATATGACGGCTTTTGCTACTGGTGGAGGTGACCCATATCAATATGGAAACCCTCCGAGGAATCCGTGGGATTTAGAAAGAGATCCAGGAAGTTCAAGTAGTGGTTCAGGGATAGCAGTAGCTGCATCGTTATGTGCTATGTCTTTAGGAGAAGATACAATTGGTTCTATAAGAGGACCTGCATCCGCAAATGGTATCGTTGGTTTACGACCAACCTGGGGCAGAGTGAGTAGGTTTGGGATGATACCTGCTTGTTGGTCTATGGATACTGGTGGGCCTATGGCTGCCACTGTTGAAGATGTCGCAATCATGTTACGAGTGATATCCGGATACGATTCGAGAGATCCACAGACATCTAGGATGCCAACAGAAGACTATCAAGCGGCACTATCTACTGATTTAAGTGGGCTAAGGATTGGAATTTTGACAGAGTATATGGATGATTGTTTAGTAGATGGAGACATAAAGAAAGCCGTAAGTTTAGCCTACAAGCATTTAGAAACTCTGGGTGCAAATATTGAAGAGGTATCTCTTCCACTTTTGACCAACCTTGGTCCGGAATGTGCGGTAATATCATTAGGGGATGCTGGATATTTGCATCGGAATTGGTTAAGGAATAGAGCCAATGAGTATGGTACTAATACTAGAAGAACATTGTTGTTGGGAAATCTATTTACCAGTCAAATGGTTCAAAAAGCCGTTAGGATACGGGAGGTCTTTGTTAGAAAATGGTCGCAATTATTTGATAAATTTGATTTGTTGGTTAGCCCGACTGATTTAGCAAAGACTAAAAAGTTAAAATCTTCAGATTCTATAATTAACCCTACAGATGCCGTAGAAAGATTCAAAAATAGTATAGGAACTGCTATGCCAGCATCTCTTGCGGGAACACCAGCTATGTCAGTTCCATGCGGATTTGATTCAAATGGGATGCCGGTTGGACTACAGATTATGGGCAGGCATTTTCAAGAAGCGACAGTTCTTAAAGCCGGTTATTCATATGAACAAACTAATACATGGCATTTGAAAAAAGCCACGAGCTATAAATTATGAGAGTAGGTTACTAACTTTTTATAATTGGGAAAAACGGTTTATATAGTTCATCCGCTGACTTTTTGAGTTGATTCCAATTGACCATCCCGGACTTATATCGTTCCCAAGCTCCCTGTGCCTTGTAAACTAGCTCTTCTTCATCCAATCCGACTACGTGCCCGTCATCTACAACCATTTTTCCATCTATTATTACCGTTTCACAGTCTGTTCTGTTAGCAAAGTGGATAAATGTTCTCATTGGGTCATCAATAGGGCCTTGAGAAAGTCCAGTTAGATTGAAAATAGAGATATCGGCTTTGCAACCTGCTTCTAATCTCCCTATATCTTCTCTACCTAAAGCTTTAGCTCCCCCAATGGTTGCTGCATTAAAAAAGTCTCTCGCCATACCTGCTTCTCGGTCTGAATCCGCTAATTTATTTATTATAGAACCAAATCGCATTTCTTCGACCAAATCTGGAGGGAATGTATCGCATCCTAATCCCATATTAACTCCAGCTTTTACATAGCGGCTGAAAGATTCTAGTTTATTTCCACCTCTCGCATAAACTATAGGAGTATGACACACACTGGTGCCAGTCTTTGCCAGAATATCTAAGTCTTGTCCTTCAGGGTCTCCTGTTGCACTATGTCCCGCTATGTATATTGCGTGTGTTAGACATACCTGAGGCCCTAAGAAACCGATTTCTTGCAGCCAATCAATCATTGACCCGTCCCTTTTTGATCTATGAGCTTGGAATTCCCCTACACCTTGTGAAAAATGGGTGCGTACATGAGCTGAGTTCAATAATTTGGACTGATGCATAGTTTCTTGGAGTAGCTCATCAGAACATCTAGCTGTTTGATAAGGAAATAGGAATCCAGTTATGCGTTTAGACTCGTTTTTCTCGCAGTATTTTATAAATGAAATCGCGTTGTCCAATCCGTCTTGCGCTTTTTGACGATCCCATACTCTTTGTGGGGTGCCATTTGCATCCATGTAGTCACAGGCTTCTTGATAAATATGAGCCAACCACGCGCGAGCTCCCATGGTATCTGATGCTTCAGCTAAAGCGTATGGCTCGACAACTGGGTCCTCCCACAATTTTGTTACCCCAGTTGTTACCGATCCAAAAGATGTATTACCAGCCTTTAATAAGGCGGCTACAGAGAATTCTGCGCTTATTCTAAAATCTGCGTCACTGAGTATATGAGGGGTTCCGGGCTCCATTATAGATGCTGGCCTATTGTAGCCTGCCTGGCGATCTTGATCGATGTTCAGTATTTGTAAATCAAGGTTTGCAATACAGTGTAGGTTAATTAATCCGGGCGAGACTAGCTTGCCTTTTGCATATATTACATGATCAGCAGGAGGACAATTTGGGTCGTTCGGAAAACCAACAAATATTATGTTGGTTCCTTCAATGACAACTGTCCCTCCGTCTAGTATTTGGTGTTTGCCGTCAATCCAACCAACTACCCATCCGTCCCTTATAGCTGTCCGCTTCATATACGCACCTTCTTTATTTCATGGTTAATAATTTCGATCTCGGCTGCATGATACCACGAACTATGTACCAATCTTATAGGAATTGCCAATTGTTGAGAAGCTTTTCCATACTGACCCTATTTTATTGCCCGTTGACATGAGAAATAGCTCGTCATATGCTTGCCAGTGTAATACTACAAGAATTATTTAGAAACCAATAGTAGGAGCTAAGAAAATGGCTAATTTAGATGCTGTAGCTTGGAAATCAATGGAATGGAGGCAGGTTGGCCCTTTTAGAGGTGGGCGTGTTATGACGGTAGCGGGAGATCCTGTTAATCCACTAGTTTTCTACTTTGGTGCTCACATTGGGGGAGTATGGAAAACTTATGATGCTGGGACATATTGGCACAACATATCTGATGGGTTTTTTAATACAGCTTCTATAGGTGCAATAGCAGTATCGCAATCGGATCCAAATGTAATTTATGCAGGCACCGGGGAAGCTTGTTTCCAATCCAGTGGAGATGAATCACAAGGGGATGGTGTTTATAAATCTACAGATGCTGGAACCAGCTGGACACATGTTGGGTTGGATGATACGCGCCATATAGGTCGTATTCGCATACACCCTACTAATCCGAACTTGGTATACGTAGCCGCTCTTGGTCACAGTTATGGCCCAAACGAACAAAGGGGAATATTTAGATCTAAAGATGGCGGTTCTAATTGGGAGAGAGTACTTTTTAAAAGTGATAAAGCCGGTGCTATAGATCTATCTATGGATTTACATAATCCTAGAATTCTATATGCTTCAATTTACCAATTCCTACGTACCCCTTGGACTCATATTAGTGGTGGTCCAGATAGTGGAATATATAAAAGCATAGATGGCGGGGATACTTGGAATTACCTGAGTGGCAAACCAGGTATGCCCACTGGGCTTACGGGTAGATCAGGAATAGCTGTATCTCCAGCTAATCCAGAGCGAGTATGGGCATTAATAGAGGCTGAAGATGGCGGATTGTTTCGCTCTGACGACTCTGGAGATACATGGAGTTTGGCGACAAACAGACCTGATCTATGGATGAGGGCACCATACTATACACACGTATTCGCTCATCCTAAAGATGAAGAAACTTGTTACATAATGTCCGTAGAATTCAACAAGTCCATTGATGGAGGGGCTAATTTCACTAGTTATGCTATGCCGCATGGGGATAATCACGATTTATGGATAGATCCACAAAATCCTGATCGTATGATTCAAGCTAATGATGGTGGAGCTACGGTGACCCTTAATGGTGGTGCTACTTGGTCAAGCATATATAATCAGCCAACAGCAAGTTTTTTCCATGTAACCACTGATAATCAATTTCCATATAGGGTTTATGGTACACAGTTTGACAATACTGCTATATCGACACCTAGTCAAAGTAGTGTAGGGGCAATTTCGTGGAGTGAATGTTATCCGGTAGGGAGTTCAGAAAGTGGGCATATTGCCGTAAGGCCAGACAACTCCAATATAGTATATGCGGGTGCTATAGGCAGTTCTCCAGGTGGAGGAGGGAATTTTCTTAGATATGACCACGGTACTGGTCAGACTCGTATAATCACTGTGTGGCCAGAATCACAGTCAGATGTTCCTGGTAAGGATTGGAAATATAGGTTCCAGTTCCACTTTCCTAACATTATTTCTCCTCATGATCCTAATACTCAATACGTAGCAGCAAATGTTGTATTTAAATCCCAAGATGAAGGAACTAGCTGGGAGGTTATCAGTCCTGATCTTACCTATAATGATGATTCTGTTATGACTGAAGTGGCCGGTGGGCTAATCACAAAACAGGGGCAGGCAGCAGTATTTAATATAGGCAGCATCATGGCATTGGCTGAATCTATTCACCAAAAAGGTGAGTTTTGGGTAGGATCCGATGATGGCTTAATCCATATTTCCAGAGATGATGGAGGATCTTGGCAAAATATCACTCCACCTGGAATGCAGAAATGGACCCATGTGAATAATATAGATCTTTCCGAACATAACCCGGGGACAGCCTATGTGTCGGTCACTAGGTTTAGGTTAGATGACTGGACTCCTTTACTATACAGGACTCATGATTACGGCGAGACATGGAAAGTTATTACCCAAGGATTGCCTGATAATGATTTCACTAGAGTTATAAGAGAGGATCCTAGTAGAAGTGGATTGCTTTATGTGGGAACAGAGAGAGGGATATATGTTTCTTTTGATTATGGAGAGAATTGGAAGTCCTTACAATTAAATCTTCCTGTTGTTCCTATCTATGACTTGGTTATAAAGAACCAGGATTTGGTAGCTGCAACACATGGCAGAGCCTTTTGGATTATGGACGACCTTACTCCTTTGCATCAACTAACGGAAGAAGTTGTGGATAATTCTGTTCATTTATTCAAACCCAGACCTACTTACCGTAGTTTTCCTCAGTGGCGTCCGATACGAGGCGGTAAACCAGGAATAAATTATCAGGCGGGCATTGCGTTTTATGAAACCAAAGGAAATGATTCAAAATCAAAGCGCACTTACCTAAATGCAGGGGAAAACCCTCCAAATGGAGTTGTGGTCTCCTACTTCCTTGAAAAAGATACTGATTTAAAGGTGACTCTGGAATTTGGGAATGATACAGATGGAGTGATTCGCTCATTTGTTGTGAATGATGATCAAATGGGAGAAGCAACTCTAGAACGAGGCATGAATCGTTTTGTTTGGGATATGCGACTACCTGGTGCAATTGGGGATACCACTATTCCTGGTCCAGTAATTCTGGCTGGTTCTTATTGGGTTAAAATCACGGTGGGAGATTACACTCAAACAGAGTCGTTCATTGTTTTGGAAGATCCAAGAGTTGCTGCAAGTTATGACGATCTTAAATCTCAATTTGGATTATTGGTGAAACTTAGGGATAAATTAACAGAATCCAATGAAACGGTTTCACGTCTTAGAAAAATCAAAAAGCAATTAATTGATTGGCAAGGGCGTAGTGAAAAACATCCAGAGTTTCAAAGAATAGATGAATCAGCCAGGGATTTAAATCAACGTCTGTTTGATATAGAAGAAATGTTTGTTCCTATATTGGGTGCAAACCCTCAGAAGCCACCTCCAACTAGGTTGACCGATAAATTGGTTTCTTTACATGCAGTGGTTTCGAGTGCTGATTGGGTGCCTACTTCCCAGTCCTATCAGGTATTTGATCTCATATCTAGAGATATAGATACGCAAATCGCCAGTTTCAATGGGCTTTTGAAATCGGATCTTCAAGAATTTACAGAGTTGATAAGTGAACTGGATATACCTGGAATCATATCTGCATAATAAGTTTTCGCTAAGTCGTTATCTAGTATTGGTAGAGCGAATTAATGCTGTTTGACGTAACGGTGGATTAAAGGGCGTTTGATTTACGACTAGTCAAAATTTTATGTGTTGCAATAGCATCCTTAAGCAAGTCTTCTTGATAGGATCCGCTGAACAATATGTGACCCATTTTCCTACCGGGGCGAACATCCGGTTTGCCGTACGTATATATTCGTGCGTTTTGGTTTTGAACGATACAATTTGTTGTATGTGAATCAGTCAGATTTGTATACTCTTCGCCCAACACATTCAACAAAACTGACGATGTGATTTGCTGTGGATTTACAAGTGGTAGACCTACTAGCGCTCGA
>CAZPLA010000008.1:0-21954 GCA_964587385.1 uncultured Dehalococcoidia bacterium | reverse complement strand
CCATCCCGTAAGGGAGTAAGACAGCAGGGAGACTACCTGCTTGATAGGCCGGGAGTGTAAGAACAGTAATGTTTTCAGCTTACCGGTACTAATTAGTCGAGGACTTGACCTACGTTAAAGGTTTCAAACCATCTATTCATGACAAACACAGCTATAGCCCATGTGTCTCGATAGTCTACGCGGGGTGGAGCAGTGGCAGCTCGTCGGGCTCATAACCCGAAGGTCGTTGGTTCGAGTCCAACCCCCGCTACCAAGAAACTATTCTCTATTCGATCGACAATAGGAATTTAAATGAAAGCCTTCTCGGTTCTAATGTGTAAAAGAATTGTGTAAGGCCTTAGTAGACTTTAAACTCCATAATTGCAAAAGTTAGCTATAACTCTTGTTGTTTGCCTTAGGTGTAATTATTAGCCTATAAGATGCATAAATTAAGAGCATACTAACTGTTTATAAGAGTATATACTTACTTCAAATAATGGTATATACTTACTTCAAATAACAGCGAACTAGGGAAGGGCAAATTGAATAAATTATCGTTTTCATTGCTAGCTATATTTTTAATCAGTGTTACGGCATGTTCTAGTAATTCAGAAACGGTTGTAACTGAAGACGGCTCGACGGTCACAGCCAGCACGGTGAATGTTTACATGAATGAATGGGAAGTAAAGGTGGATCCTAATTATAAAATGGGTAAACATATTAAACCGGGAAAGCTGACCTTGACTCTGTCAAACGAAGGCGCCTTAGAGCATAATTTAATTTTATTGAATAATAACAAACACGAGGATCTAGTTCTTACGACAGATGGAACTATGGTGGACGAAAGTAAATTAGATATATTAAGCAGAATTGATACGATTCAACCTGCAGGGACTGGGCAACTGGTTGTAGATGATTTGCAAGCAGGGGTTTATGCTTTCCTTTGTAATACTCCAGGACACTACGAACTTGGAATGGTCTATAAAATCATAGCTAGATAATAGTTCAAAGTTAGTATTCATATCGTGTTTCAAGGAGTCAAATGTTATTTTCTTCCAAACTGACGTTCTAGTTGATAATAAGTTAGATGCATCATAGTGGGTCTTCCATGTGGACATGTGTGAGGATTCGAAATATTTGAAAGCAAATTTAAGGTTTCAGTCATTTCAGCTAAAGTTAGTGTCATGCCGGCCCTTACTGCGCTGTGACAGGCTATAGATGCAGCGAATACTTGTTCAGGATTTCTGGAGTTTGTTTCTCCTATTGTCATATCAATGATTTCAGCCAAGTATATTCCGGGGTCGGAACCTTTGAATATACTTGGGACTCCTCGTAATAAGTAAGTGCTCCCACCAAAATGTTCTAAGAGGAAACCGTAGTCATTTAGTTGTCCAAGATTGTTTTCTAGAAACTCTATGTGAGAAGGTTTCATTTCCAAGGTTACGGGTTCAATTAAGGTTTGAACTAGAGGAGTTTGTTCTATTTTGGCTAAACATAGCTTTTCAAAAAGAACACATTCGTGTGCAGCGTGTTGATCGAGTATAAACAACCCTGAGTCTCCCTCGGTTACAATGAATGTTTGATTAATTTGTCCTAATATTCTTAAGTTCGATAATAAGCTACCAGGTTGTTTTATTAGTGCTTGTCTCTCCCTGGCTTCTAACAAATAGTTAAATTTTATCGGATTTTCGTTTGTTGAATGGGCTTGAACGTCCGTTCTACCAGTATTTGGGTTTAATTGCACTTGTGGAATTGGAGAAGAGTTAATGAGGGCACCACGAACTGAACGTTGGACTGCTGAAAATATGTGTGATTCGTTGCTAAACTTAATCTCTCGTTTAGTTGGATGTACGTTTACGTCCACATCATGAAAGGGTACTGTTATGTTAACTATGCAGATTGCTCTTCGGCCTTGCTGAAGTAGTCCATGGTAGGAATCATCTAAATCTACAGATAATGTTCGGCTAGATACCCAGCGACGATTCACGAATAATGTATTGTTGTCTCTATTAGTTTTACTGAGAGAAGGAGCGCTAATTCTACCTGAAACATGACACATCCCACTTGGATCTTCCCATGATAACGGGAGCATTTGGTCAGACAGTTTTGTGCCGTAGATGCTTGCGATAGCTTCATCTATATTATTGGTGCCTGGCGATTTCAATATCTCTTTGTCTTGGACGTAAAGTTCAAATGTTATTTCAGGGTAAGCAAGGACATATTTGCTTATCAATGTTTTTACTCGTTCATTTTCTGCTGCTGGGGATTTTACGAATTTTCGGCGCGCTGGCACGTTTTCGAATAGGTCAAATACCGAAACTGAAGTTCCTTGTGAATATCCTATTGGTTCTGAATGGGTGATTTCTCCCCAATTTAATTTCATTGTCCAACCGTACTCCCTGCTCGCGCGCCTGGACACCACATGCATGCGGGACACAGTCGATATGCTGGGCATGGCTTCGCCACGGAAACCAAGTGTTGCAATGCTATCGAGATCATCCTCGTTTATTACTTTACTGGTGGCATGTCGTTCGAAAACAAGTGTGATCTCATCGGGGTTGATTCCTTCACCATTATCGGACACACGGATTAGTTCTATCCCTCCACCTTTCAGTTCAACTGATATGGTGGAGGCTTTTGCATCTATGGAGTTTTCGATGAGTTCCTTTACAACAGAGACTGGCCGCTCCACAATTTCTCCAGCGGCTATTTTGGCAGCCACCGTATCAGGAAGAACACGTATGGTCATTACCAGCTCCTTAATTTAGTTTTCGATTTAATATTACTGAGTATGACAGTATGGGGTATTGCATCCATCATTAACTTATAGGTCGATTAAGTTCACATATTTGATTTACAGAATTATTTTATTGCTTCCGCCATGGCATTTAGATTCCCTCCAATTATTACTTTGTTTCCTACCCTAAGAATTGGCCTGCGTATCAATCGAGGTTCGTGAATCATTAAGTTTATTAAATCTTCGCGAGTTAAACTGCCCTGGTCAAGGTTCATAGATTTGAATGAAGGACTTCTCCAAGAGAAGACTTCAGAAATCGGAGCTAACGTCGTTAACAATTCTAGTTCCTCAGTTGAAAATGGTTCCTTGAAAAAATCACGTTCTATGAAAGGAATTCTATTTTGGGAGAGAAACTCTCTACCCTTACGACAGCCCTGTCATTTAGGCCACCAATAGTAAATAACTTCTTTATGAATTTCACTCATGTTAGATAATCCTCTCTAATTTATAATCTTTTTGCTTTTCTAGTGATGGTGTTTATTCTGAGATGTTCCCTGTTTTGACTCGCTTGATTTGCTTTGGAACTCGTATAATTTGTTTATAGCTTGTATTGGGGTCATTTCTGAAATATCCAAATCTAATATCTCATCAATCAACTGTGAATAATGGGACATTAGGGGGATCTTTTGATTAGGGGGAGTGTTTGGCAAAGAAATAGGTTCGTCATTGTATGAAGATTCCATGTTCTCCAATATTTCCTTTGCTCTATTAATTACTGACTTTGGGAGACCGGCTAGTTGTGCAACTTGCACGCCGTAACTTTTGTCTGCTTTACCTTCAGTTATGCGGTGAAGAAATATGAGCTTTCCCTCTTGTTCAGTTATGGTCACGCTATAGTTTTTGACTCTTGGTAAAGTGGAAGCTAGCTCAGTCAGTTCATGGTAATGAGTTGCAAAAAGCGTTTTGCATCCCAACTTTGGATGATTATGGATGTGTTCAGCTACCGATTGAGCGATAGACAGCCCGTCGAATGTGCTGGTTCCACGTCCGATTTCATCTAGAATTACCAGAGATTGTGTAGTTGCTTGGTTAAGTATCATAGCCGTTTCTACCATCTCGACCATAAAGGTTGATTGTCCGGTTGCGAGATTGTCTTGTAATCCAACTCTAGTGAAGATTCTATCGACCAGACTAATTGTTGCGGAATTAGCTGGAACGAAACTTCCTATTTGTGCCATAAGTGAAATTAAGGCTACTTGTCTTAGATAGGTAGATTTCCCAGACATGTTGGGTCCTGTAATTAGCAGTAATTGATCGTCATGGTTAGATAGATGTAAATCGTTGGGCACAAACGCTCCCGATGGTAGAATCCTTTCAACCATAGGATGTCTTCCGTCCTTAATTTCAATAGCTCCATCCTGTTTTAAAATTGGGCGAGTGTATTTATATCTTGATGCAGCTTCTGCCAGTGAAGTAAAAAGATCTAACTGTGCAATAGATTTACTCAGAGCTATCAAGTTCCCAGATTCTAATTCGATTTGATTACAGATTTTCACATACAGGTCTTTTTCAAGATCCTTTACTTGTTCCCCAGCATTTAATACTAAAGTTTCATATTCTTTGAGGTCGGTAGTGATAAACCTTTCCCCATTTACTAAAGTTTGTCTACGGATAAATGTGTCAGGAACCTGGGACAGGTTGGAATTGCTCACTTCGATGTAGTACCCAAATATTCTGTTATATCCCACCCTTAGTGATTTAATACCTGTGCTATTTCTTTCCTTTAGTTCCAGTTTCGCGATGAAACTACGGGCATTTGAAGCTACCGCTCTAATTTTATCCAACTTGTCTGAGAATCCTGTTCGAATTACAGTTCCATCTCCAGGGGTGCCGGCTTCAAATGGTTCAATGCTATCTTCTATTAGGGACACGATTTCATCTAGGGGATTCATATCATCTTGAAGCCATATGATGGCCTCTGAGTCGTCTTGATGAAATAATGCCAACAAATTTTTGGCAGTGATCAGACTTGTTTTCAATGCGATTAAATCGCGAGGTCCGATTTTGGAGTTTTTTAGTCTTCCTACTATTCGTTCTATATCAGATACTTTGGATAGATGTTCACGGGTCTGATGCCGTCTCGTAGAAGAATCGTAGAAAAATTGAACTGAGTTTTGTCGGCGGAGTAAATCTGCGATATTCAGTAATGGTTGTCCAATCCAGCGACGAAGCAATCGTACTCCCATAGCAGTTTTATTAAAATTTAAAATCCCAAACAGTGATAGCTCTTCAGTAATATTGTGTCTATTGTCTAGCAGGTGTAGATTACGGCAAGTTTGCGGGTCTAGGGCCATGAACTTATCTGTCGAATAAGTATTTAGGCTGTCTATTTGATCCAATATGGACGGTTGAGTAGATGATAGGTATTCTAAAATAGCACCGGCCGCTCCCGTTGCTAGTGGCATTAGTTCACATCCAAGGGGTTCCAAAGTGAGGGCTCCAAAATGTTCCATGAGTAATTTCTTGGCATTATCAAACCGGAACACTTTGGAATTTAGGGTTTCAAATGACGGCACGAATAATTGAATTGTATCTATTGCTGTATCCGGAACCAGAATTTCAGCAGGAGAAAGACGATTAATTTCTTCAGCCAATCGTTCTACAGGCAGTTGGGTCGTTGAGTATTCTCCTGTTGTGATATCGATGTAGGCAAGGCCAGCTTCTGCATCCTTTACAGTTATTGCGGCTAGGAAGTTGTTAACTCCTTCGTCCAGCATGGAAGATTCTACGATTGTTCCGGGTGTTACCACTCTAACAACATCACGTTCCACCAATCCCTTAGAGCTTGAGGGATCACTTAACTGTTCGCAAATTGCTACCTTGTAACCATGGTTTATTAGCCGACCTAAATATGGTTCTAGGGCATGCGAAGGTATTCCAGCCATAGGAACCTTAATTCCTTTACCCATAGTTCGAGAAGTTAGAACTATGTTTAGTGCTTCTGAGGCAATTTCGGCATCTTGATCGAATGTTTCGTAGAAATCCCCTAAGCGGAACATTAAAATAGTATCCGGATATCTTTGCTTAATGCTTAAATATTGGTGCCTGATAGGTGTCAATGTTTTTCCCTTCCGGTAGCTATCCGAATCATTCTACCCGAAACGGACTATGGTGTGAAACGCTTACCTCAAATTGCTGATTAAAATGGTGTGTTTTGCATAAATACACCATTTTAATCATTCCCTAAAATGGATTTAAAAGTGCCAATTTTGATTGACTTAAGCCTATTTACTCACCTATAATCCATTTGAATCGCGTTAGGACGTCTTCTGTCGGGTTGCCGATCGTAGAGATTTAAGCTGTTTTTTGAGGAAGTTAGGTAGGACAGAACGACGAATCCTAATTTGCACTATTCTAGTATTAAATAGGAAATTAGCAGGAGGTGTACAGCATGGAGGTAATCTTTTTACTCATCCTGCCCGCAACTTTGTGGGCACAGTCATGGCACTTTTTGGGCCAATTCTCCAATCCAAAGGCTATGGGCACCATCGCAACAGCGACGGCAGCTGCTCTAGGTGGAATGGTAATTTTTGGCGATGGGCATGGCGCACTTGATGCCTTAGTCCTAATCTGGGCCATTTACGCTGCAGGAATAGCAGCGCAGGGCTTAGCTGGACATGACGAAAAGACACACGGGTTCTTTGCATTGTTCGCTACAGTAGTCTCAGTGATTTACGTAGTGTTCTACATGCAGGGACAGGTTTTGGCAGACGGCAACGCAGGCGCAGTTAGCAACAACATGGGAATCGCAGTTGCTCTACTCGCAGTAATAGCTGCAATGAACTTCTTAACACACGGCGCAGGTTTCTCTAAGATGAAAAATGCTACCGGTTGGGTACAGTTAGTCGCAGCCTCTGGTGTTGCCATCATGGGTGGCCTAACGGTTATAGGCCTATAAAAGAGAGAAAATTGACTAACAATTAAGGTATGAACTTTCGAGACCAATGGCAACCTGGTCCCCAATTCTAGTCCTTGATGTGAGAGGGCCCCTTATAAAGGGGCCCTCTACTTTTGTGTGGTACCGTTTGATTACTTAGTGAAAGTATTATCAATTTCCAAATAAGTTTTTTAATTCAGCTTTTGTAAGTTTCTCAACCTTACCTAATCCTAATGTGCCTAAAATTAGATTGTGAATTCTAACTCTTTTTATAGAGATTACTTTTAATCCTGCTGCCATAAACATTAACCTAATCTGCCTTTTTTTCCCTTCATGGATAGTCACACTGTATTCAATGTCTGATTGACTAGGAATTAGTTTTATTTTGGCTGATGCAGTTCTCTCTCCGTTTATTAGTATTCCCTTTTCAAGGGAGCTTTTCTGTGAAACACTGAGCTTTCCAGTTATCCCAACAATATATTCCTTTTCAACTTGGAAGCGTGGATGAGTCAGGCGATTGAACAATATTCCGTCGTTGGTGATAAGCAATAAGCCGGTTGTATTAGTGTCAAGTCGACCAATTGGATAAAGTCTAGACGCTTTTAACTCCGGAGGTAATAGATCTAATATTGTAGGACGACCTTGATCATCGTATGTGGTAGAAATTACACCTTGGGGCTTATTGATTTTAAGGTAAATTTTACGATCCACAAAGTAAATAACCTTACCATCCACTGAAATTATGTCGTTCCACGATATTAGGGTTGAAGCCTTTGAAACAACCACATGATTTATAGAGACTCTGCCTGCGGTTATTAAGCGGAAGCAGTGACGGCGTGGACCAATGTTGGCATTGGTTAAATAACCAATTAAAGATTGACTTTGAAAGGTATCCAGATTGATGGAATTTTGCTTTGATGGCATATGCTTTAATAAGGTGATAATTAATGGATTTAGGGTTTCCTCATCGATATTGGTAGTCTACTAGTACTTGTATGGGAAATCCACAAGCATGAAATATTAACTTAGGGATTGAATTGCAGTTTGTTATTTGCTTGGTTTAAATACTAATATAGTTGATTTTGATGTCGAAATACGAAGAATATCATCCTGCTTTTGACAGATGAAGAATGTGCATGATACGATCATTTCGCGAATACGCAATGAGTTGCAAGTAAAGTCACCAATCAGAATTTGTTAGTGAGTTAGAGGCATTTTGCAGGGTTTCAGTTCTAATCTTAGATATCGTTGATTTTCCATATCGGAGGGTTTTCTCATTCTTGGTTTACTAGGTTCTAGGGTAGTGAATTTATTCCGTAAAGGAATGTCGAAATCGCTAACGTCCTCTAATTCACCTTGTTCCTCCTCTTCAACAATTTGTTCTGGAACGCAGAAAAACTTGGGTGATCGCTTTTCTCCTAAAGGGCGAAGTGCAAAATCCAAATATCCGGATAAGCACGATGAACCCATGAAATCAATTCCTAAACCATCTACATTTGATGGTGTGTCGGCTTATGGAGAAGCTAAAACATTTGGGACTATAGTTTTATCCAATAGGGTAATGCGTGCATTGAGTAGCATGGGATACTCTGAGCCTACTCAGATTCAAGAAAAAGTAATTCCATTGGTTCAAAACGGTTCGGATGTTGTGGGACAAGCCCAAACTGGGACAGGAAAGACAGCTGCATTTGGAATACCTATGGTTGAGTCGATTAACTGGAAAAGTAAAAAACTGGAGGGACTGATATTAGTTCCCACAAGAGAATTGGCAATTCAAGTAAAAGACGAACTCTCTCTAATAGGCAAATTTAGAGACATTAGAAGTGTGGCTTTATATGGAGGACAAGCTATTAATCGGCAATTAGAGAATTTAAAAAGAGGAGCTAATATTGTAGTTGCTACTCCTGGTCGACTTATGGATCATATGGAACGGGGTACTATTAATCTGTCCGACTTGAAAATAGTGGTTTTGGATGAAGCAGATCAAATGCTAGATATAGGGTTTGCTCCCGATATTGCACGTATTCTGAGAAGAGTGCCTTCTTATAGACAAACACTATTGTTTTCGGCGACTATGCCCGTAACTATTAAAAAACTGGCAACTCGATATTTGAAACATCCTATTTGGATACAGGTAGGGAAAGATTCCGAACCAGTTGAGCAGGTTGTTCAGTTATATTATGAGGTTTTGGAAAAAGATCGACCAAAACTACTCAAACTTCTATTAGATAAGCCTGGTTATATAACACAGGCACTGATATTTCGAAGGACTAAGTTAGGTGTTGTACATTTGGAATCCTATCTAAAACGATTAGGATATGATGCTGAGGCTATTCATGGTGATATGACTCAGGTACAGCGCAATGGTGTTATGCTCAGGTTTCGAAAAAAACAACTTCGCATTTTGGTTGCTACTAACGTAGCAGCTCGCGGTTTAGATATACCCGCAGTTTCTCATGTTATTAATTATGACATGCCTGGTAATTTGGAAGAATATGTGCATCGCATTGGAAGGACAGCTCGTATGGGGAGATCTGGTATAGCTATAATTTTCGCATCCGAATGGGATTTTCATACATTAGATATCATCCAGGAGCATGTTGGTGAAGACTTGCAGAAAAAATTAGTGGATTCTCTTTATGAATAGGCGGATAATCTTATTGTTTTTTAACATCCCATCATGGGATGTTTGATATATTTCACATTGATTAGAGTGAAAGTCATTTTGGAGGTGCGATAATGGCTAAATTAGTGGAAGAACGATGTGTCGCTTGCAGGCGAGATTCCCCTATTGTGACTGAAAATGACATTGAACAGCTCTATCCATTAATCCCAGGATGGGCTCTCAATCGAGTTAATGGAGTAAGAAAACTCAGTAAAGTATTTGAATTTCCTGACTTTCGAAGGGCTATGGCTTTTACAAATCGAGTTGGTGCTTTAGCTGAGGAGGAAGGCCATCATCCAGTAATTGTAACTGAATGGGGTAGGGCGTCTGTAACCTGGTGGACTCATAAAATACGGGATCTTCATAGGAACGATTTTATAATGGCGGCAAAGACTGATGCGTTGCTTAATTTACAGTAAGACAATGTTTTTATTATGCTTCTGATTGTCTTGGAAACAAGCTTTAATTGATGGTATGATAACCTCCGTTTTCTAGGCGGCTTTTGTCTGTGGATTATGGCTTTAATTTTAATCTGTGGACCATTTGCAAGGATGCATAACTTGTTCGGAAGTAGAAGTTTGGAGGATAAGGTTGAGATTACGAAGTGCAGAGAAGGAAATTACGCAACTCGATTTCCCTATTGATGTAATGTATCCAATTCATAAAGCACTTAGAGTGCAGGCCGTAGAGGCGGATAAGCTTGTATATGATTACAAATGGGGAGAAAGCCTCCAGCATTTTAGATCAGCGTTCAACGAATGGGTTTCGGTTTTGGCATATCACGCTTTGACCGAAGATGTAGTAATGTTCCCTGCTCTCAAATCTACAGCACACGTGAAAGATAGTGAAGAAAGCCATCGCCAATTAGAGTCGGGCATAATGGAAGTACAGAAATGTCTTGATGAAGAAATTGGTAGAACTTCTTTGTTGATTCCCAGAACGCGACGTCATCTTTATATGAATATAGTTAGTTTGCATATAGCTCAGAATGACCATTTAGAAGAAGAAGAAGAATTCATATTACCGATTGTTCGTGAGGAACTTAGTACTTCCCAGCAATTGGAGATAGCCAGGAATCTTTTAGTCGATAACGAAAGTGACGATCCGAGATGGATAATGAATTGGCTTTCTGAGTATTTGAGCCTCGGGGAAATGAAGTTGTTGGATGACATTATAGCTTAAGTTTACCCGCCTTTTTGGGCAGAGCATTTTATTTTATTCCTCCCTATCGACGTATGGATGTTGTAATGACTCATTTTTATCTCCGATAGCTTTGCCAAAACTTTATTTAGCGATGTATTTGACTTAATAATTAACCTTGGATTTATGGATGTTTGATTTGATAATATTGCCTGTATTTTATTCGGCCTGATGTGAGTTTTCAGCTTGACCTAATGTGCTTCAGGGGATAAGATGAGGGCATAGATTGCCTGAAAATATTGATTTTATGGAACTAAAATCTAGAAGTTTATAATAACTGAATAGGGAATTGATAGGTACTATTGATACCTAGAAGGACGGTAAGCAAATGGCGATAAAATTTTTATCGACCGTCCTCTCAGCATTAACTGGAAAAAGCGTTAGGAACGCCGAGCTAGAGGCTCAGCGAATCCTTGGTGAAGCGGAGGAGCAAAAGAGAAGATTGCTATTAGAGGGACGAGAAGAGGTCCTGAAGCTTCGTTCGACTGCTGAGGTGGATGTAAAGGAAAGACTCGGTGAGGTAAGACAACAGGAGAGACGACAACAACAAAAAGAAGAAGGCTTAGATCGGAGAATAGAGTCTCTTGAGCGTAGAGAAAACTCTGTCGACTCAAAGGAAAAACATGTCGACTCAATTTCGACTGACATTGAGAGATTAAAAGAGGAACAAATTAGGCAGCTGGAAAGCATTGCTGCCTTGACTGCATCGGACGCTCAGCAAATGGTGATGAATAGAGCTGAGACGGATATGAAACATGACATAGCGAAACGCTATTACGAACTCGAAAATGCAATGCGTCAGGAAGTGGATGAAGAGGCAAAAAAGGTTATCACTTTAGCCATTCAAAGGTTGGCTGCGGACGTTGTATCAGAGAGAAGCACTTCTAGAGTTCCTTTGCCAGACGACGCTATGAAAGGGCGCTTGATTGGCCGTGAGGGGAGAAACATTCGAGCCCTAGAAGCTGCCACTGGTGTTGATATTCTGATTGATGACACTCCCGAAATGGTAACGGTTTCGTGCTTTGATCCAATTCGTAGAGAAGTCGCTCGCCTTGCTTTGGAAAAACTTATAGTAGATGGGCGAATACATCCTGCTCGAATTGAGGATATAGTGGGGAAATCTCGCGAGGAAGTTGAAGAGACCATACATCGGTGTGGCGAAGAAGCGACACTTGAAGCAGGAGTAAAAGGGCTTAATCCTGAACTGAAAAAGCTTCTTGGTAGACTAAAATATCGCTACAGCTATGGAGAAAATATACTGCAACATTCCGTTGAGGTATCTCTTCTCTCTGGCCTGTTAGCATCGGAAATTGGAGCGGATGCTGATGTGGCAAAAGCAGGCGGCCTTCTTCATGACATAGGTAAGGCTATGACTCATGAGGTGCAGGGTAGTCATGTGGATATCGGAGGCGAAATAGCTGAGAAATATGGAATAGCACCAGAGGTACACCGTGCTATAGTCGAACACCATGATGATGATCGAGGGTCCGTAGAGGCTTTAATTGTAGCTGCTGCTGATGCTATCAGTGCTGCTCGGCCTGGAGCTCGAAAGGAAAGCCTGGAACAATATGTAGAACGGCTTGAAGGCCTTGAAGATATTGCTACTAGTTTTGACGGTGTCGAGAAAGCCTATGCTATCCATGCTGGACGTGAGGTTAGGATTATCGTTAAACCAGATGACGTTGATGATTTTGAGGCGGCTGCAATTGCTAGGGATGTGGCCAAAAGGGTAGAAGAAGAAATGGTATACCCTGGTCAAGTTAAAGTCACCGTAGTTAGAGAGACCAGAAAGATAGAAATAGCGCATTAGGTTCGAGCTGGTAAGAGTACGGTAATTCAGGGACGCTCGCATACATAATTGATAATACGGTCAAAGTAGAAACTATGTGTTGGCTAGAAGGCAGTTGCTACCCAATGGTGTCCGCGTCAATTTAGGAGCACCTCTATTTGAATTATAGACATGCATATTTGCTGAGGGAGAGGTAAATTGAGATTACTGATGATAGGGGATGTGGTAGGTCGTCCGGGTCGTAGTGCTGTGACTAAACTAGTTCCTAAATTACGAAAAGAATTTTCCATCGACACGGTGATCGCTAATGGAGAAAACTCTGCTGGAGGGTTTGGAATAACTCCTGATACTTCTGAGGAATTGCTGATGTGTGGGGTTGATGTAATTACTACAGGTAATCATGTATGGCGTAAGAAGGAGATTATTCCGTATATGAGGGAAGAAATTCCTCTTATACGTCCGGCTAATTTTCCTCCAGGGGTTGCTGGACGAGGATACATCACAATTGGAGACACATTGGTTATTAACGCCATTGGTCGAGTTTTTATGGAAGCAATGGATTGTCCATTCAGAGAAATTGACCGTATTTTAAGAGAAACAGCCAGGATTAATCCTCCGAAAATAGTTATAGTGGATTTTCATGCAGAAGCTACGTCTGAAAAGAATGCTATGGGGTGGTATTTAGACGGTCGTGTCAGTGTGGTAGTTGGTACTCATACCCATGTTCCTACAGCAGATAATCGGGTATTACCGGAAGGAACGGCTTATGTTTCTGACTTAGGTATGGTCGGACCTTTGAACTCTGTTATTGGATGTGAGCCGGATAAAATAGTAGAAAAGTTTTTGACTCAAACTCCTCAATCCTTTTCGGTTGCTAAAGATGGGCCGGTAGTATTCAATTCCGTTCTAATAGATATTGATGGGATTAGCGGAAAGGCTACTAATATAGAACGAGTTGACCGCATAGTTAATTAGGATAATGGCTACCGTAGATTTACACCTTCACACGACGTTTTCAGATGGAAGACTTTCTCCAACTCAGCTTGTGAGTTTATTAGTTGAACGTGGTATTAAAGTGGCAGCCATAACAGACCATGATTCTACTGAAGGTCTTACTGAAGCTTTCAAGGCGAAAGAAGCCTTCCCGGAATTAACTCTTATACCTGGTGTTGAGTTAAGTGCTGAGGCACCTGGTACGGAAATACATATTTTAGGATATTTTATTGACTGGGGTTCTGTGGAATTTCAAAATACCTTGGCTCAATTTAGAAAAGATCGCGTTGGTCGGGGAAAAGCAATAGTAGATAGGTTAGCAGAACTTGGCATGCCAGTTGAGTGGGATAGGGTATTACAGTTATCGGATGGAGGGGCAGTTGGGCGCCCTCATATAGCCTGGGCCTTAATTGAAAAGGGATATGTAACTGATTTCAAGAAAGCCTTTGATCTTTATCTCGGACGAGGAGGTCCAGCATATGTAGGCCGTAATCGGCTTTCTCCGATGGATGCTGTAACCCTTATACGCAATGCGGGCGGTGTTGGTGTATTAGCTCATCCGACTTGGGTCAAGGATTTACCTCACCAGCTACAGAAATTAAAGGAAGCAGGGTTAGTTGGCATGGAAGTCTATTATGGGGGGTATTCGCCTAAGACGGTTAAGCAGCTAAAAAAAACTGCTGATTCCTTTGGGTTAATCCCTTGTGGTGGAAGTGATTATCATGCCAAGGATACTGAAGGCGAGTCATTTCCGGGGGATCAGGGCCCTCCATTTGAATCTGTAGATATGATGATGTCACTCGCCGACAATGAAAAAATGTCAGGGATGTAATGTAAATTGTTCCAAGTCCTATTCAATTCAATTGAAGTTAATTAGTTTTGGATGTATTAATTTTATACATCTATGCTTATTTGGTTGGTTCTATTCCAACGGCATATTTGATAGGTCGTTTTGTTAAAGGCATAGATATTAGAAATTATGGTAGTGGTAACGTTGGTGGTACCAATTTGTTTGTGCACGTTGGCAAATGGTGGACAATTCCATTAGGCCTCGTTGAGGTATTTATAAAAGGCGGATCTCCAATTTGGATAGGAATTGTTGTTTTGAATCTGGAAGTAGGTGCAGGATCCAATTATTGGATATTCGATTATCTTTTGGGAATTAACCGAACTTCTGCCACTTTAGCTGGTGCAGGATTGATGTCCATCATAGGCAACAATTGGTCTATATTTTTACGATTCCAAGGTGGCAGGGGTATGTCAGTGGCAATGGGCTCCTTTTTGGTCATGGGATTTTATCAACTACTGATATTTATATTTGGTTGTACGATTGCATGGTACTTTTTTAGAAAATCAGCTGCTCCAATTGCTATCATATCTTTATTTCTTTTGCCTATCTGGACGTATCTCATTGGCCAATCAAATATCGTTATATGGTATTTCGTAGGAGTTCTATGTATTGTTTCACTTAAACGTTTGGTTTCTAATTGGACGCCTTTACCAAAAGAGATCAAGGCATATAAAGTTTTGCTCAATCGTCTGTTGAGGGATAGGGATACCGATAGTAGAGAACAGTGGGTTCATAGAGTTCCGAAATTAGAAAATTAGAGCGAGTTATGAATACAAATAATGAAGTGCTGGTCTACTGTGAAACCCACCCCAAAATAGAAACTGGCTTGACATGTAGTCGTTGTGATAGGCGAATATGCCCAAAATGTATGATTCAAACCGCTGTTGGTGGACGTTGTGCTGATTGTGGTAAAGGAAAGAGATCCCCAATTTATGATATTTCAATTAGGCGATATGTTTTTGTTGGAATGGCAGTTTTATTTACAGGAACATGTTGGGGAATTGGATGGGCCTTCCTTCACTTAACAATTGGATGGATGTTTTTTGGATTGGGATATTGGATATTAGCTTTTCTTACAGGTTACGTTATTGGAGAGACTACAACCGTAGTAGCTAATAGGAAAAAGGGTTCTGGTTTGACTATCATTGCAACAGTGGGAGTAATAGAATCCTCTATCGTTAGTTTATTGGTTCGGTCCCAATGGATGGATTCACAATTTTCATTACAGGCGATTGTACTATTAGTTCTCCTCTCAGCAATTGCTTCTTATTTTGCTGTCAGCAGAGTCAGATAGGTCTTGCCACAGGCTATTAACGACTTTTGCAGACACACTATACGAGAATCCTTTACGAATGAGATGATTTCCTAACTTAGTTCGGAAAGTTGCAGCTTCATATTGGGAGTATCTGTTATAAACCTTTAGCGCAGCCTTCATTGCGTTGGATTCGTCATCTAGATTGCCAATCAGCTCTTCAGCTAGGTCTTTATCTATTCCTTTGGATAATAACTCCCTACGTATCATAAGCTTAGACCTGGGCCTATTCCTATTCCTGTAGTTAATCCACAACTTACTGAACTCTCGATCGTTAATAAAGCCTTTTTCTACTAAACGGGTAATAACATATTCGACTTGTTGTGCAGGAAAATCCTTTTTTAAACGTTTTCTAACTTCATCTATGCTTCGAGGTCGGAAAGTTAGGAATTTGAGTGCCAAATTCCATGGATCTTTAGGCCTTGGCAATCTAGGCATATTTCAACTGTCTAAGCTTTGAAATTCTTTGATGCAAAACCGAACTAATCGTTTTTCTGCGGTGAGTTTTTGTTATTGTTGTTTTCTTGTTCTGAAGGATCGTCGGTTCTAATGATTGCCTCAATTTCTAATGCTACCTTAGGGTTGTCACGTAGGAATTGCTTAGCATTTTCTCGTCCTTGGCCTAATCTGATGTCTCCATATGAGTAAAATGCCCCGGACCTTTTGATGACATTCTTGGAGCTTCCAATGTCTATTACATCCCCTTCCCAACTGATTCCCTCGTAAAACATGATATCAAATTCTGCTACTCTAAATGGAGGGGCTACCTTGTTTTTTACAACCCGAGCCCTCACTCTATTGCCGACGATTTCTGTACCTTGTTTGATGGAATCTACGCGTCGCAAATCGATTCTTACTGAACTATAAAACTTCAGAGCCCTACCGCCTGGTGTCACTTCTGGGTTACCAAACATAACACCAATCTTCATCCGTAACTGGTTAATAAAAAGGACTGCTGTTTTGGAGCGGTTGATTGAGGAAGTTAGTTTTCTTAATGCCTGGGACATAAGCCTAGCTTGTAATCCCATTTGAGCGTCGCCCATATCGCCTTCAATTTCGGCTCTGGGGACTAATGCGGCTTCACTGTCTACAACTACTACATCAACTGCTCCACTTCTTACTAAGTATTCTGTTATTTCCAATGCTTGTTCAGCATCGTCAGGTTGAGATATTAATAGAGCTTCGACATCCACTCCCAGTTTTTGTGCATATGATGGATCCATAGCATGTTCCACATCTATGTACGCCGCCACCCCTCCGAGTTTCTGACTCTCAGCCATGATGTGAAGTGCCAGTGTGGATTTGCCCGCCGACTCTGCTCCGTATACTTCTGTTACTCTACCCCTTGGTATGCCCCCAATTCCAAGAGCCATATCAAGAGCCAGCGATCCGGTGGGAATGGATTCTGTGGTGAGCGCTTGGCGGGTTTCACCAAGTCGCATAATCGCACCCTTGCCAAATTGTTTCTCTATTTGCCCTACAGCTATATCAAGGGCATCGATTCTTGCCTCAGTCATTTTCCCTCCCTAAGCCTCTGGCTTCGGGAATCATAACATGAGGCAATCAAGCCAACAAGACGAAATATTAATTCGTTGGTTCAGGTTGATAACATTAGGTTTGTTTATAGTGATTCACTATAGGCAAACGTCGGTCTTTGCCGAAGGCCTTGGGTGAAATTTTTACACCTGGTGGTGCTTGTCTGCGCTTGTATTCATTTCGGTCAACTGCAGCTATGACGTTCCTAACCATGCTTTCATCATATCCCAGTGATACGATGTCCCCAAAACTTAAATCTTCCTCTATGTAATTCTTAAGAATTGGGTCCAGGATTTCATAAGGTGGTAAAGAATCTTGGTCTGTTTGCCCAGGCTTTAATTCAGCACTTGGCGGTTTGTTTAATGTGGACTGAGGTATCTTTGGGATAGAGGATCCTGTGAGATTTATAAATTCTGCTAATTTGTAAACCGTAGTTTTAGGAACATCCTTTAAAACTGCAAATCCTCCTGCCATATCACCATAAAGAGTAGCGTAACCCATAGCCATTTCACTTTTATTTCCTGTAGCCAATACCATCCAACCAAACTTGTTGGATATTGCCATAAGAATCGTGCCCCTAATTCTGGGTTGGAGATTTTCCTCAGCTATACCAGAATCGGTCTCAGCAAAAGGTTCTTCGAGTATGTCCATATAAGCTTGGTGAGCCTCTTCAATTGGAATACTCCATAGATTTATTCCTAGGTTTTGAGACAATTCTTGCGCATCAAGTATGCTGCCCTGGCTAGAAAAACGTGATGGCATAGATACGCCTATAACGTTGTCAGGCCCTAATGCATCAGTCGCAATACAAGCCGTTAAAGCTGAATCAATTCCGCCAGACAATCCAATAATCACTTTTTCGAAACCAGATTTTCTTACATAATCTAGGGTTCCTGCTACCAGTGCCTGGTATATTTCCTCTGTTTCTGATATGGGAGTAGGCTCTGAATGTGGGACCAATTCTGACTTATTGCTTTTTCTGTATTCAGATATTTGGAAGAATTTACAGGTTCTTGATGGTTGTGATGAGAATGAGGAATTCTTTGGCGATTTTTCGTTCCTAATTTTAGAGATCAACATGGAATTAATGTTTAGATCAAATATAACCAAGTCTTCTTCAAACCTTTTTGCTCTACAAACTATGGTTCCTGTTGGATCTAGGACGAAACTTGAGCCGTCAAAAACTAGCTCATCTTGACCTCCAACTGCGTTCACATATGCTATGTAGAGTCCATGTTCATTGGCTCTGGCAAACATGGTCTGTTCGCGTATGATTTGTTTGCCAGTTTCGTATGGAGATGCATTAATGTTAATAATGAGTTCGGCTCCAGCTTTTTCCTGTGATGCCATTGGGCCTAGCTGATACCAAGAGTCTTCACATATTGTAACTCCTACGGTTACTCCGTTAATTTTATAAACAGATGCAGTGTTTCCAACATTGAAATATCGGTCTTCATCAAACACTCCATAGTTTGGGAGATGAATCTTATGGTATATGTCGATTAAATTTCCTTCAGATGATATGGCAGCTGCATTGTAAAGATTTTCGTCAAGATCTACGAATCCTACTACAGAAACTATGTTCTTAGAGGCTCTAACAATTTCGCGAGTCACATCGAGGTTTTCTTTGATAAATGATGGTTTATATAAGAGGTCTTCCGCTGGATATCCAGTAACAGACATTTCGGGAAAGGCAACTAAATCTGCGCCGTTGGAACGGGCAAGGTTTATATAATGCAGGATCTGCTTTTTGTTACCCTGCAGGTCTCCAACTATTGGATTAATTTGAGCCAATGCGAGCCGAAAGGAGTGCATTACATCACCATTGATGATATTGGGTAGTATAGCATTTAATATTGTAGCGAGCCTACTATGCCGTTTGTAAGAGATTCCACGAAGTGATATTGTTCGCCAGCAGTTATGTCTGGAATGCTTTGATTTTTTGATTCCTTTAACTTACTATAAAGTACAGTTTTCACTAAACTATTTAATGCACAGTATATTGAAATAGGCAAAAGGTTATATATGGCGAATCGTATGTTTAAAAAGAGCGGCATGGTTTACGTACTAATTTTTGCTGCCGCAGTAATAATTTTCTTGGCTATTGTTCCTGGGATGAATACTAGTACCGAAATTCCTTTTACTGGACAAGCATCAGTTATCAGCATGGCCAAATCAGGGGATATTAATTCAATTGATGTTAAAGGTTCATCTCTTACGGTTATATCTAAGAGTGGTAGAAAGTTTACTAGTAGGATAGGTGAGGGGACAGACGTCTTGGAGGTGTTAAGAGAAGAACAAATTTCCTACTCTGGCACTAGTGGAGTCCAAGTAAACTTCGAGGGGGCTGGGGGATTTAGTTTTGGCATTCTACTCAATTTTTTGCCACTAATATTCTTCGGAGGGCTAATCATATTCATGATGCGTCAGGCTCAGGGAAATAGTAGTCAAACTTTAAACTTTGGAAAAAGTAAAGCTAAGATGCTAGTAACTGATCGTCCTAATGTTGGCTTTGCAGACGTTGCAGGCGCTGATGAAGCAAAGGAAGAATTACAAGAGGTAGTTGAATTTTTACAGAAGCCGGAGCACTTTTTGGCTTTGGGTGCTCGAATCCCAAGGGGCGTTTTGCTTGTAGGGCCTCCTGGTACTGGAAAAACATTGTTGGCGCGAGCTGTCGCTGGAGAGGCCGCAGTGCCATTTTTTCCAATTAGCGGTAGTGAATTTGTAGAAATGTTTGTGGGGGTGGGAGCGTCTAGAGTCAGAGACTTATTTGATCAAGCTAAACGTAATGCTCCATGTATTATTTTCGTAGATGAAATAGATGCAGTTGGTAGGCATAGAGGAGCTGGGTTAGGTGGAGGGCATGATGAAAGAGAACAAACTCTGAATCAAATCTTGGTGGAAATGGATGGATTCGATAGCAATACCAACGTAATTATCATTGCTGCAACAAATAGACCTGATATTTTGGATCCTGCGTTGTTGAGGCCAGGACGTTTCGACCGACGTGTCGTTCTTGACCTTCCGGATATTGTTGGAAGAGAGGAAATACTAAAAGTCCATTCGAAGGGTAAGCCCTTGGCCGATACGATCAAGTTCGATGTTATTTCTAAAGAGACGCCTGGATTTAGTGGTGCTGATTTGGCCAATTTGGTTAATGAAGCAGCTCTACTTACAGCTCGCCGTAATAAAAAATCTATAGGCGAACTAGAACTTGAAGAAGCTATAGATAGGGTTATAGCTGGACCAGAAAGAAAAAGTCGTATCATTACACCCAAAGAAAAAGCTATGACTGCGTATCATGAAGCAGGGCATGCTCTAGTAGCCTGGAATCTTCCTAATGCAGATAAGGTTCATAAGATTTCAATAGTGGCCCGCGGATCTATGGGCGGATATACGAGGTTATTGCCTGAAGAGGAACGCCATCTTTGGACGAAATCCCAATTCGAAGATATGTTGGCTACCGCTCTTGGAGGAAGAGTTGCTGAGCAAGTGATATTTAATGAAATAACAACAGGGGCTAGTAATGATATTGAAGTTGCCACCAACGTAGCGTTAAAGATGATTAAACGATATGGTATGAGTTCTAACTTAGGATTGCGCACGCTTGGAAAGCCACAAAGTTTGGTATTCCTAGGTAAGGAGATTTCCGAAGAGCGCGATTATAGCGATAAAATTGCAGAGGAAATTGACCAGGAAGTCCAAAGCCTCATAGGGTCTGCTCAAGAAAGGGCAACGGAAATCATTGAAGAACAGCGTTCGAAACTGGAATTTGTAGCAGAGTATTTGATAGAGAATGAGTCAGTGGAAGGCGAGGCCCTAAAGACTTTGTTTGAAGGGAAAATTCCTGTTATCGCTAAAGTAGAAGAGATTATTCCAGAAGAAACTACTGTTAGCGCACCTAATAGACTTGAACCTAAACCTGTAACTGGGCTTGCTAGCCATCAACCAGAAGGACCATTGGTTGATGGTGGTGTTTTAGGAGATGACGATTAGGTTTTCTTCCCGTTAATGACATTCAACGGTAGCTTTCTAAAGTATATTCCCCATTTTTGCATCAGCGATTCGATTTTAGGGGATTCCAAATCCACAAGATCTCCCATGAATCCTGTAATTGCGTGAGTTGCCAAGGAATTGTTAGAACAGACCCAACTTTTGTCTGCAGGAACAATATAGAATATTCCCTTTTGGTGTTCGCATTCTACTTTAATCTTTGATATTCCTTCACCTGGGACCACTAACATGCCACTTTCACATTTTGATTTCATCTAAACTCCTTGCAGAAAATAATCGTCTAATCTTTTTGCTTGGCAAAACCATTATGGCTGGTTAAGTCGATTTCCATAAAGACTATTAGTGTTGGCTATTCTGCCATAGTAAGATTATATATAGGTTGTGGTTTCCTGGCCACAGATACGAATTTGGATGAAGAATAGATTATTCTTGACACTTTTACTACTACAATTTTATAATAGATACCCGAGCTCCCCGGTTAATGTGGTTTGATTACCGATTTAGGGAGCGAATCATTCACGAGTTTGTTTCCCAACGGGTTTCCATGTGTTAAACCTTTTATGCTATTCCGAATTAGAACTCAACTTCTATCATAATTATGACTAAGTACATTTTTGTTACTGGAGGCGTAGTAAGCTCTGTTGGAAAGGGCGTGACAGTTGCTTCAATAGGGCGTCTGTTGAAGAATCGCGGCTTTTCTGTATCGGTCATTAAACTAGATCCATATCTGAATGTTGACCCAGGAACTATGTCTCCATATCAGCATGGGGAAGTATTTGTAACTAAAGACGGCGGCGAAACTGATCTTGATTTAGGTCATTACGAACGATTTATAGATATTGAACTTACTCGCTCATCAAATCTTACGGCTGGCCAAATATATTTGTCATTGATTGCTAAGGAACGACGTGGAGATTATCTAGGTGGAACTATACAGACAGT
>CAZPLA010000007.1:0-69298 GCA_964587385.1 uncultured Dehalococcoidia bacterium | reverse complement strand
TCCATTAAATACAGAAATCCTATGTAGCCACTCATCCGCTAAATATACAAAGCCATTCTTGTCTACAGCTATTGACGAGCCCCATACAAACTGACCGTCCTCATATCCATAACTCGAGAATTGACCTATGAATTCTTCACTTCTATTAAAAACAGTTACTCTTGCAGTAGGGTCCCCTTCACTTGCTCTACTTAATCCATATACAACGTTACCATCTATAGCTATATCTACTGGTTCAGAAAAACCATTCCCACCAGCGGAACCTCTTCCTATTGTTTGACTATATGTATATTCCCTGCTTCTAATCATAACTGTGTCCATTTGAATTCCTTTTTATCCTTATTTCCGTTACATGCAAATTAAGCTCATTCTAATTTGCCAAATGTTTCTCGTCTACTTTCAGATACAAATATATTCTGGTCACAGAAATCAAATAGGTGTATAAATACAGTGTCATGACATTCCTAATCGCAATAATTATAGCTATGGTTCTTGTTTTAATTGTAGCCTGGGCTATAATTTCATGGTTTGAATCTGCCTCATAAATGAAGTTGAATCAATGCCTACTAGTTCACTTATTAAAACGTCTTCTAGCAAAAACCAAAGACGAAATCAGAGCAGCGAGCCCAAGTGTTAAGTATCCATTGGCAGATTTAAAATAATTTCTCGCATCTGCATCAATTTTATCATCCTCAAATTCAATTTCATTAACCAGTTGCCCAGGGTTCTCTTTTGATGACACAGTAATTGCATTAAACGAAGAGATAGACGGCAAGTGGAATTCTTTTACTTTAGATGCATTTTCTGCCAGTTCACTACCGGAAGAAAAATCAAATACTTCCCTTGTTCCAGTAGCAAACCAAAATTTACCGGATTGATTACTGTCAGAAAATATAACAACGTAATGAATTCCATTCCCTACTATTTCAAATTGTTCTTCTATTAATATCCACGAGTTAGTATTAGTAAATGGTTCGTGGAATTCCCTAATCGAACCCATATCATCAGAGTCGTACACAATTGCTCCCAATTCGGCTGGGGTTTCAAAGGGTAAATCAATTTTTTTTAGGTCTGGAGATAGTAATGCTATCTTAGGCCTAAACGATTTTGTTTCTTCTAATACAGGAATTCCCAGTTGGATAATTGCTATTTTAGTATTGGACCTTTCAGGGTGAAAACTAAGCCAAAGCTGTTCGTTTTCATTCAGAACCTGATATATGGCCTGCGAAATATCAATATCGTCAAGTTGAAATGCTGAATTTGCGGAAACATTGAGTCCATCTGGAAAAACTGGCCTGTGAGCTTCCGCGGAGGTTGCCATAAAACAAAGCGAAAATATTAAGCCTAAAATAAGGCCAAAGCATAATTTTACAGACCTCACCCCAAATAACATAATTATTAAAATCTTATATGCTCTTTACTTGCAAAGGTTACTTCACAAGTAGTTCTGCATAGCACAAATGCCATTTTTTAAGGGAACTACTTGGTAATTAAATTGTATACGTCATGGTTGTTTTTCTTTATCTCCTTAAGATACATGCCATGATTACCTTTCTCTTTTCCTATCACGTTCGTTAAGCAATATTTTCCTCAGACGAATTGACTTTGGCGTCACTTCCACATATTCGTCTTCAGAAATATATTCCATAGCTTCTTCTAACGAGAACTTAATAGCAGGAGCTATTACATATTTTTCGTCAGCTCCCGCCGCTCTCATGTTTGATAACTTTTTTGTCTTGACCACGTTTACCATCATGTCATCTTGTCTTGGAGTTTCTCCAATAACTTGACCTGCATATATTTTTTCCATTGGCGAAACAAAGAATTTTCCGCGTGACTGTAGTTTATCTATTGAATACGCGATGGCCGTGCCTGTTTCCGTGGCAATCAATGCTCCACTTTTCTTGCTCTTAATTTCACCCTTCCACGGCTCATACCCAACAAAGCGATATGAAATTATCGCCTCTCCTTCCGTCGCTGTAAGAATGGGATTAGTGATTCCAATTAGGCTTCTAGCAGGAATCTTAAATTCAAGATTTACCCTATCATTCGCAGGCGAAATATTAAGCAGATCTCCCCTCCTCATTGTTATAAGTTCAATTACCTTACCCGAAAACTCATCTGGCACATTCACATTTAGTAATTCAATCGGTTCGTGTTTATACCCGTTAATTTCTTTAATTATTACCTTGGGTTGACCAAGTTGAATTTCATAGCCTTCCCGACGCATAGTTTCAGCCAAAATAGAGAGATGCAAAGTGCCTCTTCCGTAAACTAAGAGCTTCTCTGGTGTTCCTGTTTCCTCAACCCTTAATGCAAGATTTTTTTCCGTTTCCCTGAATAGTCTTTCCCTTATTTGGCGAGAAGTAACATATTTACCTTCCTTACCAAAAAATGGAGAGTTATTAATAGTGAACAACATGCTCATAGTAGGTTCATCCACAGAAATAGGGGTTAGCGCCTCTGGGAATTCAAAATCAGCAATTGTATCTCCAATGTCGAAGGCTTCCAACCCCATGATTGCCACAATTTCTCCAGATCCGATTTCATCTTTGGTTTTTTCCTTACCTAATCCTTCAAATAAGTAAAGTTCCTTAATGGTAGCCTTCTGGATTTGACCATCCCGTTGCATAATTGAAACTTGGTCACCCATTTTGATACTTCCTCTGTGAATCCTGCCAACAGCAATACGTCCTGTGTAAGACGAATAGTCCAGCGAACTGATTTGCAACTGTAGTGTCCCCGGGTTATATTCTGATGGCTCAAACGTATTGATGATCGTATCAAGTAGATAGGCAACGTCGTTGGTAGGAGTTCTCCAATCTTCACCCATCCACCCCAACTTAGAAGAACCATAAACCACGGGATAATCTAGTTGCTCTTCAGTGGCATCCAAAGAAAACATAAGGTCAAATATTGCTTCATTCGCTTTATCTGGATTGCAATTAGGCTTATCGACTTTATTTACTACCACTATCGGTTTTAGACCCATTGCCAATGCTTTTTGTAAAACAAATCGTGTCTGAGGCATAGGTCCTTCGAAAGCATCTACCAACAGTAATACACCATCAGCCATATTTAGGACCCGTTCAACTTCTCCCCCAAAGTCTGAGTGACCCGGAGTATCAATAATGTTGATTTTGGTCCCCTTATATCTTACGGAAACATTCTTGGCCAAGATCGTAATCCCGCGTTCTCGTTCCAAATCATTAGAATCGAGTATAAGCTCTTGAACTTGTTGATCATCTCTAAACAACTTTACTTGATGCAAGATCCTATCCACCATAGTAGTTTTACCATGATCGACATGGGCAATAATTGCTATGTTTCGTATCTCCATGAACCTCTGGTTATTCACTTGAGATACTGGCATTAAGATACGCAATCATATCTAATGCTGTTTATCTCTTTGGAATTTAATGAAGTATTATTCACCTTTTAAATTCAAAAACCCACTCAATGCCAGGCCACTGAATACGGTGAATGGAATAATAAGTATAACCCCAGGATTACTTGCACCCGAGGAATTTCCATAACTAGTCAATATTATCATGCACAACAACATAGAGACGCCTAACAATGCGGCCATTTTTGCCCTAGCAACCCCAGAAGTGAAAAATGCAAGGCCAAAAGCAAGAACTGTTAATAGTGCAACCATGATTCCAATAGTCATCTCGTAATAAGGATCGTGTGCCAAAGCAGAACCTATTCCCCACGTGTGTTCTGCACTTCCTTCATTATCAAGCAACAGAGGCAGCGATCCGCCTATAAAATTTATTACAGCGAAAATCAGTAGCCAAATCTGAGCATTGAATATTTTCAGCATGTTTACTCCATTCCCCATAGGTATTAAATGCATATTAAAGTATAATTTTAACAGTTTTATATTGTCTCTACTCACATTATGGGCATGATATTTAATGGGGATTATGTGTAAACCATGAACGACAACAAAGAAAAAATTGACCGGGCAAGAATTATCAAAGCATTACTAGCCGGCTTTATTGGTTTTATTATTAGTGGAATTCTAATTCATCAAATTTCCCCGGATATTCGTGACAATTACCCTGGAATTAATCTGTTAAACGCTTTGGTAGGAGTTGGAATAGTTAGATGGGTTTGGAAATCAGGCAATCGAAAAAACACTTAGGAATAAACCACTCCTAATCCTTCGAGTTCTAAGTTTATTAAATCAGCCTCTGCGGATAGTGTCTCCCATTTATCCCAAAGAATCCCAATCTCTTTCTTTAGCATGCGATATTCTTCCCCCAATAGGGTTAGTTCGTTCACATCCTTAAATTCCTCTGAATTGGAAAACATTTTATCCAACTGCCCAAGTCGTTTTTCGTGATTACCCAAGGACGAACTAATTTGCTCAATTTTGATTCCTAGTTTGCGAGATTCTTTCTTCAATTGATTAATACGTTGTTCCCTAGGACTTTTACGTTGGCCAACTGTCGACAACATTGAATCCTGTGCCTCTACAGTAGAAGTTCCAACGACTTTATCTACATGACTCAAATTATTAATCTCACCACGTTCTAATTCTTTCTTGTACAGATAACTATCATAATCACCTGTATAGGAACGGATTTCGCCTCCGATTACCTCTATGATTCTATTGGCAAATTGCCTAATAAGAGTCCTATCATGCGTAATCAAACATATGGTCCCTCCATAATTCCGCAGGGCATCTGTCAGCACTTCTCGAGATGATATGTCTAAATGATTAGTAGGCTCATCAAAAAAAAGCAAATTGCTACGTTGAATTAATAGTTTTGCCAAAGATACTCTCGCCTTCTCTCCCCCGGATAATATAGATATCGGCTTTTCTACATCATCTCCGCTAAACAAAAAGCTTCCAAGTATAGTCCTTAGTGTTTGGGACGATGCCTCAGAGCCAGATTTTTGCATTTCCTCAATAATACTGTTATTAGGGTTAAGCAAATCCAATAGATGTTGACCGTAATAGCCTACAGAAACATTATGACCGAGCTTTCGCTCCCCTTTTTCAAATGAAAGGACTCCTGCCAATATTTTCAGCATTGTAGTTTTTCCAGCTCCATTAGGACCTACCAAGGCCACACGATCTCCTCTCATAAGTGATATATTTAGGTCACGATAAACGAACCGTTCGCCATAAGATTTACTTACATCAGTCAGACTAATTGTCTGCGCACCACTACGCTCGGGTTCAGGAAACGAAAGTTTCATTCGCTTTACAGTTTGCAAAGGTTCAATTCGCTTAATTTTAGCAATCTGTTTCAGCCTACTTTGCACCTGACTAGCTTTAGTTGCTTTGGAACGAAATTGTTCAACAAACCGCATTTGTCGCTTAATCTCTTTGCTTTGTCTCTGTGCAGAAGCTTCTCTAATTTCCAAAGATTTTGCTCTGGTTATGAGGTAGTGATCATAATTCCCTTTGGTAGAGATAACTTCCCCTGGCTCTATTGCCAAAACTGTAGTAGCTACTTGATTAAGAAAAGCTCGATCATGAGAAGTAACTACTACACCTCCCGGAAATCCCTGAAGGTATTTCTCAAACCAAATATTAGCCTCAATGTCTAAATGATTTGTCGGTTCGTCTAATAATAGTATGTCTGGATTCCTGAATAGTAATTTGGCCAAGGCAACTCTCATCTGCCACCCACCACTGAATTCATTAAGTAGCCGCACATAATCAGATGGATGGAATCCCAGCCCTGAAAGAATCACTTTAGCCTCATAAGAAGTATCAAAATCCCCTCCAGCTGTTTCGAGATCCTTTTCAAGTGCTAAGAGTTCCTCAAGTCGTTTCTGCTGTTCACTTTCTTCAAGACCAGAAGAAATATCATGATGAATAGTCTCTATTTTATTCTTCAGGGAATTAATTTCGTGGCGACCATCCAAAACCTCTTCTAAAATTGTGCTGTCTAAAACTCCAACTGGCTCCTGGCCAAGATATCCAACCTTGAGGTTACGCCGCCTAATCATAGATCCACTGTCTGGAGTTGCATTTCCGGCCAAAATATTCAGAAGTGTCGTTTTCCCAGATCCATTTGGTCCTATTAATGCAACTCGATTCTTAGCCGTAATATTAATAGTAAGGTCAGAGAAAAGAACTCTATCCTTGTATGCTTTACTGACATTTACGGCGTTCAACATAATAGTCTAAATTCACCTAGGAAGTTTAATTACTGATCGGCTCCAGAGAACTTTAACTATGATTATACTCTTAAATCTATCTCGGGCCTTTATAATCCAAAAGAGTACATTGGGCAAAATTCAAATGCCATCCCTAGGTTTGCAATAATTGGTTGGAATCAGTTTTTCCTGTACCGTTATTGCCCCGCCATCAAGCATATTAATCACCTGGTAAAAAGCATGCCATTCTTGTGCAAGCTAAGCCGACTTTCATACATATGCATTGGTTGCAAAAATTAGACCCTGTATCTTTACCAGTCCAACCTTCTTCAACCAACTCGCCAGCAGTTAAATTACAAGTGCTTTTCTCTTTCGTTGTCTCCGGCATAATTGTCGGAATAGGTATTATTGGCACTTTAGTTGGAGTAGAAGTCAGAGTAGGTAGAGGAGTAAAGGTAGAGGTCTCATCAGCAACTTGGGATTCAACTTCTGACATTGGAATAGAATTTTGACTATTAGTAGCACATCCAATCAGAAGCAAAGTTAACATAACTGCAGGTAAATACAGATTAAATCGGTTCATAGAATACTTATACACTCATTCCTAAATGAAACCAATAGAATGATATGATTGACATATGGATAGTCATTCAAAAAATAAATTCAAAGACGCCATGCAAACAGGTTCATATCGATGGTTAATAATAGTGGTTTGGATGTGTTGCCAAGCAGGAAGCTGGATGATAATAACCACGCTGGGAATGCTACTGCCTTTCATAAGTGAAGAGTTTGAATTATCTTATTCGCAACAGGGCCTACTGTTTGCTATTCCCATTGCAGCGGTACTTGTTTTAACAATACCGCTCAATTTATGGGTAATGCGTTACCGTCCCGTACTAATGACAACAACAACCCTAGTTATAGGCGCCATACTTGTATTCATTCAGGCTTCTAGCACTGTCTTTATTGTGTTTATAGTGGCTCGTCTCCTATTCGGAATCGCAGTGGCAACCAGAGAACCAGCCAGAGCCCTAATTATGCAAATGCGGTTCCACCAAAAAGACTTTCCGTCTGTTAACGGTGTTACAACCTGCATCATCTCACTTTTCTTTGCATTAACACTGGTAGCAATCCCGCCACTACTGAGCGCCCTAGATAATGATTGGAGATTAACACTTTATATTTTAGGTGCAGTTTATGTCTTATTTATCATTATATGGACGATAATAGCCCGAGATAAACTCCCCCAAGCTGACCAATCGTCTAGTCTAAATAAACAGACGGATACGATGAGTCGTTTATTACGCGTATTCAGACGAAAGGTGCTCTGGATAGCAGGACTAGGAATTATTGGTGGGACAGCAGCAGAATCTTCTTTTCTTACTTTTTATCCTACTCTAATGTTGGAAAAGCACAATTTCCCATTACACTTCACTGGAATTGTAATGGCGGTAATGTATTTAACAGGTGGAATAAGTTGTTTAGCTATAGGTCGATTGGCAGCAAATTGGCAAATTCGATCTAGAATTTTGTTCCTTTCAGGGATATTAATGCCTTTCTCATTTATAGCACTGTTACTTAGTGATTCTATTGTTCTCTTGGTCACCATAGCAATTATTCTAGGCACTACATTTGCTTACTTGCCTATATTCTTTACAGTTAGCTACTATCTACCTCACACGCAAACCAAAGACGCTCCAGTGGCTCATTCATTCATGTTCACATGTCTTGCTTCAGGCAGTACCCTCGGTCCTATAATTTCAGGAGTTCTCCAAGATTCACTAAATAATTTAACATTAGTACTAGTGCTAGTAAGTTTGAGTTCTTTATTTGTATCCATAGCTGCATTTTTCGTTAATGAACTGCCCAATGACGACATTAAAAATATAACGTATGAAAGTGAACAAAAATTAAGGTGAATGCCAACAACGGGGGTCGCTGGCATCCACCTGCCGCAATTTATTTATACACCTATTTCGTTTTTTTGTATACCGGGATTTTTAAAACATGATAAGATAATCTCGTGGATGTCGGGTTGAGTTTGGGATCTTCCCTGAAATCATTAAATGGGGGACGAAGGTTCTTGCCTAGGGCTGTAAACCTCTAACTGACATGTGGACGGCTAGTCTCAACCGCTAGCCTCCACTACCACTTTAACACTCTATAGTTGTTGCTATTTCTACCCGATGCGCGCTAAATCAGCTATTTTCGATCCCACGGCATATCCCATTTAAGGATTTTCCTTATCAATATACTTAGAGCCCATAAAACTACTAAAAGATATATGACACTTATCAACAATCTCATGCTACAAACCCCTTCAACTGCTATTGGCTTATCTATCCTGAGATTTTGTTACACGTCTGTAATAGCCCCTAATAATCCTAAAAGATATATAGCAAACTCCTACAGCTATAGCGGCAACCAAATGAAAAGCTCCAGCATATTTAAAAACATCCATGACCTATTAATACAGCCTTTTTAGTTTAAACGCCAATGTATCAACAAATAGCAAATGATATATCCTTCAGTGGTGTAGTAAACATTCAGATTGACTTAGATTCTAAGAATGTTATATTCGGTGGTGTGCTAATTCCAGCATTTTTCATCCTGTCTTGCGCAGCAGGGGCTGTAAAAAACTTAGTAAAAGCTTCTTTGGAAGGTGCAGAAGCAATAACTACAATATTATTAGGAGTATCCATATTCGAAAAAGCCTCTGCAGTAATCCCAGATTCGTTTCGTGCATGGACACCAGTAGCAAATCCAGACATAAAACTATCAACGTCCACTACATCGAAAGAAACAATTATTTTAACGCTCATTAGTAAACTCCCTGACTAAGTTAATTATCATGCATATTTATACACCTATTTCGAAATTTATGCATATGCCACTGTTCAATTTACATATAGGGGTTCCCAGGATTGCATAAGCTAAGTTAAAGTACTCCTCATGGAAACACACTTTTTCACCAGAGAAGAGGCTTCGGCATTACTACCATGGTTGGAATCTGAATTCCAAAAAATTTTTCGGCTGATTGAAAAATTGGATGAAGCCGAAAACAAGATAAAGGAAAAATTAAGACTTAATGGTAGTAACGGTCATATCAGTAGTCTAAAAACAGCTCAGAAGTCCGCTGCCGAATACACAAAGTCAATTACTGAAATCGTTCAAAGAATCCAGGATAAAGGAATCATAGTTAGAGACTTAAAGTCAGGGTTAGTCGATTTTTCTTCTATCCAGGATGAAGAGAATGTATTTTTATGTTGGATTTATGGAGAAGATTCAATACGGTACTGGCATAACATGAATGAGGGGTATTCGTCGAGGAAATTATTATAAGAAGGAGAACCCCATGCCATTACAAACTATCGCAATACTAAGCCCCGGAGACATGGGACATGCTGTTGGATTAACTTTGGTTAATCACGGATTCGACGTTATTACATATCTCAAAGGCCGAAGTAAACGAACCAGAAAACTCTCAAAACTTGGGATGATTAAAGAGGAACCTACCCTTGAATCCCTTGTAACAAAAGCTGACCTTATACTATCAATTTTAGTCCCTTCTCAAGCAATATTTGTTGCAAAAGAAGTAGCTTCTGCTCTTAGATCCACAAACCAAACAACAACTTATGCTGACTGCAACGCGATTTCACCAAACTCTACACAAATGATTAACGAAATTATTACAAATGCCGGAAGTGAATTCATTGACGCTTCGATAATTGGCTCTCCACCTGGACGTGGAATTCCTCCTAGGTTTTATGTATCTGGACCCAACGCCGAAATGATGATTGCTTTAGACAAAGCAGATCTAGACATCAAGCCACTTGGAAACATCATAGGTAGAGCTTCAGCTATTAAAATGTGCTATGCAGCCCTGACAAAAGGAACAAGCGCTCTCTACCTGGCTCTACTAACAGCTGCGGAAGCCATGGGGTTATCCGAAGAACTTAAGGATGAGTTCCTAAATAGCCAATCAGATGCTTATCGAAAAATGAACACATCTCTCCCTTCCCTTCCAGTTAAAGCTGGTCGGTGGGTAGGAGAAATGAAAGAAATTGCCAATTCCTTTGAGCAAGTTGGAGTTACGGGTAATTTCCACAGAGGAGCTGCAGAAATCTTTGACCTTTTGAATAAAACACCATTTGCTAGAGAAACACCTGAGTCCTTAGACAAGGACCGTGATTTATTACATACAATTACTACGCTGGCAAAATATCTTCCTGGAAATAACCCCTAACTTTATTATTCAGGGCTCTAATATTGTCGTTTCTTGCCACCCATCTAGAATAATATGTAGACCTTACAGAAGCGTTTCAAATAAAGACCAAGTAATATCCAAATATTCTTTATTAGGCCTAGCTACATCATGCCTTCCATTTTTTACGCCAATATGAAAAACTTTCTTCCCTTCACCACAATTAGAATATTCGATCGTTTTATCTCCCTCTAGAGATATATTGACACTTGGCTTCAAATCGCATTCGTTGTGTTCAGCCCAAATTCTCGCGCTTTTTTCTGCATCGACGAAAACGTGTCCCTGTATAGATAGTCCTCCGTTATAAGGGATAACCAAGTCCCTCATCCCGTGAAATTGAAGAACCATAACTTTATGCTCTTTGTTTTTTGGTTCGCGTCCGTGTATTAGATTAGTAGCAAAAGCCGCTACTCCCTGAAATAAATCTGATTCGGCAGCCAGAATTTGTACCATTCCTGCCCCATTGGAATACCCGATACCAAAAACCTTGGATGTATTAATCTGAGGATATTTCGAAAGCTCTTTAATTATAGCCTCAACAAAAGCCACGTCATCAGCATTTGATTCAAGTCCGTCATTTACCCCCTGTACGGCAAGATTCCATGAAGGAAGATTCCATGGACTAAGGTGTCCCTGAGGTATCACACCTATGCAATTTCCTCTACATATGGATTCCGCAGATGTACCTCTTTTTTGGTTATAGTTAGAAAGTCCTTCGATCCTTCCTCCCATTCCATGAAAAAGGAACAAGATCGGATAAGTTTTGCCAGGGTCAAAATCAGATGGAATTTCAATTCTCACTCTTCTTCCTATCTTTTTACCAGTTATCTCTTGGGCGATCTGAAATTCAAAAGTTTCAGTCAATTCATCGGGCAAGGATTTAATCTCTGAGATTGAATCATTCGGTATATCTAATTCCTCATCAGGTAGTGCGGTCGCAGTAGGCATTCTGGTTGGTGTAAATGTTGGCTTGGGCGTGCCTGTTGGTTCTTTGGTAGGTTGAACAGGAATGTGTGTCTTAGAAGGATTGCTGGTAGGGGTAGGAGTAGGAGTAGGTGTAGGGGTAGGAGTAGGTGTAGATGTAGATGTTGGGTCTGGTGTGTTTGTTGGTTCTTTGGTAGGTTGAACAGAAGAACCCGACGGGTCCACTTCGACTATTTTAATGTCTTGATTAGGAACTATAGTCTCATCAGAGGTTGAGCCACACCCAGCTACCACTAACATACTTATTAAGCTTATTAATATATATGCACGCATTATTGCCACTTATAAGCCCCAAGCTCACACCAGCCTACCTCACCACTAACCAAAGACGTTCTATAAAGTTAAATCTCCCTATTCCAAAGCTCCACAGTTGCGACTTCAACAAGAGGCTTCAAGCCTTCGTACCAACTTTCGAATGCCTTCTGGTAATCTGGGTCTTGTCCTGCTGCCAAAAAAACTCTCTCTAACTCACCCAAGCTTTCAGCATCGAACTCCCAAACCACTCGATCAGTGTTCCCACTAAAGAAGTCAGTGTAAACACGAGTCGTTGAACCACCAAACTTCTCGAATGCAGGTTGGAACTCTTTCATCTTTTGCACTACCTGTCCAGCCTGTCCAATTTTTGCCTGAAATATTCGCCTTTGTGTAATCAAATCGCCCTCCTAAAAATAATTCTGTTATACGTATTAGTCTGCAAATTGTAATTCAATTGTTGATTAATACCAAACACCTAGAAAACCCATCTGGAATCGATATCAAACATCTTAAGTGTCAGGTGGAGAAGGTCAAAATTTAAATGAGTTGGCAGACTTTATTTCAGACAAGAGTGGTCGTGGACGTAAACAGAATTAATCTATATTACCTTGGCTTATTAGCTTATCGTATTCAGCCATGGCTAGCTGCCACAATTCAAATTTTGCAGGGCCCAAGTGAGCTTTCATAAATTCGTCGAGGCTGTCATATTTTCGTTTCTTGCTTTGCATTCGCATAATACTAGACCTTCTATCTTGTGTTGACCTAGCATAGCAGTTGCAAATTAGAACGAATTATATTTTACTCACGTTTACTCATTATCTTCCTAACCGTTTCCCCATCGATGAGGTATAGAATTGGGGCTTAAGCTTATCTCCAAGCTCAACCCAAGCAGCGTCAGGCGTATTTGACAATGTAGAAGGATTGTTAATGAAGCCCTGCAATTCATCATCCGCTATATTAAATGCAACTTTAATTTCTTCACGGGTCTGACCTGATACCACAGCAGAATTATGGATTAAAGCGACAACCATTAAATCCTGCGCAGCCCAGTTGCCAGCCTGGTCATTTGGTGGCCCCATGCTAGTCTTATCAACTCCAGAATGCCAAAGACCCATAGCATGTCCAAGCTCATGGGTTAACGTATGCCTGGATCCCATTTGCTGATCTGATACACGAATGAAACCCCACCCTGTCGCAAGATTGCCCAAACCCCACTGATCCGAAAATCCACCAGATGGGCCGGACGTGTTGCAATGCTGGTCAACAGTCTCATTTATGAGCTCAGTACATGAAAGCAAATGTATCGGCAACGTGACTTCCGAAATGTTATTTGCCCAAGCTATATCTAAATCAGGAGCTACTACTGCAAGGACTTCAAGATAATCACGCATTGTTTCATAGTCCTCAGATTTGACGTCTCCAAAAAGACCAACCCTTAGAGTGCTAGGAGACTTCTTTACAAAATAACCTTCAATATTATTAACACGGACTTTTCCATAATTGTCGTCATAGTTACTCTGCGATGTAGCTAAGAATAAAGCTTGAGCTGTCGGTGCCGGTATTGAAAATGGTTTGTATTTGTCCGTGTCTGGGATAGCGTTACTGGGTATAGACAATTCTGCGCTGGGATAAAAATCATTGCTGCGAGTAAACTGCTCCTTAATTGTAGTCGAACATGAGTTGCCATCTGATCCTTTCCCTGATACAGCTATGTTTAAATCCAACTTGAATGGCGTTTTTCCAGCACGTATAGCCACCACATGTGTGCCTTTATTTATATCTAGTTCCGTCCTGGTATAGTCATGAAAAGAAAAACCTAAAGATTGGTTTTTAAGATTAGAATGTGTCTGACCAACCATAGAAGGCATGAAATCCAAATTTAAACTCCCAACAGACTTACTTCCTGGGGTTTCAGTTGATGAAAGAAACAGAGAGCCGTTATCAATCGCATAACTTGAATCCCAACCACATGCCGAGAAACTAGTAAAAAGATCAGTGCTGGGTAGAGGAACAGGTGTTGGTGTAGGCGTAGGAGTTGGTGGTACAGGCGTTGCCGTAGGGGTTGGCCTAGGTGTAGCTGTAGGGGTAGGTCGAGGTGTAGCGGTTGCCGTCGGAGCTGACGTCGGGACCGGAGGCTTTGGTGTAGCTGTCGGTGCAGGCATCGCCGTAGCTGTCGGTGCAGGCATCGCCGTTGCTGTCGGTGCAGGCATTGCCGTTGCTGTTGGTGCAGGCATCGGCGTTGCTGTCGGTGATACAGCCGCGACCTCTACGGTTTCTACTTCCGACCCCCCTGAACATGAAACAGTCCCTAACAAAATCGTTAAAAGCGAGATGCACATAATCATTGTCTTCGATTTTTGAAAAGCCATAAATAGAACTTGCCCCTATAACCTAGATTTGAAATCGGCAATTATTGTATCAATGTGAAAAACTACTTTCAACTTAAGATCTCTGCGTCTCGCCAATTTATTAAAAATGCCATCGTTTTAAATGTGGTGATGAACCTTCGTTGGTTACCTATAGACTATATCCTCATCAGATTGATAGTACGGAAGTTCCCGAGGAAGATTTTGCTCAATCAGATCAACCGTATCTGTAGGGTCGCTTGTACAGAATCCTAATCCAAGAAAGAAGGGAACAATAAAAACTACTGCCATCAAAATACGAAGCAATATTATTCCCCATGCTTTTCCTTCTCTTTGCTCTTCGGGGTGATATTGATATGAGAAATCTTCCATAAAGTCTTTTATACACCTAATACCATTCTATAACCAATAGGGCGTTAGGTTCGATGCAATCTCACTCTCTCATAATTCATATGGCCAGACTGAAGAAATTATCGATGCCATACTATAGTTCGTCATGGTTTATAATAAACGAATGTCACAACTTTCTTGGTACAACCCCACGCAGATACATTTTGGATCTGGCAAACTTGCCATGCTCGGAAGTCTTATAGAGGAACAGGTTGGTAAAAATAGTAAAGTCTTTTTGGTCACCGGCACCACTTTTTTAAAAAGACATGGAATACTTGAAAGGATTTTTCAGGATTGTTCTACAACAGAATTTCATTTGTTTGATAAGGTTTTACCTTACCCCTCCCCTGAACTAGTTGATCAGGCAATCACAGATTGCAGATATTCAAAAGCAGATATCGTTGTAGCAATAGGAGGAGGAAGTGCCCTTGATTTAGCTAAAGTTGTAGCAACCTTGGCTCCTCAAGAAGGATTAACAATGGACTATTTAAATGGTGTCCGAGTGATGTCCAGTGAGAGTTTGCCTTTTATAGCTATACCTACAACTTCTGGTAGTAGCAGCGAGGTTACTCCCTTTGCCCCATTATGGGACATTGAACAACCCCTAAAGTTAGCCTTCAGCGGGCAGCATATGTTTCCTACTATTGCATTAGTAGATCCTGACTTAGCATTAACAATGCCCAAGAAACTTGCTGCAGCTACTGGAATGGATGCCTTTACCAGTGCCTTTGAGTCCTATTGGTCAACTGACTCCCACCCAATGTCAGAAAAACTTAATTTAGAAGTTATTCGTTTATTCAAAAATAACCTTGTCATCTCCTGTACCACGAGTGATAAAACAGCTCGAAGTAATTGTGCTTATGCAGCTACTATTTCAGGAGTGGCATATTCCAATGTTCGCCCAAACGTTTGCCATGCTCTCGGTGTTCCTCTCTCCTTAATTTATAATATGGATCATGGAGAATCAGTCGGAATAACACTACCCCTAGTTCTTAGAGCAGTGGCACCAAACATGCCCGATAAAATGGAGCCTTTATTAGCCGCATTTAATGTTAATAGCCTAGATGGTTTATTAAATTCGCTGGTTCTCATAATGAAGGAGTCTGGGCTGCGTACAAGCTTCGAAGGTATGAACCTAACAGAACCTGCAATTAACCGAATGCTTGAGTTCGTCGAATGGGAAAGGTTATTAAAATCTCCCACAGTCTTTAATCGCCAATCTGTGAAAGAGATTTTCATGCAACTACTTTAAAACAAAGATACATAACTGTGTATCAGACGGGCCCTAACCGAATTTATATAAATTAAACAAACCTAGTAATAGAAGTTATAACTACACAATAACCAACAAAAAACAGAAAAAGTAACAGCAAAAACAACAAACAACCTTGTGTCATGGTCTAATTATCACGGAAACTAGAATGATTCGTTTTGATCACCAGCCAGTGTTGGGTCTGGGCCATACTTGTTTGCTCCTCGGTGGCTTGGCTTAATGGCCCACCAAATCAAAACTATGAATGGGACAACCAGCCAAAAAACAGCCCACATCAGCATCCACCATCCAGATTTATTAATGTCATGTAATCTTCTAACTCCCAATGCAATTGATGGAATCAATATAAAAAAGCCAAAAATTGTAGAAATTAGACCACTTCCACTTTGCGCGTTATATGTCCCCATGGCAACATCAACTATGCTCAATATCACATCACCAAGCACTGAAAATAGAACCCACCACCAATATTCAGCCCTTGAAGATCGTCCTCTGAAATCAAATACACGGTTAAACCCGAGCCCAATGGCTGTTGTGAAATCAACCTGAGTATTATGACTGATATTAACTTCAGGAAAGTTATAATCTATGGAAGCTCCACAGTTTCCACAGAATTGTGCTGATTGGAGTATATCGTTTCCACATTCCCTGCATTTCATGCCCTACTTATACATCATAGTTGATAGCAATTACTATCACTTAAACGACAAATTTAGAGCTGAAAAATACTTGCCAATATTGAATTTTATTTTGCCTAATAGGAACTCCAATCTCGTCTGTTATACTTCGACGAATGACTGAGCTATCTCTAGCACTAGTTCTATTTTCTGGATTGACTCATGCCTCTTGGAATTTACTTCTAAAGAATAGTCATAACCAAGAGGTATTCATTTGGTGGCTCAAAATAACTATCTCTGTGATGTTGGCACCCATTGCTGTAATTCTAATTTGGAATGATGGGATCGAAAGTACAGGGTGGTGGTTTATACTAGGCACCTCTCTGATACATATCTTGTATTACCTGTTTCTGAGCCGTAGCTATATGCATGCTGACCTATCGTTAGTTTATCCTTTGGCTCGTGGAACTGGACCTGTTTTAACCGCTTTTCTGGGTATAACCTTGCTTGGTGAAACAATTAGTGAGCTAGCAATACTAGGAATCATGGCCGTAGTCGTTGGTATTTTCGTAATATATTGGTGGGGCCAAATTGCAGAGGTATTTAATGACCCACTCAAATACCTTAGGAACCCCGGGGTTAGATATGCTCTACTCACAGGACTTACAATTTCCCTGTATTCTGTTTGGGACAAGGTTGGTATTAACTACGTAAATCCACTGTTATACATGTATCTCCTATCATTAGGAACCGCATCAGGTTTGGCTCCGTATATAATCCGTGAATACGGAACCAGTGCTATAAAAAAAGAGTTGGTCTCTAACAAGATTCGAATCGTTGCCGCAGCCTTGCTCGCATTTGGAACTTACGCAACTATCCTTAGTGTATTACAACTTTCGAAAGTTAGTTATGTTGCACCAGCAAGAGAAATTGGTATAGTGTTCAGCCTGATACTCGGTTCAATTATTTTAAAGGAATCAATGAGCATCGGTCGGATAATCGGATCACTCGTTATCACTATTGGAGTATTTTTGATAGGCATTGGATAAACTTCAAACACCATAAACCATCCTAGGTAGAGATAGCTAAGTGTAATAATTTATAGAAGGAGATTAAAACATGAATGTAGCGCGTTCTTTACAAGATGAATTGGATCAGAAAAAAATCGTGATCATGGATGGAGGTACAGGAACTGAGGTGGCCCGACGCGGGGTCACTATATACCCACAACTTTCCTGGTCAGCCAACGCTAACATTGAATGCCCTGATTTGGTGCAGGATATACATAGAGATTACATCCTTGCAGGGGCTGAAATCATTATCACCAATACTTTTTCTAGCAGTCGAGCAACATTAGCAAAGGACGGACTAACCCAACACACAGAGAAAATAAACAGGCAGTCTGTACAAGCAGCCATGGAGGCAAGAAGAAATTGTGGGGCTGAAGAAACAGTTGTTATAGCCGGTGCTATTTCAGCATTCGAACCAAAAAGTCTCCCAGAAATCACCCCATCTTATGAAGAGGCATTAGACGATTACCGCGAACAAGTAGGAATTCTAGCTGAAGAAGGCGTAGACCTCATCGTGTTGGAAATGTTTAGTAGAACCATAGATCTCAAAGCTGCCATTACCGCTGCTGACGAAACAGATCTTCCTATTTGGATTGGACTATCTTGTGAAAGTCATGATGGCCAAATTTACCTCGGACTAATGGGACGGCATGGAGGAGAAACTATAGCCGATGCGGTCACTGCTAGTTCATCACCCAATGTAAAAGCATTTTTTATCATGCATTCACCTCCAAGTGTGACCGCCGAAGCCTTACGAGAGTTGAAGGATTACACAGCATTACCGATAGGAGCTTACGCACATGGAGGAGGAATTAGAGGTAGTGGATTAGATGGGTCGGACGCTGATCCTCAGGAATATCTAGAATACGCCCGTGAATGGGTTGCATCTGGAGCAACAATAATCGGCGGCTGCTGCGGAACTACGCCAGAGCATATAAGCGTTCTTACCTCCAGCAACATCAAAGAGACATATCAGGTATGAAAAAAGGACTAGAAACATCCGGATGGATATTGTTCATGACGGGAATCGGGGTATGGATGATCCAGGCCATAATAGCCGGCGAAATAATTGGCATCTTCACAGCTATAAGTTGGTTCGCAGGATGCTGCCTAATCATTATCGGGCAGATGATAAAAAGCTAATAGCCACAATTCCCTACCCTATAGTGAATAATATACTTCTAACCCCTTTGTCCTCTTCGAAGCGCACGACCAGGTAGAGCACCACTGTGGGTTCCATGATCCATAACAATCGTCCCATTTACTATGACGTAATCAATTCCACTAGAGAATCGCTTAGGATCACTTTTTATGGTGTTTGATTTAATAGCCTCAGGATCAAAAACCACTATGTCGGCCTTCATCCCGTCAAGTAAAAGTCCTCTATCGGATATTCCAATACGTTGTGCTGGGTGACTGGTCATTTTACGAATCGCACTGGATAATGACAGTTTTCTTTCTTCCCTAACTAATTCAGCTAGTATATATGGGTATGTCCCATATGCCATTGGCGGGGGGTAATCCCCAAGTAGCAGCGCGTCACTTCCTACCATGTACAAATCATGCATAATAAAGTCTGCTAGAGTACCATGGTCAGCAATATCAGCAAAATATGATATCCGAAGTTCCTCATCTAGGAGAAGATCACACAAGGCATCCACCGGGTGTTTTTTCAGTGTTTCTGCAACATCAGCAACGGACCGCCCCTCGAACTGTATGTTATTAGGTCTCTTGAAATAAGTTAACCACATCTCGTCCCATCCGCGCCCCCTAGGAGTCACTTCCTTACGTAATCGTTCACGGCCATCAGCGGATCTCATTACTTCCATAAGCTTATCTGGTCCGCCGTCTTGTGCCCATTCTGGGAATATTATTATGATACGTGTCCCTCCAAAGCGAAACGGAAACATATCAAAAGTCACGTCCAGGCCTTCTCCCCTGCTTAATTCGATTAGGTCTAAAATAGGTCTCGCCCCGCCGTCATGAGTAACTCTACGAAACAGATGAGTGATATGAACAGGAATACCGCTCTCTCTTCCTATTTCTATGGCTTCCTTCAAAGGGTCCAGGTACCGATCCCCTAAAGCGTTCCTCACATGAGTATGGTAGATGCCTCCAAGACGTGCTGCTTCGTTTGAAAGGGAAATTAATTCAGCCGTATCGGCAAAGCTGCCCGGTGGATAATCCAGACCAGTAGATATCCCAAAGGAGCCATCTTCCATGCTTTCTCGAAGTGCTGATCTCATATTTTCTACTTCCCCACCTGTGGCTCTCTGATTATTCCATCCGACACCACCAATTCGAATTGGGGAATTACCTGTAATGTAAGCAATGTTAACAGCCACTTTCCTATCAAACAGGGTGAGGTATTCGCTGACACTCGACCACCGAAAAGGAAGTTCTGGGTCACCATCCAAGCCTGAATTAAGCCGAATAAACCTTTCTAAATCATCGGGCCGGGCAAATGGAGCATAAGAATTCCCATCAATCCCTATGAGTTCCGTGGTGACTCCTTGGTGTACTTTTGGTTGGTGATAAGGGTCGGATAAAATTACCAGCCCAGAATGAGCATGCACATCTATGAATCCTGGAGATACCACTTTGCCTCTGGCATCCAAAGTGCATACAGCCTCTATTGTATTTATGTCGCCGCGGATAATCTTTATCTGATCTCCGATTACACCGATTGAACCGTAGAAACCTGGATTTCCTGTGCCATCAAGTATCAAGCCTCCGGTTATCAGCATATCTAGCATGCATCACCTCTTTAGTCTTTTTGATGGAAGTCTTAGGCTTTACACAGTAGTCCATATTGGAGTCCTGGAATATACTGTCGGAACTTCTATGATCCCGATATCTCCACCGTATCAAATATCCAAGGATGTAGTAATTTAAGCATACCTGCGGAAGCTATCCGAACCGTCTGTCCAGAGGAATCCCATTCTGGAGAGACCTCACACAGATCAATGGCACCCAGCGCCTCAAAGCTACTCAGTATCTGCATAGCCTCTAGAAACTCAATAGTCGTGATTCCGCCAAATTCTGGAGCTCCTGTCCCATGGGACTCATGGGCATCTATGACGTCGATATCTATGCTCAAATAAACTGCATCGACCCCATCGGCGGCTACATCCATAGCTTCTCGTATAACCTCGGCGATTCCTCTTTCTCTAACAAGCCTTGCGGTAAGCATTTTTAGATCATTCGTTCGCTTGAGGCGGTGTTGATCTATAGTTAGAGAAGAATTGAGGCCAACCCATGCTAGATTTTTGTACGAAATTATGGGGTTTTCACTGATGCGGCGCACCATGGTTCCGTGATTGTACCGACCACCCAAAGAGTTGCCATCCCCAAAGTCTGAGTGAGCATCAATATGTATATATCCGAGGCGTAAGCCTTCCTTCCGCTCCAACATACCTTTCGCAAACCCTTCAAACGATGGATACGCCACGTAGTGATCGCCCCCCATCACGACTGAGAAGCCACCTCGCTTCACGACCTCATAAACTCCCTGCTTAACTGACTCAGTTGTCTTCATTAGGTCGGTAGGATAAATATTGAAATCACCAATATCAGCCAATCTTGGAGGACTTTTGAGTTGAGTCCCAATCCCCGATTCTATATCTACTTTAGTATTCTCCGGTGATGAGTCGTATCCTCCACGAGGATGTAAGGAGGCTTCACGAATTGCTCTGGGACCAAATCGAGCCCCAGGCCTACCAGAGGGAATACCGTTGTCTATAGGAACACCGGAAACGATAGCGGTACCCTCAACAACCTGGTCAATCTCGATTTGTGGTGCTCTAAAGAATGACACCGGACCACCATAATATGGCATAACATCTCGTTTATACATTTAATCCCCGCTCAGTTTACTTGCTACTAAGTTTAGGTCATTTCCGTGCCTAGAATCTATAACTAAAGTGACGTAGTCTCTCTAACTTTCTGTATCTGTCCCACTAAAAAGAACGGCCTGCCTAGTATTTCTTTACTAAGCAGGCCATTTCGTGCCTGTAATATGGCAGGAGCGGGAGGAGTCGAACCCCCGACCACTGGTTTTGGAGACCAGCGCTCTGGCCAGACTGAGCTACGCTCCTGTATGGTACCCCTGGAGGGATTCGAACCCCCGACGCGCGACTTAGGACGCCGCCGCTCTATCCTCTGAGCTACAGGGGCCCTTGGTGGAGATAGGGGGAATCGAACCCCCAACCTCGGCATTGCGAACGCCGCGCTCTCCCAATTGAGCTATATCCCCAACCCTTAACCTATTCACAAATAAATCTGGGACAAGGTTAAGTACCTAAAATATACCTCCGCAATGCTCTCCCACTTTCCCTCAATGAAAATCCTATCTGAAGGGATCTTACGGTGTCAAGGTAATAATGGCATATAGAATAAATGCAATGAGCAAGTCACGCATATATGCTTCGCATAAGGCTATTGCCATAATTCGTGCCAACTTTCCAATTATATGCCTTATTCAAAGCAAATTATTTGCGAGTGTGCTCCCTTTTGGCTACAATGTGCCCCTAAATACAACTTTCCAAATTCAGGGGGCCTTACTATGCCTGGAATTGATATCAGCAAAATTCGCAATGTAGCTCTGTTATCTCATGGGGGTTCTGGAAAGACTTCTTTAGCAGAAGCATTACTATTTAGCACAAAGGCAATTACTCGCATGGGAGCCGTGGAAAACGGCAACACAGTTTCTGATTATGAGCCTGAGGAAATTAAACGGGTATCTAGTACACAGACCTCTTTAATTACCTGCATGAAAAACGGATACAAGATAAATCTTCTGGATACTCCAGGATACGAAGATTTTAGAGGAGAAGTCGTATCGGCCCTCCGCGTTACCGAAGGCGCCATTATATTAGTAAGCGCCGTAGCTAGTGTAGAAGTTGGGACCGAACAATCGTGGACTATGTGTGAGGAACGCAATATCCCACGTATATTATTTATATACAAAATCGACCGTGAAAACTCAGATATTTCCCGAACGCTTGATAGCATTAGTGCTGCTTTTGGCAGGAAATGTGTTCCAGTACAAATACCAGTTGTAGAAGAACAAGGAGTAAGTCAAACAATCAACTGCTTGGATGTGTCAGCTGATATCCCTGAGTCTTTGAAAGCAGAAGTGGATGCAGCTCGCGAAAGATTAGTAGAAGCTGTAGCCGAAGCTGACGACGAACTAGCCACCAAATACTTAGAGGGCGAAGAACTCACACAAGCCGAGATTAATGAAGGCCTCAAGAAGGCTTTTCTATCAGGAGAAATTGTTCCCATATTAATGGGTTCTGCGACGCAAAACCAAGGTTCAGAAGCATTGCTTGATGCTATAACATCATATTTGCCTAGCCCATTAGAGGGTAAAAAGATAGAAGGCACATCTCCAGGAACCGAAGAAAGAAAAGAAGTCGAACAAAAAGATGATTCATCCTTGGTATCTCTTGTTTTCAAAACATCTGCCGACCCATTTGTAGGAAAACTCTCATTGTTTAGAGTCTATGCGGGCACATTTAAGGGAGGTGGTGAAGTATGGAATGCGAATAGAGAACAATCCGAACGCATTGGTCAGCTTTATTTCCTCCAAGGAAAAACCCAGGAAGCTACAACCGATATAGGCCCTGGGGATATCGGAGCCGTAGCTAAATTGGCTGTTACTACAACTAACGATACTCTAGGAGATCGTAACAATCCTGTAATTCTAGAACCTATAGTCTTCCCAACTGGATACTACACTATGTCTGTCAGCCCGAAATCTGCCGCAGATATTGATAAAATGTCATCATCTTTATCAAGAATATTGGAAGAGGATCCCACCCTAAAATTATCAAGAGAACCCTCAACTAGTGAAACTCTAATAAGTAGCTTAGGAAACGTTCATATTGATACCACTATTGACAAGGTTAAGCGCAAATTCGGTACGGAGCTTCTCTTGCAACTTCCCAAAGTTCCATATAGAGAAACTATTACCGCCACTACACGAGCCGAATACAAACATAAAAAACAATCTGGAGGACATGGCCAGTATGGACATGCAGTGCTTCGGTTGGAACCTACTGAACGAGATGCCGGATTCTCGTTTGCCAGTGAAGTAGTTGGTGGATCTGTGCCAAGAGAATACATTCCATCAGTTGAAAAAGGAGTAGTGAAGGCACTAAACGAAGGTTCAATAGCAGGATATCCAGTAGTCGACGTTAAGGTCGTTTTATTTGATGGCAGTTACCATGACGTTGACTCATCTGGTAATTCATTTGAAATTGCAGGATCCTTCGCCTTTCGAAAAGGCATGTCTGAGGCAAAGCCAATTTTGCTAGAACCCATCGTAAAACTTAGCGTAAAAGTCCCTGATAATTTCACTGGAGACGTAATTGGAGACATTAATGGAAAACGTGGGCAAATCACTGGTATGATCCCAGAAGCAGGGTCCACAATTATTGAAGCTGACGTTCCACACGCTGAGGTTCTAAGGTATTCTACTGAATTGAGATCTATGACTCAAGGAAGAGCGAGTTATACGATGGAATTCAGTCGCTATGAAGGAGTCCCTCCTGATATCAGCCTTAAGGTATTAGAGACAGCGCAAAGAGCGAAAGAAGAGGCATAGGCACACTCCTTTAGCCAATATCCAAGGTATCACGAACTCGCCTTAGCGATTCGTGCATATTCCCCGATAATGATGCTAAGGATTTGGAGTCGTGGAACACTTTAATCATCACAAATATGGGTCCTTCATCCTCAAAAAGTCTTTCTAAAGAAAGATCCATTGTTTCTAAGTCTTCGAATTCATATACAGACCTATATCCTAAATTCCTTGCTTGGGAACCAAAATCCAGCTGATCTAGTCCAGGAATTAATATTCCTTCAGTTGATGCATATCCAATATCCTCGAAAAGAAAGTGGATCATGTTGCGCGGACAAATGTTACCAGTAGTAATCATTGCACTTTGATTAGTGCGTAGAGTGGATGAACTGTCTAGCACTAAAACTTTGATGTCAGGCTTAGCTATGGTTATGCCCAAAGCAACGTCTACAGTTTTATCTACGCAATCCAATAAATCAACGTCCAAATCTCTTCTTTTAGAAATTTGAACCCATTCCTGTAATACTCTGGAAGAAGCTACAACCACAGCCTCATCCCGATAACCATCAACAAGCTTAAGGGCTTCAACCACTGGAATCGCTGTATTCAATCTATGCTCCTGCCACGTACTTTTGCCATAATAAATACCCCTGCCAATATCATACCTCCACCAAATATACCTCTCAGATTTATCACACCAGAATTGCTATTCAAAAAGGTTAAATAGAGAGTATAGAATCCAATCATTAGGGTGATGATGCCACACACGGGACCCAAAATCTTATAAACAATCCATTCAAACATTAGGTTAGTTCACAAAAATTGAAGGTCAATATATTCAATTCTATATTAACTCGGGCCGTATTCATTACCTAACAAAACTGCCACAGGTCGTGAGGTGTTAGTGACTTCTTCTAAGGCTAGGGAAATACGGCTCGCATCTTGATCGGTTTCAAGGAGATAATAGTTAACCCCCCAAGAATAAAGGTTATGCTCAGTAAATTTGGCAGCTGAATCTTTAGTTAATCCATGCCGATCCCAACCTCTGTATCCAATCAACATTAGGAGAGGTAAATTTGCGTCTAGTCCAATTCCTCTTAAAGAATCCCCAGATTCAAACAAACCGGTGTTTTGAATAAGGACTACTGGCTTTTTACCTCCGATCCATAATCCAGCAGCTATAGCCATAGTTTCTCCCTCTCTAGCTACAGGAACAAGGGAAATGTCAGGTTCATTCAACAGTTGCTGATACATGAAATTACTTTCACTATCTGGAAGCCAAACTATATGTGTTATACGATTTTTCTTTAATTCTGCAATGATAGCTTCCGGATGAAGAACAGGTTCGAGTTCGCTATGTTCCTGTGTCATATCATTACCCTCCCACGGACGACAGATTGGTACATTATAGGAAGCGATAGATTACATGACAACTGTAATTATTAAATGTTTTCAGAATTGATGATGAGCCACTAGTCAATTCAATTAGATTTAGGTTCAAGTTAATAGAGCTTGTGACGCTGATTTGATCATGTCCAAAATGGGTGAAGGATAAATGCCAACAAACACTACACCCAAAACCAATACAGTAAGAACTGTCGTAATCAGTAACGTTGGCTTATGTTCTATACGGTCCATTGTCTTTTGGATTCCTTTAGTAGCAACATCATTCGCAGGTTCTTTTGCCCACTCTGGGGAAGGTTCAATATACATTTGCCTTACTACCATAAGATAGTAATACAACGATATAAGACTATTAAATATAGCCAAACCAGCTAGCCACAAAAGCCCTTGAGTACCAACTGCTGTGAAAAGGTAGAATTTCACAGTGAATCCAGCAAAAAACGGGAGTCCTCCCAGTGAAATAAGCCCGGAGGCAATAGCAGCTGCAATAAATGGATGTCTTACAGCAAGTCCTCCCAAATCATCTATGTTTTCTCGTCCGGTCATATTATAAAAGGCTATCAATCCTACAAACACTGTCATAGAACTTAGAGCATATCCAACGAGATAAAGAATTAAAGCTTCAATCCCTATCAATGAAAGAGCTGCAATTCCCATCAACATGAACCCTACATGAGCAATGCTGGAATATGCCAAAAGACGTTTCAGATTCTTTTGAGCTATAGCAACAACGTTTCCAATTGTCATAGTCAAAGCGGACATTGTGGCAACTATCATTTGCCATTGGTCTATCGATGGGGCAAACGCTTGTCCAAACAGTCTCATTACTAAAGCAAATGCCGCAATTTTAGATCCGACTGAAAGAAATGCAGTTACAGGAAGTGGTGCACCTTCGTACGTATCGGGAGCCCACATATGGAACGGAACAGCAGCAATCTTAAATCCTAGTCCAACTAAAATTAACCCCATCCCAACCCATAGAGTGGGACTAAAGGAGTCACTATTCTCCATAGCATTACTGATTTCTTTAGCTATACTATCGAAGTGCGTCACTCCTACAGCACCGTAAAGAAGGCTGATGCCGTAAAGCAAAATGGCTGATGAAAAGGCACCTATAAGTATGTATTTTAGGCCAGCTTCATTCGATTTAGGATTATTCAGTGCGAATGACACTAAGATATAAAAGCTGAAGCTCATAAGTTCCAAAGCAATGTAAGCTGTCAGTATTTCTACAGCAGACGCCATAATTGACATGGCTAGGATCGCCATGATCACTATGGAGTAAAACTCACCTGGATTCTTAAGATGCTTGTTAACATAATCACGAGAAGCTAATACAGTCACAATCCCAAGTATTAAGAAAAAGCCCTTAAAAAACAGCGTAAATCCATCGGCACGAACCAATCCTCCATATAAAGGTGTATCTATGCCCCAAAGAAGCCAGATAGAAAACACTAAAATTCCAGTCATTCCAAGGGCACTGATCCAAACTAAAAGGTCCTTAAATCTTACTGGTAAGAATAAATCTATAGCCAAAACCTTAATGGCTAGAACAGCCAATAACGCTTCAGGTAGTAGTAGATGAATATTTTCGGTCATAATCCTACAAACCTACTTAATAAATCAGATACACCGCTATTGATAACATTCATCAAAGGTGCCGGCCAAAGCCCTACAAAAATAAGCACAAACACCAGTAAAGACGTGGCTCCCATTTCTCGAGGGGTTGCGTCTTTAAGATCTTCCCATTTGGGGTCTAGCGGACCGAAGAAGGCACGAGACAAAAGACGCAAAATATAGACAGCAGTAAGCAAGGCTCCAATTATTCCTAGAATGGCTAGGGGTACGTATTCTTGGAATACTCCAACGAATACCAAGACTTCCGCAATGAAACCGCTCAAACCTGGCAATCCTAAGGAGGCCATTCCAGCGATAGCAAAAAAGGAAACCGTTATACCCATTTTTTTTGCCAACCCGCCAAGAACAGTAATATCTCGAGTATGGGTCCTTTCATATATTATCCCCACTACTCCGAAGAAAAGCGCAGTCATTATGCCATGAGAAAACATCTGCAGTACCGCACCACCCATCCCCATAGGATTCAACGTCGCAATTCCCATAAGGACAATCCCCATATGACTGACGCTAGAATAACCCACAACATATTTCAGGTCGCGTTGTGACATCGCTGCCACAGCCCCATATATCACATTGATAGTTCCAAACACTATGAGAGCTGGCATCCAGTCTTGAGCTCCTTCAGGAAGAATTGTCATCCCTACTCGAATTATTCCGTACGCACCCAATTTCATTAACACACCGGCATGAACCATACTTACAGAAGTTGGTGCAGCGACATGCCCATCTGGGGACCACGTATGAAATGGCCACAACCCAGCGAGAATCCCAAATCCGATCATAAATAGAGGAAAGAAAAACAGCTGGAAGTCATGACTAAACGCACCTTGTTCGGAAATAACACTTAGTGTTTCCAAGGAAAAGGTTGGTGTCCCAAAATCGCTCGAAGCCGCATAAACGCCTATGATGCCTATCCAAACCAGAACACTGCCTCCAACCAGATATAGAACCAACTTCATAGCGCCATATTCTTTAGTTCGAAGGAAGGTTCCAAAATCGCTGCTGCTTCCCCAAATACCAATTAATGGATACATAGGCAAAACTGCTAGCTCATAGAAAAAGAAGAGAAAGAATAAATCACGAACCGCAAATACTCCGAAAACCCCGGACAACAAGAACATGAAAAGGATGAAGAATTCCTTAACCCTGCGTTCTAAATTCCATGTTAAAAGGACACCCGAAAACATAACTATCCCAGTAAGCAATAACATAGCTGTTGAAATTCCATCTATGCCAAGGCTAAAGTTAATGTTGATGGGTTGAGTTAACCAATTATAGGAGCCTTCAAATTGGAATCCACCTTTCTCATAGTCATAGACAGAAAATATATATAAAGTGATGGCTAGGGTAATACCGGATATTACAGCAGAGAACCATTTTATCTGTGAGCCCCAATTTTTGGGAAAGAAAATTAGTAATGTTCCAGCCCCTGCTGGCAAGAAAATCGTTAGCAACAAAGCTATAACTTTAATGTCTTCCATTAATTAACCCTTCACCGCTATAGCCCACCAGGCGGCTACTAAAACAATAGCTCCAACAACCATGACAAAAGCATAGTTATAGATAAGCCCCGTAACATGATGCCTCAAAGTAAAAGCAGACCGCTTTACCGATTCCGCAACCCCATTGACTGCGAAATCATTTACGAAAACTCTATCAAATTTAGCTACTAGGGAACTAAACACCAATACAACTCGATCTATAAAGCCTTGATATGCAGAATCCAGATAATACTTCCTCTCAGCTATGCTAATAATAGGAGCAAAGGTTCGCTTAAAGGGACTAATAGATATACTCCCTTTCACATAAATTAACCACGCTATAATGAATGCAGATGTTGCCAAAATTGTAGAACCCAACCCTAGCATTAAGTTGAATTCAAACCCATGCCCTTCATGAGCAAAAATAAAAGATCCTATTCCTCGGAAGGAGTCTGTCCATTCCAAAGCAAGTAGTCCAGATGTGACTGCCAAAATGGCCAGTAAAATCATAGGTATTGCCATAAAGACTGGAGCCTCATGTCCTTTTCGATTTTCATCACTAATCTCACCCATGAAAGCTACAAAGAAAGCCCTAGCCATGTAGAGGGCACTCATGAATACTGCCACAAGAACTAATATCATAAATATTGGATGCCTATGATCCAATACAGATAACAATATCTCATCCTTGCTCCAGAATCCTGCGAAGATGGGTATTCCCCCAAGAGACACTGCTCCAATCCCAAAAGCTAACGCGGTAAGAGGCATAACCTTGATCAGTCCACCCATTTGTCGTATGTCTGTCCGTCCAATTCCATGCATAACACTTCCGGCAGCCAAAAACAGAAGAGCCTTTGAAAATCCATGTGTCATAAGATGAAATATGGCAGCCGTATATCCAAATGAACCCAAAGAAAGCATCATAAGTCCCAAATGACTTATGGTGGAGTAAGCTAATATTTGCTTGAGATCAGTCATAACAAGTGCCATAGAAGCCGCCATCAAAGTAGTCAAAAGACCTACAATTGCTACTATCAGAAGAGAGTCAGGGGCAGCTTCAAATATCACGAATGTTCTAGCCACCAAGAAAATTCCGGCTGCTACCATTGTCGCCGCATGAATCAGAGCACTAACCGGAGTAGGACCCTCCATCGCATCAGGCAGCCATACATGTAATGGAACCTGCGCCGATTTACCCATAGCACCAACAAAAAGTAGTAGGGCAGCAATTAAAGTAGTCCCACTGCTTAGAGCGCTGTTAGCTCCCGCCATAAGTAATTCTGCTTGTTCAAATGTCTCGGACATACTGAAACTGCCAACCTGCTTATACAAAAGGAGTATTCCTACTAACAAAGCAACATCAGCCAAACGAGTTGTTATAAAAGCCTTTTTTGCAGCTTCCACTGCAGGCTTCCGTTCATACCAAAATCCTATAAGCAAGTACGAACACAAACCAACCAATTCCCAAGCGATATAAAGCAATAAGAAATTATCTGCCAAAACTAAAGTCAGCATTGAGCCAGCAAAGAAAGCCTGGATCCCGAAGTACCAATTGAAACGAGGATCATCCTTCATATAAGAAAGGGAATAAATCTGCACCATCAATGCAACAAATGTCACTAACCCAAGAATGCTTACACTTAGCGGATCTATTATGAACCCCCAGGTAAGCTCCACACTTCCAACAGTGAACCAATCAATCTTAAAGAAAGCTTGCTCAGTTGCTCCATTAGATAAACGATCTACCATTACAAACAAGAATAAAATGAATCCAGCCCCGATAGCTCCAATTGATATTGAAGAACCCTTGCCAGGAAGAAACTTGCCTAGCAAAAGAATTAACGGGAATGCCACAAAGCTTAATACTGGAATAAGCCAGGCGTACTCCATTCCTATCATTACCTTAGGCCTTTCCTATTTCAAGTATAATTTTATCTTGCATTTCAACATATCGAATTACAAAAAGAGGTTTCACGAATCTATCACCATTTCATTAGCTCTATTTCATCAATATTGACCGTAGCCCGATTTCTAAACATTCTCAAAACAATGGCAAGTGCCAATCCCACTTCAGCTGCCCCAACAGTTATGACGAAAATGGCAATAATAAAGCCAGCAAAACGTTCTGGGTCTGTGAAAGAAGCTATTGCAATTAAATTAAGATTTACCGCATTAAGCATTAACTCAATGGACATCAATATTAAAACCGCACTTCTTCGTGCAAGAACGCCATAAAGCCCAACTGAAAATAATGCGGCGCTCACAATCTGGAAGTGCATAAGTGTAACCACTATCTTCTCCTTTCAACCTTAGCTATAACAATCGATCCAATTAATGCTAACAAAAGAACAAGAGAGGCAATTTCAAAAGGTAGGGCCCAATCAGTAAACAAAGTCGTTCCCAAGTCAGTCAAAGCCACCCTATGCATCTCTTCAAAAGAACTACTATTAACAACAAATGTTGCTGTTAGCAAACTAAAAAGAGCCAACCCGGAGACGAGAGCTAATGGCCATTGAGAATTATCTGATATAGAAGGATATTCCTTAGATCTAGTCAGCATTATAGCGAAGAGGAGAACAATAATTATGGCACCGCCATAAATAAAAATCTGTACTAACGCCAAGAATTCTGTCAGCAATACAACATACAGTCCAGCTACAGCCAACAACGAAAACAGAAGAAAAAGGCACGCATGAACAACATTACGAGTAGCCACGACTCCTAGGCCACCACCTATAGCCATAACTGAAAGCAAAATAAACAAGAACCAGGACATCTTTAATCAGCAGCCTTCTCTGCGGCCGAATTCTCCTTCAAGGCCTTTTTCAATACCGATGGAGGAATCCAATCGGTTTCTTTTTGATAAGTCATCCCCAATTCTAAAAGCCCCTCTAAAGCGACTCTATCTCCATTACGCTCATAAACACTAAGTTCATGTTCATGACTCATAACAATGGCATCAAAATTACATACCTCTACACATATTCCGCACAAAATACATCGATTAAGATTAATCTCAAACTCATCTACTATTTTGCGACGACTGCTTTTTTCTTCCTTATGCAAAGGATTGTCTTTCATAGTGGCAGTCATACATAAGGTGGGGCAATTACGAATACAAACCATACAGGCAGTACAGTATGGCTCCCCCACGGACTCATCCCAAGTAAGAGCAGGAAATCCCATGAACCGTGGCTCCACCTGACGAGGCTTGTTTGGATATTGATTGGTTACAGGTTTTCTAAAAGTAGAAACCAAAGTTACTAGCATTCCTTTAATACTACCTAGCACTACGAATCCTCCTAGGTTCACGCCCATAGGATCTGGCCAATTTAATAACCGGTCGAGTAAATTTTAGGTACAACCAGTATCCTACCACAGCTAAAGTTATGAGAGACATCAAAGATAAAGACCAATCCGGCCAGTCATAAAACCGATATAGACTAGTGATAACTACTCCAACGAAAGATAAGGGTATCATGGCCTTCCATCCAAAAGCCATCAGCTGATCAATCCTTAGCCTCGGGAAAGTTCCCCTTATCCAGTAAATTACCATAATTACAGAGTATGTTTTAATAAGAAACCATGCCAATGGAGGCAATAATGGACCATGCCAACCAGCTAGGAATAAAAGGGCTACTAATGCTGCTACAACAAATGTATTAATATATTCAGCAAGGAAAAATACCGCCCAATGGGCACCACTATATTCCACGAAAGGGCCTCCTACTATCTCCGATTCCGCAAAATATATGTCAAATGGTATACGCCCAACCTCTGCTAATCCTGCAATAAGAAAAAGAACTAAACCCAAAGGGAAAATCAGCACTAATGGAACACCTATATGATTAAATACAGCGTTACTCTGGTTAGCTTCACCCAAAATTGATTGAGCTGTCTCTAATGGAATTTGGCTAGCTACAATAATCCTTAGATCCATTGACTGAACAAGAATAGCTATAGATATTACTACCATTACAAGCGGTACTTCATAGCTTACTAATTGGGCCGCTGCTCTTAGCCCTCCTAAAGCTCCATACTTATTAGCAGACCCCCATCCAGCAAGCAGAATCCCAAGTATGGATAAAATCAAAAGGGCAACTATAACGAAGAGACCCATCTCCAAGTTCTGTACAACAAGATTCTCAGTAGCCGGAATCGTTACCCAGATCATGAATGATGGAACAAGAACCAATAGAGGAGCAACCCAAAATATAGCTTTATCTGACCATGAAGGTAACAGGTCTTCCTTAAGAACCAACTTCACAGCATCTGCTACTGGTTGCAAAAGACCGAAAGGGCCCGTACGTGTTGGGCCTAATCGACGTTGGAGTCTGCCAAGAAATTTCCTTTCAATCCAAATCAAAGAGAGCACAACAATGGATAAAATTGTAAACAGGCTTAGCAGCCACATTGCCATCATCAATATAGCTGAAAGACTCATCTGTCGACCTCTCCCAAAACAATGTCGAGAGAGCCAAGTATCACGACTGCATCTGCTACATACGTGTCTCTTACAAGATGTCTTAAAGCGCTCAAACTACAAAAAGATGGTGGCCTAACTTTTACTCTATACGGCTTATCAGTCCCATCACTAACAAGATAAACTCCAATTTCCCCCCTGGGATTTTCAGCTCGCACGTAAACATCACCTTTGGGAGGGCGTATGAGCCGCCTCCCTAATGCCATTACAGGGCCATCAGGAATACCACTAAAAGCTTGTTCAATTATGCTTAGGGATTCGTACATCTCCAAAACACGCACATAATATCGATCCCAACAGTCACCATCTCTCGCAACAGGTACTTCAAATTCAAACAAATCATAAATTGAATATGGTTCGGCTTTACGGACATCATACTTTAACCCACAAGCCCTAAGAGATGGACCGGTCCAGCCATAATCTAACGCGGTCTCTAAATCTATTTCCCCAACTCCTTTAGTCCGAGCAACAAAAACCTCATTAAAACTTAATAATCGGTCACATTCTTCAACATCTTTTTGAAGGTCTACAAGTAGACTCGATAACAAGTCATTAAAATTATCAGGAACGTCTTCTTTGACTCCTCCAATATGAAAATAGTTGTGCATCATTCGAGCTCCAGAAACTGCTTCAAAAAATCCTTGAATGCGTTCTCTAGCTCTAAAGGCAAACATTACTGGTGTCATGGCTCCAGCATCTAATCCAAAGGTTCCTAGAAAGAGAAGATGGCTAGCAATTCTATTCAGTTCAGCCAAAATAACCCTGATGTACTCTGCCCTCTGTGGCACTTCTACACCCATAAGTTTCTCAACCGCTCTACAAAAAACCCATTCGTTATTGAAATTAGAAATATAGTCTAATCTATCGAATAGGGTTACTACTTGATGATATTGCTCACCTTCACACAACTTCTCAGAGCCTCTATGGAGGTAGCCAACATGCGGTTCAGCGTCAACCACAACCTCGCCATCAATTCTAAGCAACATCCTAAAAACACCGTGCGTAGATGGGTGTTGGGGTCCCATATTAAGCATCATGTCAACGCTTTGAGTATGCTCTATATCGATCTGATCCATGTGATTGCTCACTCTAAATTAATACCTCTATTCGGAGAATGTTAAGCATATTTCTGTGTCTTCATCTAAAACCCCATGTCCCGCTGATGCCATAATACTATCAAGGATCCCGCTTTCCTCACAATTGAAAGCCCACTTTTTAAACTCAATTGCAAGTTGATCCTGGGCAATCTTTTTAGTGTTACCCATAGAAGAAAGGGGAAGATTAGGCACCATAGCTAAGTACCCCTCTCCCAATTTAGAAACTTGAGCTTCCAGGATTATGGATTTTAGACTAATATTCATCATATTCATGGAAAGGAAATTCCTTGCGTCCCGGGAATCCCTCAAATCCTTCATATAAAAGTAGCGGGGATAAATCGGGATGCCCCCTGAAGTCCACTCCAAAAAGATCATGTGCTTCTCGTTCATACCAATCGGCAGCACGCCAAATTCCTGATAAAGAAGACACTGTTAGGTCTTCATAAGATAAATCTATCTTTACCCCCAAAGTTCTTTCATGTTCAGGGGAGAGAAGCACATACACCATTTGAATATAATCTACATAATCAACGGCAGCGATACATAAAAGAATTTTAAAATTAGTCCTAGGGTCTTCTTTCAAAAGCCTACATATATCTTCAAGATCTTTTGGTTCCACAGAAATCTGTAGCCTGTCATATAAAAGACCACGTTGGAAACGGCGACCGCCCAACACCTTAACTAAAAGTGCAAAGAAGCCATGAGCTTCTTCAGAGAAGACCTCGGCCTGTTCTTGGGGTTTACCTTGATTATTAGGAGCCGCTGTTTCCATCTTTAGAATCCTGCATAATCTTTTCCTGTAGGCTAAGGATTCCGTGCATTAAAGCTTCGGGCCTAGGAGGGCATCCAGGTACATAAACGTCTACCGGAACAACGTGGTCCACTCCCATGACTACAGAATATGAACGATAATAAGGCCCACCATTTGTGGCGCAACTACCCATAGCAATTACCCATTTGGGTTCTGGCATCTGCTCATAAAGAAGACGTATTGGATCTGCCATTTTCTTAACTACCGTTCCCGCGACTATCATGACATCTGACTGACGAGGGGATGGCCAGGTCACAACCCCAAATCGATCAAAGTCGTGATGAGCCATATAGGTAGACATCATCTCAATCGCACAACAAGCCAGTCCAAAGGTAAGAGCCCAAAGAGAGGATTTGCGAGCCATAGCGAATAATTGATCGGTTCTAGCAGTAATAACTCCTGGCAAAGCTTTATTCAACAGACCAGGGGGTGGCCTATTTCCAGAACCTGCAGTCATTTCCTCCATTCCAAAACCCCCTTTCTCCAACCGTATAGTATCGCGAAAAATAGAACTCCTAAGAATACCATCATGGCGTAAAAAGCTACATTATTACCTACAAATACTAATGCCCATGGAAATAAGAACACGGCTTCTACATCAAATATAAGGAACAGGATAGCGAAAATATAGTACCTAATGCTGATTTGCGAAAAGGCATATGGCTCTGGCGGGATTCCACATTCATAAGGGGTTTCTTTGATCTTAGAAAACCGCTTTGAAGAAATAAGAAACGTAGCGGCAAACATAATGCCGATAGCGACCAGAGCGACAACCCCGGCCAATACTAACGCGGCCCAGTTTTGAACCAGTGATTCGGGCATAACCCATCCGCAGGGTGAAGTTAAATGATTTTACGTACAGCCTCTCTAAGTATAGGCCTAATTTGTTAATTAGGTCTTAATTGAAACTGTACACAGTAGACTATAACATTGGGCTTCAAAGAGCGTCAACGTGCTGTACAATACACTATTGGAGAACATTCATATACCTTAAGGATTATTAGCATGGATCGGATTAATCAGGATAACAACGTTTGTGACTTATGTAGGCACCCAGTACTGGAAAGTCACTGTAAATTAATCTGCCAAAATTGCGGGTATATTCGTGACTGCTCAGATCCATAGCCAAGAAATCGATACAATCTCTTTAAAGCGGATTTGAAATATATTAATCCATCAGAGATTTAGGGCTCTCAAGCAAACGTTTGACTTCTTGAAGAAACTTCGCGCCTTCTGCGCCATCTACTACACGATGGTCCAATGATATGGTCATTTTCATCAATCGTGCTACGACTATCTCCCCTGCCTTGACTGCTGGTTGCTCTATCACCGAACCTATGGCTACAACTGCAGCATTAGGCGGATAGATTATCGCGCTAAAGCTTTCAACATCGAACATTCCAAGGTTGCTAATTGCAAACGTCACACCCTCATATTCTTCAGCTTTAAGAGTTCCCCCATTGGCTCTATCTATCAAATCCCTGCTAGCTTTTGCTACGTTGACTAGATCTCTATCCTGACAATCAGATAAACCAGCTATTATCAATCCTTCGCTAAGAGCTATTGCTATACCAATGTTTACTCGTGAATTCAATAATAGTTTGTCGCCTCTGTAAGACGCGTTAAAGTTTGGATACTTTGATATTGCCAATGCACAGGCTTTAATTATCAAGTCATTAACACTTACACGAACACCATCTGGAAGAGTTGGATTGAGCTCCCTCCGAAAATCCATTGCCTTACCCATATCAACCTGAGACGTAACATAAAAATGCGGAGCTTCACGAGTGCTCTTAATTGTCTTATTAGCGATTGCCTGTCGCATTTTGGAGAGAGGCATTTCTTTTTGGTCAACATTAATAGTTGAATCATCTTGCCGAAGTGATTCAGGTTGAAAAGATTTTACATCTGCTTCAGTTATTCTCCCACCTGGCCCTGTTCCATTAACCAAAGTTAAATCAACATTCATTTCCTTGGCCAAGCGTCGAGCAATCGGACTCGCCTTAATTACTGAAGTTGAAGAGTCCCTTCCTTGAGACGCCGATTCTTGAGTAGTTGCAGCCGAAGATTCCATACTAGTTAGAGGTTTATCCTCAACTGTAGTGAATGCCTGCTGAGAAGTCTCTAAAGAGCTTATATCCTCATCTGGATCCGCTATAATCGCTATCAGCGTCCCTACGGGAACAGCATTATTTTCATGCACCATAATCTTTCTAAGGGTACCCGAAGCATAAGCTTCCATCTCCACTACCGCTTTATCGGTTTCGATCTCTGCTATCACTTCTCCGCGAGAAACTTGTTCTCCTTCCTGCTTTCGCCATTTAGCAACGGTTCCCTCCTTCATATCAAATCCCATTTGGGGCATATCAACAGTAGTAGCCAAAATTTTCCTCCTAAAAGGGAACTATGAACTCAATAATGAACGAACGCTTTGAATTACGCGCTTGGCATCTGGAAAGGCCAAATCCTCTAAAACACTAGTATACGGAGCGGGCACTTCCTCTCCAGCAACACGTTGCACAGGTGCATCCAGATAGTCAAAAGCCCGTTCATGTATGAGACTTGATATTTCGCCAGCAAACCCCCCGGTCTTCCAAGTCTCTTCCACAACAAGCGCCCGGTGTGTTTTTTCCACTGAAGTAATCACTGTATCAATATCTAACGGGCGTAGTGTTCTTAGATCAATCACCTCAGCATTTATTCCCTCAGAAGCTAAAGCTGATGCAGCTTCCAATGCCACATGAACCATTCTTGAGTAAGCGATAATTGTTACATCATCACCAGAACGTTTAATGTCAGCAAGACCTATCGGCACAGTATAGTAATCATCAGGAATATCACTCTTTAGACTATAAAGAAGCGCATTTTCAACAAACATCACCGGATCAGATAATTCACGGCACGATCGGAAAAGGCCCATCGCATCATAGGCAGTAGCAGGGGTAACCACTGTCAGCCCAGGAACAGAAGCATACCACCCTTCAAAGCTCTGTGAATGAGTCGCAGCTAGTTGAGCTCCACCGCCTGTTACTGTTCGAATTATTAGAGGAACAGTAATTTGGCCCCCAGACATATATCTAATCTTCGCTGCATGATTAACAATTTGATCCATAGCTAGTAGACTGAAATTAATAGTCATAATTTCCACTATAGGTCTCATTCCGCCCATAGCAGCTCCTATTCCTGCACCGACTATTGCAGACTCTGCAAGAGGTGAATCCTTGATTCGCTCAGATCCGAATCGTTCGGTAAGGCCTCGTGTCACAGCATAAGTCCCACCATAAGGGCCAATATCTTCACCAATTATAAATGAACTAGGATCGCCATCCAATGTTTCAATCAACACCTGGTTGAGAGCGTCCCTATAATTAATTTCAGTCATTGTTCACTCCTCATCAGCATACACATCATCAAAAAGGGCTTCTGGTTCCGGAAAAGGACTTTGCTGCGCGAAACTAACAGCCTCAGTTATTTCTTTCTCGACTGATTCGTCCGCTTCCTGTAGTTCTTCCTCAGTAACTAATCCTTGTTCAATAAGGTAGTTGCGCAAAAGAACAATGGGATCGCGTCCTAGCCAATATTCCACCTCATCCTTAGGCCTATAAGCCGCAGGATCTGATATAGAATGACCTCTGAATCGATATGTTTGAGCCTCAATAAGAACTGGCCCGTCCCCGTTGCGAACACGAGAATCAATCTCCTGCATTACGTTCCTAACTTCAAACAAATCCATTCCATCTATTTTATAGCCTGGAATTTTATAAGCATCCCCTGCTTTATAAAGCTCATCATGGAGAGCATAAGTTGAATTAATAGCAGCACCCATGCCATATAAATTATTTTCACAAATGAATACTATTGGAAGTTTCCACAGAGCAGCCAAATTCATGCTCTCGTGGAATTCCCCTTCCTGCATAGCACCGTCGCCAAAAAAACATACCACTAAAGCGTTCTTTTTTTCATGCTGGGCCGCTAATCCAAGACCCGTAGCTATAGGCATTTGTCCACCAACAATAGCATAACCCCCCATAAATCTTCGGGATGAGTCAAACAAATGCATCGACCCTCCCTTACCTTTGCTATACCCGGTTGTCTTTCCAAAAAGTTCAGCCATAACCAACTTGGAGTCCAAGCCTCTAGCTAAAGCGTGACCATGATCTCTATAATGGGTAGTAATATAATCCTGTTCTTTCAAAACAGACATAACTCCTACCGCTATGGCTTCTTCGCCACTGTAAACATGAAGAAATCCCTTAATTTGCTTCTGCATATATTGCCTATAAGTTTCATTCTCAAACTCTCGAATGAGCGACATGTCTCTATATAGGCCTATTAATTCTGTTTTAGCTATCTTCTCTTTAAGGTTCAAGTTTTTGTTGTCTCCCAATAGACTATATATGAACAGCTTGGCCCTTGGCATCCAAAGCTGCCTCTTTTAAAGTCTCAGATAGGGTAGGATGCGAATGAACCATCCATCCCAATTCATCAACTGTCCCTTCAAGCATCCTGGTCATTGATAATTCGGCCAGCAATTCAGTAACCTCTGGTCCAATAATGTGAGCCCCCAGTATTTCTCCATTACTCGCATCCGTTATCAACTTCACAAATCCATCCGATTCTGCTAAAGCCAAGGCTTTCCCATTCGCTTGAAAGGGGAATTTTCCTACGTTAACTTCATGACCTTCGTCTCTTGCCTGAGCCTCTGTCAAACCAAAACTGGTTATTTGCGGATCGCAATATGTCGCTTTAGGCATATCTAAATAGCTAAGAATTTGAGGATCGAGTTCAGCAATTCTCTCAACCGCATATACGCCCTGAGCCGAAGCAGAATGTGCTAAAAGTAGTTTTCCTGTAACGTCACCTATTCCGTAAATATTAGGAACTGAAGTAGTCATATGTTGGTCTATTTCAATAAACCCTTTCTCCACATTGACTCCGAGTTCTTCCAATCTTAATCCCTCTATATTACCCTGAACTCCAACAGCCACCAAGACCTGTTGGCATTCCAAATCGGCTTTGCCTTCGGACCCTTCGCTCGTTACTATCAAGTGGTCTTCTTCATACACCAACCCCTCCACCTTGGAACTGGTAACTATCGTTATCCCTTTTCGAGACATAGATCGTTCGAGCTGACGACTTATATCTTCGTCCTCTAGTGGAACTATTCTATCCTGTAATTCTACCAATGTGACCTTAACATCATAAGCATTGTAAATTGAAGCAAACTCTACCCCGATAGCCCCTCCGCCTACTATGACAATAGACTTTGGTAAATCTTTATTTTCCAACGCCTGCCTACTGCTAATAACACGAACGCCATCTATTGGTAAAACTGGGATCATACGAGGCTTTGCTCCAGTAGCAACAATGACATTTTTAGCCACAATTTCTTCTTCATTAGGGGTAACAATAATCGTATTAGAGTTTTTAAATCTAGCTTCTCCCTTAATATGTACGACTCCGTTTTTCCTTAACAAAAATTCAACGCCTTTCGTTAATTTTGGAACTATACTTCGACTTCTATCTATCGCCTTTGAATAATCGATCTCCAAGTTTTCATAAGTAATTCCAAATTCATGCGCTCTTTTGAAAAGTGAAACGACTTCTGCATTCCTAAGAAGGGCTTTACTCGGTATACATCCCCAGTTAAGGCATATACCACCTAATTCATCTCTTTCAATAATTACCGTTTTCAAACCAAGCTGTGCTGCCCTGATGGCGGCCACATAACCGCCCGGCCCAGAACCAATCACAGCAATATCATATTCTGTGGGTGAGTCCAATCGATGCCTGCCTCTCTAAATAACTCAATTTGCTATAGAATTTCATAAGCTAAGCAGCGGACATTATACAGGTTAGTCAGTAATGGGTTCAAGGAATACTAATCTAAAGGTTCAATTATATTATTATGATGACCTGATATAATCTTTGGTCCAGAAGCGTAGATCTTAGAATATTGCAGGTAATCCAATATGTTCGTTCTTGGAAAACTACTTAGTAGAAAACAATCCTTAGGGTCATCTATTATGTCCCCATCATACCTTTTTTTTCTATCCGTAGCAGTCGCTTTTCTATACTTTGTGGTCGTACGATTTGATATTGAACCTGCATATATATGGAGTAGCCTAAAAGAAAGCAATCCACTCCATCTGTCTATGGCTTTTGTTTTACACTACACAACATATTTTTTCCGCGGAGTAAGATGGCATATCCTTTTAGATAACGTAGAGCAATCCGGCCGAAGGTCTCCAGGAATTTTACACTGCTCTAGTCTAATACTTATAAGTGCGTTTATTAACGGAATAACAGCTTTCCATATAGGAGATCCATATAGAGGAATATTAATTGCAAAGAAAACGGGTCGCGGTTTAATTCAAACCTTAGGAACATTAATAGCTGAAAGAATAGTTGATATTTCAGTGATGGTAATATTATTAGTCTTAGCATTAATATTAATGGTTGCGGAAGGAATCAACGCGCCTAATTACTTCCTGACTCTAACTATACTAATTTCATCCACATTGGGACTCTTTTTGATAGCAATATGGATTTTAAAAACAAAGCTATTATCTTTTGTTCCAAAGTTATTACAAAGTGTTTTCATCAATTTCTATAGAGGCACACTAGGATCTTTAACAAGAATGCATCTAGTTATTCTCTTCGGAACGTTAGCTTGGCTATCAGAAATATCGAGACTCTATTTCGTATCCAGTGCAATGGGATTCTCTCTAAACCTAGGCCTCATCACATTTGCTGCATTGTCAAATGCTTTCTTGACTATTTTACCCCTTGCCGGCCTGGGATTCGCTGAGCTCGGAATTGCTGAGTTGCTCTCACAATCTGTATCAAAAGGTGACGCCGGATTAATAATCATTCTGGATAGAGCAATTAGTTACCTAAGTGTGATTATAATAGGAGCAGTCGCATTTGTAGGTTACACATTTTTTACAGCTAACAGAAATGCTGATCAGAATCCGGATATCATAGACGCTCCAACATCGCCAACCTCTGAAAACCTATAGCACTTTTTATTAAACCTGTTACTTCTTGCAAAGCAAGTCTAGCTGGTATAATTTCTCCATAAACACAACACGTCGAATCTATTACCCCGACAAAAGTTATTGACAGGTCACGCCTAGTAACCGTAAACTGGATCGGCTATGGAATATGCAATAGTTAAAACCGGCGGAAAACAATACCGCGTAGCAGAGGGAGATGTCATCGACGTCGAGAAATTGTCAGTCGAACCAGGCTCCGAAATAGAGCTAGACTCGGTATTAGCAGTATCTAAAGGCGGAGAATTTGTCTACGGGAGCCCTTTTGTATCTGGAGCCAAAGTAATAGCTCAAGTTCATGCTCAGGCTAGAGACAAGAAAATTAGGGTTTTCAAATATAAACCCAAGGTGCGATATCGTCGTACTCGCGGACATAGACAACATTACACACGCTTACAAATAGTTGATATAGTACAAGATGGCGAGGGGAGCTAATGGCGCATAAAAAAGCCGGTGGTAGTTCGCGAAATGGTCGAAATAGTCCTGGCCAACGACTGGGAGTCAAGAAGTTCGGTGGCGAGCAAGTCATAGCCGGGAATATAATTATGCGACAGAGAGGCACAAAAATAATGCCTGGTAGAAATGTAGGACTAGGCAGGGACCATACTCTTTTTTCTCTCATTGATGGTAAAGTCCAATATGAATGGGCATCCAAAGGAAAGAGAAGGGCTAGCGTATACCCAATAGAGTCGGCACAATAATGAAAAGTGAAATTCACCCAAAATTCTACACTGATGCAAAAGTTATTTGTTCCTGTGGAAATATATTTATCACAGGGTCAACAAAACAGGAATTGCGAGTAGAATTGTGTGGTAAATGTCATCCATTCTACACGGGTGAACAACGAATAGTTGATACCGAAGGACGAGTTGAGCGACTGCGACGGAGATTCGGCATCAAAACATAAGGTTTGCCGTATCAATGTTATTTTTTATCCCTACATGTGCCAAAGTTTCCTTCTTCATCTAGCTAAAAACGTGATAGTTAATAAAGCGATTTTCTAATTTAAAAGTCTATGCAAAGGGCCTAACAGATTGTCAAAACAACCTTTTTTCTATGGCGGACAAGCAGTCATCGAAGGAGTGATGATCAGAGGTCAGCGGTTTTTCAGCTTAGCTGTCAGAAAACAAGATGGGTCAATTTATCGCAGTGCCGAAGCTCTAGGCCAAATTTACACTGGCCCACTTAGACGAATGATTTTCATGCGTGGGATACTAATTCTACTTGAAACCCTTATTTTAGGATTTAAAGTTCTAACAAAATCAGCACGTATTGCTCTTGAAAGTGCTGATCCAAACGAAAATGAAGAGCCCCCGGGGTGGATGATGTGGATGTCAGTGGGCATATCTATATTAATTGGAATTGGCGTATTCTTCCTGCTGCCACTGTTTGCCGCACGATCTATGGACTCCATTATAGATGGATGGGTTACATCAACTACTACAGGTGATATTTTAAGCAACCTAATTGAAGGTCTGATCCGATTGATAATGCTGGTAGGTTACATAAGTCTCATAGGTATGATGAAGGATATTAAAAGAGTGTTTGAGTACCATGGTGCTGAACACATGACAATTCACGCATATGAAAACAATCTCCCTTTGGATGTAGACCATATTCGTCCTTTCCCTACAGCACATCCACGATGCGGAACTGCATTTCTTTTGACAGTAGCTATGATATCCATAATAATTTTTGCAATGCTCGGTAGACCTGATTTACAGTGGGCAATCCTATCACGTGTCCTGCTCATACCAGTAATCGCAAGCATTAGCTATGAATTCATCCGATTCAATGGTGCACATCCCAAAAGCCCACTAACTCCGATACTTTCGGCTCCTGGATTGTTACTTCAAAAGCTAACCACTAAACGCCCAGACGACGATCAAATAGAAGTTGCCATTCACGCCATGGAAGTAGCACTGGCTGCAGACAATCAATTACCCTTAAATTCTGATGATTCGTAGAAGTCTATCTCCTCATCTTTGGCGGGCTTTTAATTCATCCCAAACCTGTTGTGGCTTCAATCCAGTAGAGGACATAAGCACCAAGGCGTGATAGAAAAGGTCCGCTAGCTCTGACGGTAATTCCTCTATAGAACCCTGCGCCGCAGCGATCGCCACTTCGCCGGCCTCTTCCGTTACCTTCTGAGCTACCCGCCCAACACCCTCTTTTAGAAGCTCTGCCGTATAACTTCCATCAGGTAAATTAGCCTTGCGATCTTGAATGACGGCAAATATCTCCTCAAGAATTTGGGCGCCAGGTTCAGCTTTTATAAAATCCTTGGTCACAGGCGCAACAGCTAGTGGGGTAAAAAAACAGCTCGTGTTACCAGTATGGCAAGCCGGACCATCAGGGATCACTCGTAGAAGGATTGTATCGTGATCACAATCTATCCATGTATCTTGTACGTTAAGATAATTACCCGAAACTTCACCTTTATGCCATAGGTCCTCCCTACTTCGACTATAAAACCATACCTGCATCCCTTCAATAGTTCTCTTAATTGTTCCTGGATTCATATATCCCAGCATTAAATTTTCCCCTGTCCTAGCATCCTGGGCAATTGCCGGTATTAAACCTTGTTTATCTAATTTAAGTTCCATTATCTGCACCTCTTAAGGATTGCCAGTAAATCATCAAAGCTAGTTAATTCATAATCTGGTTTTGTAATATTATCATCTAAAGTGTTCCCATTTCGATTTAACAAAACAGTAAACATTCCAACGCTTTTGGCCCCTTTCACATCATCAAACTGATTGTCTCCTACATAAACTGCTTCACCTGGTTTAATATCCAGAATTTCCATAATCCGCATAAACGGGGCAGGGTCCGGCTTATATGCCCTTACCATCTCTGATGATAACACTGCACGAAATTGCATACCTGTATGGTCTAGGAGTGGTAACAAAAAATCGTCATCTGCATTTGATAAAACAGCTGTAGAATATTGCTCCTGTATAGCGGCAAGCGCCAGCGGAACATCATCAAACGCATCCCGGAGAGCCATGGATTTCACAGCGGACTTAGCAGCAGCTGATGCGTCACCTTCTAATCCCATGTTATCAAAAACCTGCACAAAACAATCTCTCCATGCATGCTCATAACTTTTGAATGGGGGACTTTTCTCAGGTTCTTCAAAGTTTTGACGGGTGAGCCTAAATTGTACTTCTAATTTTTTCCATTCCCTATATAAAACTACAGGATCTACTGTAAATAATTGTGTCCTGCAAATTTCTTTGAAAAGGTTGATCCATCCTTCTTCTGGATTTGAAACCAACGTCTGGTACATATCAAAAATCACTGCCCTAACTGATAACACCTTGTATATTCCTCCCTATTGCCCAAATTATTTTAGTTCCATCGGCCTGATTGCTATGCCTTCCCCAATCAGAAATTCCTTCACATCTCTTATGGAAAATTTGCCGAAGTGGAAGATGCTAGCTGCCAAAACGGCATCACTTTTCCCTTTAGTTAATACCTCAGCCATATCCATTAGGCTACCTGCTCCGCCACTTGCTATTACTGGTACAGAAACATTTTCAGATATAATTCTCATTAACTCCAAGTCATAGCCTGATTGGGTCCCATCCGCATCAATACTATTAACTACTATCTCACCTGCTCCATAACTAGCCGCCTTAACTGCCCAGTCAATTGCATCAATTCCGGTAGAAATTCCCCCGCTGTGCCCTGTCCTTATACGAACATCCCATTGCAATGATGATGAACCTGAAACACGTTTAGCATCTAATCCCAAAACAATACACTGAGAACCAAACTGGAATGAGCTTTCCTGAATAATTTCGGGGTTTTCTACAGCGGCCGTATTTAATGAAATTTTGTCAGCTCCGGCTTTAAGCATATGTCTTATATCTTGAACCGTTCTAAGGCCACCACCCACGGTTAATGGAATAAATACCCGTTCTGCCACAATGGAGACCAAATCAAGCATGATATTTCTGTCCTCAGCAGACGCTGTAATATCATAGAAAACAATTTCATCCGCGCCTTCTAAATCGTAATAAGATGCCATTTCGGCAGGATCTCCGGCGTCACGATGATCTTTAAATTGAACCCCTTTTACCACTCTTCCATCTTTAATATCCAGGCAAGGAATTATCCTTTTGGTTAGCATGATATTTAGAACGTCTCCCCTTTTGCAACAATTAAAGCTTCCTCCATTTTTAAAAGGCCCTTATATAAGGCACTTCCAACTATGACTCCCTCTACTCCAGTAAGAATCAGCCTCCTGATATCTTCAAGTGAGGAAACCCCTCCAGAGGCTAGAATTCTTTGTCCACTAGTTCGAACCATAGATTCCAATCCACAGAAGTTAGGAGATGCTAATGTGCCATCTCTATTGATATCAGTATAAAGAAATCGAGTGATTCCTATCCCAGACATTTTCTTTACCAATTCAATTGGTTTTGTAGATGTTTTTGTTAGCCAACCCCTAATCGCAACATTGTCTCCATCCGCATCTACTGCGACGACGATACGCTCGGTTCCCCATTTCTCACATAATTTTATTACCATTTCAATATTTTCTATAGCCGCAGTTCCTAGTACAATCCTATCAATTCCGATTGAAAGAAAGTTATTAGCTGATTCAAAAGTTCGAATGCCCCCACCAGTTTGAACAGGTATAGACAATGTGGATCCAATCCTTTCAACTAATGCCAGATTGCCAAGAAAGCCGTCTTTCGAGCCATCCAGATCTACAACATGAACTCTAGAAGCGCCAGAAGATTGCCATTGCAGAGCCATTTCCACCGGATCATTAGAAAAGACAGTCTCCTGGCCAAAGTCGCCTTGGACCAGCCTTACGCAACGGCCCTGTTTAATATCTATAGCAGGTATGATTTCCATTCTTAAAATTATCCGTTTGCTGTTTTCGCAGAATAATCAACAAAATTCCGGTATATTTTTAATCCCACCGGGCCACTCTTTTCCGGATGAAATTGAGTGGCGATAAGATTATTACTCCCTATCACACTACAAAATTCAAACCCATAAGAAGTTAGCCCCAAGGCATTTTGCCAATTAGTGGGAACCGCATAATAACTGTGGACGAAATAAAAATGGGAATTACTAGGAATGTCCTTCAAAACAGGATGTTCCTCTTTAAACGACACTAGGTTCCATCCAATATGCGGCACCTTTAAGACAGGTGGAAATTGCTTAACCTCTCCTGAGACAACTCCCAGACAGGCCGTATCCCCTTCTTCGGTCTTATCCATGAGCAACTGTAATCCAAGACAAATTCCTAAGAATGGCCTTCCTGAATCTACAAAGTCGCGTAATGGATCTATCAATTCCCTTGCACTTAGGGCATCCATGGCTGCCTTACCAGAACCTACTCCAGGCAACACAACTGCATCTGCAGAGGATATTACATGGGGGGCATCCGAAACAACAGGCGTCACCCCAGCTATTTCCAAGGCCTTAGCTACGCTACGCAGGTTTCCGGATTGATAATCCACGACAACAATTTTGAGTTCGGAGCGTGCATAATCATTAATACTTCCCCGATTCTCATTAAATTGCATCTTCTGTCAATTTCTCCATCGGTAATTCCCTGTCTTGATAGCGTGCCAAAATAAATAATAAATCCCCAAGTCTATTTAAATATTTAAGGATCTCTTTATTTGACAATCGACCAGATAATTCCAATTTAACTGCTTCACGTTCAGCACGTCGAACTGTAGTCCTAGCCAAATCAATAGCCGCAGAAGGTGCTGAGGCCCCGGGAATAATAAAAGATCTTGGCAATGACACCTCTGACTGTAAATCATCTACCAAATTTTCCAATTGATCTGTAATTTCCGAAGAAACTGGTTCAAAGTGCAACCTAAATGATTCATATTTATCTGGATCCGTAGCCAGCTCAGCGCCAACTTGAAAAAGATCCCGTTGAACTCTTTCTAGTATTCCCCTAACTCGTTGGTCTGATGATAAAGCACGAGCTAATCCAAGTGCAGAGCAAGTTTCGTCGGTGGCACCATAAGCCTCACAATGGGCGTCTGCCTTAGAAACCCTGCCACCATAAAGTAGACTGGTTTCTCCACTATCCCCGAACTTAGTATACAGTCGTTTACTTCTGCTCACTCGCTATCACCATGTTTATAAAATATGCTTGATCCACTCTACTCATAGCCTAGATGAATCACAAGCATTATACTACTCAGGCAGGCTCAGAGTTAGGGGTCACACATGTTACCAGAAATACGCATCATAGGTCTTACGGGAATGCCAGAAGTTGCAGAAGGAGCTAATCTGGGAGATCTAATCTGTAATGAAGTCAAAGGCCAGCACCTTATCCTAAATGACAAAGATATTCTTGTAGTAACGCAGAAAGTAGTTTCAAAAGCAGAAGGTCAAATAACAGACCTGAAAGAAATAGAGCCCTCTTATATGGCCATGCAACTAGCCTCCGATTACAACAAAGACCCTAGGCTAGTAGAAATCGTTTTACGTGAAAGTAAGCGAATTGTGAGGATGGATCGAGGGGTAATAATATCTGAAACACATCACGGATTCATTTGTGCAAATGCTGGAGTTGATTCATCAAACAATACAGATATAGGGAAGGTTTCTCTGCTCCCCAAAAACCCTGATGTTTCTGCCAACAAGATACGTAAGTCTATTCATATGGCATTGGGCATCAAAGTGGGAATCATAATTTCTGACACATTTGGACGACCCTGGAGGGAAGGAGCCACCAACGTGGCAATCGGTGTATCCGGAATAAATCCTCTCAAAGACTACAGAGGCGAATCGGACCTAGCCGGTTATTCGCTCAAAACGACAACTATAGCCATAGCTGACGAGCTCGCGGCAGCCGCTGAGCTAGTAATGTCCAAACTGGACAGAGTTCCGGTTGCGGTAATTAAAGGATATTATTACAACCCAAGAGACACAGGAATTAACTCATTGCTAAGAAACCCAGACCGAGATTTATTCCGATAGAATCATTCACATGCTAATTACAAAATATTGTCGACTATATCTGATATAATATTTCCCTCTTCAAATACCTCGAATAGGCAAGTAATGACCATACGACGCAGACCTTTGATCATCTCCGTAATCGGAGGCGGAAACCCTCCTACAATTGCTTTACAACATGCACGTGAAGTTGGAATAGAATTAGCTAAGCGTGAGGTAGTAGTTGCCTGCGGGGGACTTGGAGGAGTAATGGAGGCTGTCTGCGAAGGAGCGAAATCGGCTGGTGGTACTACAATCGGCATCATGCCTGGCGATGACCCGAAGGAAGCAAATGATTTCGTGGATTTCCCAATATGCACCAGTTTCAAATATGCTCGAAATGTAATCGTAGTAAAAACGGGCCGTGCTGTAATTGCCATAGATGGCTCATACGGTACAATGTCGGAGATAGCTCATGCTTTGGCAGAAAATATACCTGTAATCGGTCTACAGACATGGAGTTTTATGTCTAACGGTAATATGGATACATCCATGATCGTTGCAAAAAACCCAGTAGACGCGGTAAATAAAGCAATCGATGCAGCAAATACCAGGGACCAAATTGACTAGGAAGCTTAAATCTCAGTGATCTCTATTAGTAGTATCCTATCTAGGGAAATACTCGATTCTCGAGGTAGACCCACCATTGAAACGTTAGTCCGGCTATCCGATGATTCTATCGGCAAAGCTGCGGTGCCATCAGGAGCCAGTACAGGCACTAATGAAGCAGTTGAACTTAGAGACGGAGACCAAAATCGATTCATGGGAATGGGAGTGTTAAAAGCGATAGATAATATTGATACCAAGATTACACCTCAACTCAAAGGTCTTTCACCGTTTAACCAAATCGATTTAGACAAAGAATTAGTTGACCTTGATGGCACTGACGACAAATCAAATCTCGGTGCTAACGCAATGCTTTCTGTTTCACTTGCCATCTGTCATGCTGCAGCAGCCTCAATGAAAATACCCCTCTATAAATATTTATCTGCTGGAGACCAGATTACTCTTCCAGTTCCTATGTTTAACATCTTAAATGGAGGAGCTCATGCCTTAAACTCCACAGATATCCAAGAATTTTTAATAATGCCTTCTGGCTTACCTACTTTCAGAGAAGCCATGCGAGCAGGAGTTGAAATTTACCAAGCTCTGAAAAGCCTTTTAGTGGCCCGAGGTCTAAATACAATCGTAGGAGATGAAGGGGGTTTTGCCCCCACACTCGACTCTAATAGATCTGCACTAGAAATAATAGTTGATTCTATAGAAAAAGCAGGATATGTCCCAGGAACAGATTGTCACCTAGGATTAGATGTAGCAGCCACCGGGCTTTTACAAAGGGGAAAGTATTATTTGCCTCGCGAAGACAGATTGTTAACCTCTGATGAATTAATTAACCGTTATAAAAACTGGTCGCTAGAATTCCCTCTCTTAAGCATCGAAGATGGTCTATCAGAAGACGACTGGGACGGATGGTGCAAAATGTCGAGAGAGATTGGATCTAACGTGCAATTAGTAGGTGACGATATTTACACTACGAACCCTGGCCTTATAAATAAAGGGATAAATCTAAACGCTAGCAATGCCGTCCTGTTAAAGCCTAACCAAATTGGAACTTTGACTGAAACTATTGAAGCATTTAATATCGCCAAAGGGGCAAACTGGGGAACTATATTAAGTCATCGTTCTGGTGAAACAGAAGATACAACCATTGCTGATTTATCTGTAGCCCTAAACGTTGGCCAAATAAAAGCTGGAGCTCCTTGTAGGTCAGAAAGGGTGGCTAAATACAATCGATTGCTGATGATAGAAAAGGAAATAGGAAATAAAGTTATTTACTCAGGCATGCAAGCATATAATCATTTACGAGGTGAGGGATGAGCGTAAAAGTCGGCATTAACGGATTTGGCAGAATAGGGCGTCAATTCCTACGAGCGGCGCTAGAGCGTCACCCAGACAAACTTGAAATCGTCGCAATAAACGATCTGGCCAATACAGAAACCAATGCCCATCTCTTCAAATACGATACGAATTATGGAAAATTCCCTGGTACGGTAGAAGTTGATAATAATTCTCTCATTATAAACAACAATGTATTAACCACATTTTCTGAACGGAATCCATCTGAAATTCCTTGGAGTTCAGTAGGAGTGGATTTGGTTATAGAGTCTACGGGTGTATTCACCAATGCAGAAAAGGCAGCAGCACATCTGAATTCTGGCACTAAAAAAGTAATTATATCAGCGCCAGCTAACGGAGAAGATATCACTATAGTCATGGGAGTGAATGACAACAAATACGATCCTAAATCCCATAACATAATATCTAATGCGTCCTGCACAACGAACTGCTTTGCTCCTATGGTTAAGGTTCTACACCAAGCTTTCGGAATAAAATATGGTCTAATGTCAACCATACATGCATACACTAATGATCAAAAAGTATTGGACGTAGCTCACGAAGATCTTAGAAGATCAAGAGCTGCGGCTATGAACATAATCCCAACAAGCACAGGTGCAGCAAAAGCCGTTGGCTTAGTAATACCGGAATTGCAAGGAAGATTACACGGAGTTGCATTTCGAATACCAACAAGCACCGTGTCGGCAACTGACTTTACAGCACTCCTAAGCACAAAGGTTTCTGTCGAAGAAGTAAATCAGGTTTTCAAACAAGCAGCCGATGGACCACTTAGCGGTATTTTAGAATATTGTGCCGATCCTTTAGTAAGCAGTGATTTTAAAAGTAACTCCCACAGCTGTATTTTCGACTCCCTTTCTACAATCGTAATGGAAGGAGAAATGGTTAAAATACTAGGATGGTACGATAACGAATGGGGATACGCTTGCAGAACAGCCGACCTAGGAGCTTTTTTGGTAGAAAAGGGCATCTAGACAGTTTTAGAGGCGCAGCTTGAATAGCATATCTTTACGGTCCTTAATTAATGGTTTAATTAATCACCGAATCATCCTATCCATATCAGCTATCATATTAGTAGCCTTAGGATTAAGGCTATATGGAATAAACTGGGATCAAGGACACGGCTTCCATCCAGATGAAAGGTCCCTTTACATGCAAGCGGACTGTATGTACCGGATCCTTACACATCACTCCACATATCATGATTGCGCCATATTCGGAGACTTTCCCAACATTAAACCTGGCATACCTACGCTTGGAATATTCTTCGACGCAGCCCAAAGTCCACTAAACCCACACTGGTTCCCACTAGGCAGTATTTTTATATATCTCATCGTTTTCATAAGGCTCTTACTTAGCCCATTTGCAGACTTATCTTTATTAGACATGCGCTATGTAGGACGTACATTGTCATCTATTGCAGATGTGGGCTCTATATATCTTATTTTCATTTTAGGCAGAAGAATGTTTAGTCAAAACGTCGGGTTATTGGCTGCCTTTTTCATGTCCATAGCGGTAGTTCATATCCAAAATAGTCACTTCTACCGCCCCGAAACTTTTATAGTACTTTTCGTATTGCTCTCCTATTGGTTTATGCTAAACGTAATAGAGTATCGCAGATGGAGAGACTGGTCTCTCTTAGGATTATCAGTAGGAATTACTTTTGCTACTAAAGTAAGTGTTCTCCCCCTACTCCTCCCACTATCCCTTACTTATTTTTTCAGCGTTTTTAGACAAAGTGATAGGGGAAGTAATCTATTTGATTCAGCTCAACAAGCCATAGTGGGAGCAGTTATAGCTTTAGCTACATTTACATTACTCACGCCATACGCATTCATAGATATAGCTGAATTCATTGCAGATAACACATGGGAAGCTGAGATAGCTAGAACGGCGGGAAAGATGCCGTACACTATACAATACATTGGTTCCATCCCCTTCGTATACGAATTAAAACACAGCTTTTTTTGGGCCCTTGGAATTCCTTTGGGAATCACTGCCATTGGTGGTGTCATATATGCCTTGGTCAACACTTTAAAAAAAGCTCCTAGTTGGAAAACAGACATGCTTATTCTCTCATGGGTGTTGCCAAATTTTTTCCTCGTAGGGCTATTCTTTGAAGTTAAATTCCTAAGATACCTTTTCCCGATAATGCCATTCATAATCTTGTTGGCATCTCGGTTAATGCTGGCAATATTTGATAATACTAGGACACTATCTAACTCAGAAAAAACGCACCCTTCCAAATTACCCATATTGTCCTTATTCAAAATTCATACACCCCATTTAACTGTTGTTGGAATCATCTTGGTTGTGACAGCTTCTCTCTTGTACTGCATAAGTTTCTTGTCCATATATTCCAAACCTCACCCCGCAATAGCCGCATCCGATTGGATAAACCAAAATGTCGGACCAGCCACTACCATTCTGACTGATAACCATTGGACCGAAGGAATTCCAAACCTTCATAGATATAATGAACGACAGATACCAATATTCGAAGATGACGACATCCCAAAAATGCGAACTCTTGCAAGTAACCTGTCTCGGGCACAATACATTATTTTTTACAGCAATTTCACTTATGGTAGCATCAATCGAATACCAGAAAAGTTCCCCCTAAGTTCCAATTACTATCGCAAACTTTTCTCCGGCGAATTAGGTTATGAATTCGAGAAATCATTTACTTCATACCCTAATTTATTAGGGATTTCCTGGAAAAATGACATATTCAATAGAGCCAATCTGCCAGAACCCAAACAAATGGATAAATCGCTTCAACCTGGTTTTGTTATAAACCTGGGCTACGCAGACGATAACGTAGTCAATTATGACCACCCAACAGTGATGATATTCAAAAACACACATCTATTAACAATAGAACAACTTACATCAAAGCTTACATGGTTGGATGACTCAAAATTGCCAATCGGTTTGATGCTAGATCCCAGTGAATTAATGCTACAGCAAGACGGAGGGACATGGTCTCAAATTATAGATGTCACAAGCTGGCCCAACCGCTTTCCACTTCTTGCATGGCTTTTAGTAATAGAAATTTTATGGCTTATTTCTTTGCCATTAGCATTTTTTGTTTTTCGCCCCTTGCCCGATCGGGGCATTATGCTAGCCAAACTTCTAGGCATACTGGGAGCAAGCCACATAGCGTGGCTATTAGCAAGCCTCCATTGGTTAGAATTCTCCCGCACTTCAATGTTGATAGGCATGATATGTATGGCAAGTCTCTCAAGCTTAGTAATTCTCAAAATTGGCACTCAAGTTTTAAGCTTCCTTCGCAAACATTGGAAATTATTAGCAATAGGCGAAGTTATATTCCTGATAGCCTTTTTATCCTTTACCTGGGTACGCATGGCGAACCCGGATCTCTGGCATTTTGCTAGAGGAGGAGAGAAGCCAATGGACCTTGCATATATCAATGCCATTGTCCGTTCTTCATACATGCCACCATTTGATCCTTGGTTTTCGGGAGGATACCTAAATTATTATTATTGGGGTCATTTCATTGTGGCTAACTTCATAAAATTTACAGGTATTACCACTTCTGTTGCATACAATTTAGCCATCCCAACATTTTTCGCTCTTACAGTTCTAGGAGCATATTCACTAGTGTTCAACATAACCGAAGGTATTAGAAGAACGACTTCAAGCGTTACCTCATGCAGTATCTCTTCTTTGAAAAGCCCCATTATTGCTGGAATGTTTGGCGGAGCGTTTGTAGCTATACTAGGGAATTTAGACGGCATATTTCAAGCCTCTGAATCTCTCTGGAATCAAATGCAAAATAACCAAGGCTATCTTGCATTTGATTTTTGGCAAAGTAGCCGTATGATTCCTGAACTTGCTGATTTAAAACCTTCCTTTCTAACATTTTGGGTCGAAGAAAGGTTAGTTCATACTTCAAGTATTTTCTGTGGCTATGGACTAAGGCTAGACAACACATGCCCTGACATTTCCCCCCATATAACAGAATTCCCATTTTTTAGTTTCCTGTTCGCTGACCTTCACGCACACGTCATGGCAATACCGTTTACCTTATTCGCATTAGGATTAGGACTTTCACTCATGTTAGGCCTTCAAACTCAAAGCAAAGTATGGATATTCATAACGAGTGCTTTTCTAGCTTTAGCATTGGGAACCCTCTGGGCAATAAATAGCTGGGACTATCCAGTTTACATATTAGCCAGCGGAATGTTTATCCTATTAGGAATACCAATATTGTTAAAACGTCCGTTGTTTTCTAACAAAGCCTTAATTCTATTAGGCATTGCGATTTTCATACCCTTATTAAGCATGCTCACATTCTTTCCATTCCATTTGAGTTACGAGACATTTGGAACAACTATAAAGTCATCCAAGTGGCAAACACCGTTATTTAACTATCTACAAATTCACGGACTGTTTCTTTTTATCATTATAACTTTCCTCCTTCACCATACACAGAATCGCCTGTTATTAAATATGTCACGAATTAAAACTCTTATGAAGGCTTATATCACACCAATGAAGGACCAATTTAATCAATTCGAAGCCAAATTCACATCCGAAGGCTTCATAACTATTTTATGGGCAATGGTTATTACCTGTATGATTATTAGTGGATATCAAACCGGGGCATTCTTAACAGTATTGCTAGGATTAGCAACTCTGTCCATATCGCAGGAATTACGTCACTACAACGAATCCTCACCATATATCCTTTTTATAATCTCATTGGCCTTACTTTCATTCGCTATCGGCTTAGGAGTGGAATTCATAAGAGTGGGTGAGGATATTGGCAGAATGAACACAGTCTTCAAATTTTATTTAAGCAGTTGGGTCTTGATGGGATTATCATCCGCATCTGCCCTCTGGTACTTATATCATATGAAGTTTTTTCAACTAAGAAAATGGAGTTCTGTAGGTCGTACGAATATCGTAACTAGAACCAGTTGGATGGCTATACTTTCCATATTATTTATTTCATCTTTAATATATCCAATTTGGGGAACAAAAGCACGCATAGCCGACCGATTTGATACTGACCAAATAACTCTCAACGGAGAGTTGTTTATGACAGACGTTATTCATTGGGAAAATGACACTGCTATGATTCTTCGATCAGATTATGATGCCATCAAATGGTTGCGTACTAACGTTGAAGGATCTCCTACTATATTGGAAGCACAAACTGATCAATATCGTTGGGGATCTCGAATATCAGTTTATACTGGATTGCCAACAGTATTGGGTTGGCCCTGGCATCAAGAACAGCAACGCGGTGACTATTCTTATGCTGTTCTTGAAAGAGCGAACGATATATCGGTGGCTTTTTCTACTCCAAATGCTGGACAAAAACTTAAAATAATCGACAAATATGCCATCAAATACATAATCGTTGGTCAACTAGAAAAAATCCTATACCCAGCCCAAGGAATAGAAGCATTCCAATTTATGCTGGATCAAGGAACTCTACGAGTTTCATACAGCGATGGGGAAACTACAATCTATCAAGTGGTTGAGGTTCCTATTTCTTGACGTTAGGAATAATATAAAGGAAAACTATGGCTTACATATTAATATGTATCGACTGTCTACAAGAACACGATAGTAGCAAATATCGCCTACTATGTGAGTCCTGTAATGGATTACTTGACACTAAATACTACCCTGCCCCTGGGAAAGATCTGTTGTTTTCTAATAACAAGGGTATAGCTAGATACTTAGCAACGTTACCTATTAACAACCCGAGAAATCTAATAACAATGGGCGAGGGCGACACGCCAATAGTGCAACTGAATCACATTGCCAAACTGCTAGAATTACCTAATTTATTTTCTAAGCTCGAATACATGAACCCAACCGGGTCATTTAAAGACCGTGGGAACGCAGTACAGGTTTCGGTTCTTAAAGATGTAGGCATTACCGAAATTGCAGATCCAACAGGTGGAAATGCCGGACACTCATTTGCAGCTTACTGCGCAAGAGCAGGAATCAAATTCCATGGATTTGCTAATAAAGACGGACTATCTCAAAGCAAAATCCAGGCCATAATGCTTCATGGAACCAATATGCATTGGGTTGCCAATACTCGAGAGGCGCGAGTTGAAGAAGCCAATCGTTTTTCTCAGGAATCTGGAATCCCAAGAGTGAATTACGCTTTGAATATTTATTTCATTGAAGGTCTTAAAGTCATAGCATATGAAATAGTAGAGCAAATGCCCCTACTTCCAGATCACATCATTATTCCATCAGGAAACGGATCCATTCTTCACGGTTTATGGAAAGGATTCAGTGAAATGTTGGCGGACGGACGCATCACGAAAATTCCCCAATTACATGCTGCCCAAACCGATGAAACTCAACCTATTGTTGCAGCTTTTGAAGGACGTAAATGGATGCCAAAACTCGGTAAAGCTTCTAGTATCGCCAACGGAGTTGGAGTTCCCGAACCACCCCGTCTCACAACACTTCTCGAAATATTTGAGGCTTCGGGGGGAATGCCGATCGCCGTCCCTGAAGCAAAAATCAGTGACTGGCAGAGAAAATTAGCTGAAACAGAAGGAATCTTTATTGAACCGACTTCCGCATTAGTCTTCGGTGCACTGGAAAGATTGATCGACATTGGAGCAATAAAAACAACTGATCGGGTTTTGTTACCGCTAACAGGATTTGGAGCTAAAGAACCTATTCCCTAAAAATACCAAGCCCGGAATAAATTAAAGCCTTTCAGCACTGTCAAGATTATGGAAGTATTTGTAATCCTGTCCCGGCCCCTCTATCACAGATACCTCATGGACGAAGACCTCTCTAACATCTATATTCTGCGTTGACCCTGTAGTTTCGACAATGACTCCACCAATGGTCTTAAATTTTAATCCAGCCTCTATGCTATCCATTTCAGAATATTTCAACTCCAAACCCTCCACTTATAAATCCTAGTCTTTAATTAACTGTTATCGGTACAAGTCACCGAGTGTTTTGAACACATAATACTTTAAGTGATAAAAAGTTGCCAGATAAACCACCTTGAGTTTAAATGAACATGAAGTAAATCTACATGTATGTCCAGTGTGCTAATATAGTGCTCATATTATAATAATCTTCTAACTAATCCTTAATATCTCGAGCATCCAACACAGCTTCAAAAAACATTTGAACAAAAATCGGCTTTTACTAGTTTTTCAAATACCCGCATATCGTTGGCTGTGGGCAAGTAGTTTTGCTAGTGCTACAGGCTTCATTCCAATGATGATGGCCCAAGGATGGCTTCTCCTTTCAATAACAAACTCTCCTCTAATTGTAGGACTTGCACCCGCATTAGGAAGCGCCGCTATGATGTTCTCGAGTCCTTGGGGTGGAGTGCTTTCAGATCGATTAAATAGACGCACCATACTTATATTTGCTCAAAGCACTATAACTTTAACCGCTTTTTCATTGGGTATATTAACCATTTTTGATCTTATAGAAGTTTGGCACATTTTGATTGCGGCTGTTGTTGATGGAATTTCCCGGGGATTCCAAAACCCTGCTAGAAGCACACTAATGTTTGACTTGGTTGGACGAAATGCTTTGATTAATGCCGCCGCAGGGCAAATGATGTCATTCCAGGTAGCCTCAATATTGGGTCCTTTGCTTGGTGGCATTATTATGAGTTCATTTGGAGTAGGGACACTATTTCTTTTGGTGGGCCTCGCCTTCTTAATAAGTGTCCTATTAATTTTTAGGGTTTCCAGTTTGCCACCTACCTTGCCACCTGCCCAATCAGTCATAGCCAGTCTCAAGGAAGGACTATCCTTCGCAATTCGTGACAGAGCCATAAGAGCAATATTATGGACATTTTTCATTACACAAAGTCTAGGCTTCTCAACATGGACGATGTTTCCCGTAATCACTAGAGACAATTTGGAGGCAGGACCAATTGTGTTAGGACTCATATCCACTCTTCAAGGATGCGGTGGAGTAGCAGGAGGACTCATAATGTCTGGAATGGGCGATGTTAAAAACGTTGGTCGGTTATTTTTTGTTGCTTCTATAGCCTCAGGTTTCTTCATGATTCTATTTGCTCTCTCAAGAAATGTTTACATTTCGCTCTTCCTAATTACATTGTCGGGTTTATGTGGTACTACGTTTATGATTCTATCCGGAACACTAATTCAAAAAATATCTCCTAAAGAAATGCGTGGTCGTCTAATGGGGTTGCATAGTGTATTGATGAGTGGAATAGGCTTAGGCGGCTTAATAATGGGATCTATAGCAACATTATGGGGAGTCACCACAGCCATAATCTCTGGGTCCAGCATAGTGACGTTAAACGCCATTACTAGAATACCTCAGTCCAATTATATAACCGAACGTAGCAATAGGGATATTTAATCCTAATGCAAATAGTCGAATATACCCCTATTATTTTGGTAGAATCGTACTATTCTAATATTACGAGGTGTTCTTGTGACTAGAGGACCATTTTCTTGTTCCAAATGCTTAGGAACCACCTTTAAGACTGGGCAATTACGAACCACTGGTTCTGGGTTGTCTCGTTTTCTGAACATACAAAATCAGAAATATGCAACAGTAGCGTGTGAATCGTGTGGCTTTACAGAACTTTATAGGTTAGATGGTTCCGGAGTAGGTAATATTCTAGATTTGTTCACTAACTAATGCCATGCTGTTAGATAAAAGGCCTGTTTACACTTAACATGGATTTCAGCGGACTGTTAAGTGCACTCTTCCTTTATGCTGTCGCATTTGGGTTATCCAATCTCCATATCCGCACAAAGGATCATCGGGATAAGTCACGAGCTCATAGAAGCAGAGACGTTTTATTTATTCTTATAGTTGGATTTTTTGTTTACGGAAGCCGGTTACTTTATGAAGCTATTGGGCCGTGGCTATCAATTATAATCGGAGCTTCAATCTGGATACCGATAGTTTGGTGGCTTTCTAAAAAGAACAGCCGAAGCACCAAATGAAATCAAACATTACTAGAAGCGCACTATATCTTCACACTCTTTAACCATTACCCCTCTAATCACCGTAATATTATTCCTTTCTACTAACAAAAACGCCTTATCAACCTGGTAATCACCATATGATCCCGTGCTGAAAGCATAGTTGCCTCCCATCACTAATGTTGTCACACCTGATACAACGATAGCACCCGCACACATCATACAAGGCTCCATGGTGGTATAAAGGATGCATCCCGTAAAGTCTGACATCCCTGATATCAAACTGGCGTTTCTTAAAGCAGCTATCTCAGCATGCATAGTAATATCACCATCTGTGGTCACTATATTGTGCCCTTTACCTATAACCTGATCGTCGCATACGATCACAGACCCGATGGCAGCATTCCCCTTGTCTTTTCCCTTTTTAGCTTCTTCCAAAGCTATTGTCATAAACTTTTGATGTTCGATAGTTGAATTCCCTCCAAAACTGTAACAATGATCACTAAGTAAGGTAATAAAAATACTTCGACTTACTAACAACCAAACCCGAAACAGGTTAAATGATTTTGATTACTTCAAGCAGATAGAGGTTACCAGCGATATCTATCTAATGTGTTGTCAGTCCAATAAAATTCACACTGATCTTCATCATGTTCGCAAGCCAGTTCCGCATATCGATTCCTATCCGCTTGGGCTGCCCAATCAGTTTTCATGGCCTTTAAAAACAACATATGCATTTGCTTTGCCGCATTCGCATAACCTTCGGCCTTATCTATATTGTCCTCTAATAGTTCAGTTGCAGAAACCCAATCTTGAAGAGCTTCCTTGCTGAAATTATCAAGGTCAAAAAGGCATTGAGCTCGTTCTGAATAAGCTAAGCCTTTTTCATCATCCGTAATGCCGTCAGTGGAGTCTATAATCGCTGTCGTATCTTCAATACACGTCTCGCTACGCTCTTCTATTACCTCTCTGGATTCCTCTTCAACTTCTTCCTTGTTATAAAACCCTGCAGAATGTTCTGCTTGTTCTATTTGATCTGCGCGTTCCTGAGACATTGTCTGTACAACAAGAGGCTCTTCGGATGATCCGCAAGCCATCATCATAGTCATCATAAGTGCTAGCGCTATTGAAACATATCTTGTCATAAATGGATTATACCCTGAACCGATATTATTTATACACCTTAATCGACTTTATTTAAAAAAACAATCAGTTTTTGTGCTGATTCCTTTGACAAAATCTGACCTCAATAGGAAACTAACGCAATAGGAGCCAATAAAATGAATTCAACTGCATTCATCGAGAGTACTGTGAAGTCAACTCTGGATAACCTGGATATAGAATACGAATGGATTGAAGTTGACCCGGATTTCGCCGATACAGCTTCATTCTGCAAAAAGTACGGCTTTGGGCTGGACAAATCTGGCAACACTATAATCCTAGCTTCCAAAAGAGGGGAAAAGAAATATTCAGCTTGTATTGTGCTAGGTACGGACAGGCTAGATGTAAACAAAACGGTGAGAAACCTTATGGGTGTTTCAAGGCTTTCATTTGCTAACGCGGATGAAACAATGCATTTGACAGGAATGATGATTGGCGGGGTTACACCATTTGGTCTCCCAAAATCATTACCTATATATATAGATGCCGCAATAATGAGTAAGGATTACATAATACTAGGCGGAGGAAGCAGATCTGGAAAAATTAAGATCGCCCCATCAGCATTGCTTAACATGTCAAGTGCTGAAGTCATAGAAGGTCTATCTATACCCCCCGCAAGCTAAATTTCCACAAATTATCAAATAGGAACTCTTTCCCAATCTGGAATTTATATACCCATCCTGTATAACAATACAGGGTTGCCTGCCAATAATTTATTTAAGGTATTGCTTAGTAGAGATGACAAGGTATCGCTAATTACCCGCTACAATGTTTCAAGAAATATCTCCTAGTTCATCGGAGTTCCTGAGAATATCCTCTATTTGAGAGGGGCTATGGCTAGGGCTAGGGTCCAATTGTCTTACAATGCGTTGTCTCCTGGGACTGGCTGTTCCACTAGGTTTTTCGATCCTTTCCACCAGCCTACCGCGCTCTTCCAGTTGACAAAAGATAGCAACCAGTAGAAAGAAACAGCCCAACGTCGCACCTGCTGTTGTTTCTATAACGTCTTGCGGGTCAATTAAAACAAGCAAGAGGCAACTTAATCCCATTACTATTGCAACCCATTTTAATATTCTAAGAACTTTAGACATAGGGCTAAACCTCCCTAAAGTAGTTATCACCCAATTTTATTTACACACCTTGTAAAGAAATTAATACATCATCCTTTTTATCCTGTAACCATGCTCCTGACAACAAATCTAGACCGGTAACGAAAGAAGATAATTAGCAATTTTTTGCAGGGCTTCCCATCGATCAATAGTTACAAAGGGTGGATGCGGAAAGAAAAGTTTAGTGGTTTCTATCGTCCATCCTTGGAATTCATTGGGATGGGTAAAAATCGTTACATCCCCTAAGTCTGCCACTACTCTGTCTATCTGCTCATCCTCGGAAAGTGTCTTTGCCAACAGTGAGGTATTTGCTTCGCCTCTCCAGGAAACGTCGGTAACCTTCCCAAAGAGTGGGAACGTTTTTTTTCTGACCGTCTTGAGTTTCAGTTGTTTGTAATTCATGGGGATACTTTGATCAGGTATTCCAAAAACCACTCGGTATCGTGCTGGACCGTGTTTGTCTGCTCTCTTTGTTCTGACTACATTAATCCAACTGATTGGACTGTCTGTAAGTATGTCTATAAGCCCAAGAGAAGAATGTTTTCCTAACAGATGAGACGTCCTTAACTTCTCCTCGGGTCTTCCCAAATTCCGATCAACCATTTCGGCCTGTATACCGGCAGCTTCTAGGCTCGTAGCCATTTTATCTCTCGACTTATCACGTAACGTTTCCCACATATAGCTACCTCCACATTTTTTTCATAGTTTTAGGTTAACAAACGCCACAGGGTAAGGAATACAGACAGAGCAACCACAATAAAAACAAACAGGAGAAATCCGAACACTATAAAACCACCACACCCCATCACCGTTATACCGCTGATATTATCTAATCTTCTTTCTTTATCCATGCCTACTTAATGCTGGTTTATCTTGTCTAACCACCATAAAACACCAGAAAGACTTATAGCAATACCTCCAGTAGTACAAATTAATCATTGACCTCTATAGTAACTGGTGCTACGGTTCAATGACTTTAATTGATGAGGTGGTCAAACTTAGGTGTCTACTCTAAAACTTATCATTAGCGAATCCCAAATCCAAGAATGTGTCGAGCGCCTCGCTCAACTAATTGAAAAGGACTACAAAGATCAACCTCTCCTGGTGGTTGGAGCTTTGAATGGTTCCTTTATTTTCCTGTCCGACTTGATTCGCCATATGCATTTGCCAATCCAAGTCGATTTTATTCGGCTATCCAGCTACGATGAGTCAACGAAGTCCTCAGGGACAGTGCGTCTCCACCACGGTGTTCGAACATCTGTAGTTGGCAAGAATGTGTTGGTAGTTGAAGATATCGTGGACTCAGGATTCACTGCCCAGTTTATAAGAGAATACTTCGAGGACCAGGGAGCAGCTTCGGTAAAAATATGTGCTTTCTTAGATAAGCCAGCCCGAAGACGTATCTCTGTCACTGTTGACTATATAGGGTTCGAAGTCCCAGACGAGTTCCTGGTGGGATACGGCTTGGACTACAACCAGCAATATCGACACCTACGAGCCCTCTACGCGTTAGATGAATTACAGATTCCCCTTATATAACCCATCAGGTTGAAATAATAACTGCCCAGAATTCTCATAAAACTCTCTCAAAAATGACGTCACACCCATAAATATCCCGAATTGCACCATAAAATGGGTTTGGGAAGACGGATTTACATAAGTAGAGATTGGACTCCTATTTGGGTATGTGATATGTTCGTGCTGACTCACCCACGCATTGGGTAAAATGTAAGGGGGAAATAATGTTAGAAACTCTTTTTCGTTTGAACAAGGCGGGTACAACCGTCCGCACTGAGCTTCTTGCTGGTCTGGCAACTTTTCTTACCATGGCGTACATAACAGTTGTCAATCCGGCCACTCTCAGCGCAGACGGGGCAACTGGAATGGAATTCGGTGCCGTCTTTACGGCGACAATCATTGCAGCAGTAGTTGGTACATTAATAATGGGTCTTTGGGCAAACTGGCCAGTTGCACTAGCTCCTGGCATGGGCCTTAACGCCTATTTCACCTACACCGTTATCCTCGGTGATGGCTACACCTACCAGCAGGCGTTAGCAGCTGTACTGGTTGCCGGTATTGTTTTCATAATACTATCGGTTACTCCAGCTCGCAAATATATCATCAACTCCATACCAAAAAGTATGAAGTTAGGTGTAGGCGCAGGCATCGGGCTATTTCTGGCTATTATCGGGTTCAAGACCGCCGGTGTGGTAATCGACAATCCAGCAACATTGGTAGGACTTGGGGATGTTAGCTCGTGGCCCGTTCTTCTATTCGGACTTGGGTTCCTTGTCATGGCTGTTCTAGACAATCGTGGCATACCAGGATCTATAATTATAGGAATTCTGGGCGTCGCAGTTATTGGCTGGATATTCGGCGCAGGTGGAGCTGAGTTAAGCGGTGTGGTAGGCTCTGTGCCTAGTCCAGAACATGCCTTTCAGCTGGATTTCTCTGTGCTAGCTACTGGAGGCTTTATTGGGATAGCCTTTGCATTCTTGTTCGTGGACTTTCTTGATACAGCAGGAACACTAACTTCTGTAGCTAATCTTACAGGCAGGACCAGTGAAGATGGCGAGGTTGAGGATATTGACCGAGCATTACTTGCTGATTCTTCCGCAACAGTTGTTGGAGCATTGGTAGGAACATCTAATACTACCTCCTATATAGAAAGTGGTGCCGGAGTGAAGGAGGGAGGTCGCACGGGATTGACAGCTGTGACGGTAGCAGCACTATTCGCAGCTTGTCTTGTATTTGCACCATTAGCACAATCCGTGCCAGCTTATGCAACCGCCCCTGCTCTGGTTTTTATAGCCACTTTTTTCCTACGTAATATCAAGGATATAGATTGGAGTGACGTATCAGAATATGCACCAGCGGTGCTTGCCGCAATAGTCATGCCATTGACCTATTCCATCGCGTATGGAATCGCTATCGGCTTTATCGCCTATGTTCTCATCAAGGCTCTGAGCGGTAAAACAGATGCTCTAAACCTAGGGTCAATAGGAATTGCGATTGTGTCAGTCCTGTTTTTCTTCCTTAGATAATTGTAATTATAAGGACCAGGCTGGGTTACATCAGCCTGGTCCTTCTTAAACTCTTAATCGCCGTCTCGGAAACTATAAACGTCTGATCCGTTGCAAAGACTTAGATACTCGAACAATGGTGACTGGTTTTGCAATAATTAGGTCAGTGGGTTCGAGTGCCAGATTTCGCTCGGTCTTCTCATCTCCATTGATTTTTTATTGACCCTGCAAAAATCTACGTTTCTCATCTAACGAGTTGAACAAATCCTGACAAATCTCCTGATTCTTACAACTCACAGAGATATTTTCATGAAAATCAATGCTCTGGCCATAACCATTCTTGAGTAACATATCAGCTGTTACCTCAGCGGCAAATGACATATCGGTTATAGCACTATCAAAAATAAGCACTTCGAAAGACCGATCTACCCCACCAAAGTTGACCACTCCAATATAACTATTTTTGAAGCCAGCATGGCTCCACTTCGATGTCGTTTCCTCACTGACAATAAATCCTATTAACAGCAGATCATTAAGTCCAATTACACCGTGCGGATAATCGGGCTGAATTTTTGGCAATGGCGTCGGATCATTCAAAGAGCCCAGTATTGCACCAAATTGTTCTGCAGTGTCTTGCAGTTGCTCCGAAACAACCGAAACACTCTCCAACGCTTCGGTCATGCCTTCTAAGCCGATCGGCGTCGGTATTGCAAATGGAGTAGCTAAACCGCCTTGTGGAGCGGTCAACTGACTGGATTCCGGCATAGTGATCGAGGTGTTCAGTTCAGCTTCCACATTTACTTCCTCTACATCAACTGAAACTTCTGTAGGGCCGCAAGAGGTCAGAAAGATCACAGAACCCAAAATTAATAAGCTGCTATTTAATAATAAATGCGTTTTCAAAGACATCCGTAAAATCCCCATACTATTTATACAGATAACAGTAGCGCTTAGGATAATAATAACCAGTCCTCCAGTAAAGCGATATGGAAACCAAAACATATCACTACTAACACTCGTCACAATGGCCGTCGATTAACATGGCAAGTTTATATTACCATTTACTTCAAAATATGCGTTGATTTGGCAAGTGTTTGCCAGAACATTAGTACCGCAATAGGCATAGTTACTACCAGTTATTCGAAGCTAACATATAGTTAATGTAAATTAGAAGAAAACCTTACACAGGGGCACCTGGAGGTGGAGTGGTTCCTGTGATCTCGAGAGTCCAATCCGTAGGACGTTCAAGAAAGTGAATGATATCATGCCTAGCCTTGGCGCGATGGACTTGATCCTCTGCATTTGTTCCCTGATTCTGATCAAGCATCCTTTGTAGATTCTGCAACTCATAGTATAACCATGATTTAACCTCCGGAGTCACCTGACTATCGGCCGCAAGGATCAGAAGGCGGTCCAGGAAAGCCCGCTGTACAACCCGTCGTAGAGCTGCGTGTCGAGGTTGGATCTCTAGCGGCTGTTTCCAAGTGCGGAAAATCATTGTATCTAACACCTCTCCCAGAGTGAGAGGCTCTGATGCAATTTTTGCAACGGGTGGTTCCACTAGCGTCTCTTCTGACTGGCGAACGGCAAAGGCAACTACCCTTGCTAGCTTCTCACGTTCCAGACCGTTATCCAAAACTAGGGATGCAACAGACCGAGCCGCCGAGAGTTGGTCGAAAGCATAGCCAGCGCGAGTCGTAGAAGCATCGAAATTTTTACTACTGCCAAAGGGTGGTGGTGGCAGATGAGCTAGCACCTCTTCAGATATATCCAGGTTTTCTGGCTCTAGGCAGTCCAACAGAAGATTAAGGGCCTCTCTTTGCCGTGAGGAATCAATTATAGAGGTGGGAACTTGGCCATCTCCAAAGAAGGCATTTGTGTGCTCCATGCCACCAATATATTTTGCTGCCGCCTCTATAGCAAACCGATGGAAATAATAAATCACAGAGAAATAATGGTCCAGATCAGCCACAGGCTGACCTTCTTTGAGGAGATGCGGCCCATACCGCTGCATTAGGGCACGTCGAGTATCCAGAGTTTCTCTAAGCCAAAATACTGGATCAGTTCCGTCATCATAAGTATTCCAACGAGGATCACTGTCAGGGAGAAATAGAATTCCTTTCTCCAAACCTTCTTTGGCAATGGCTTCAAGGTGTTCCTTTTCCTTTCCAAGCGGCGAAGGTGAATAAGCAAAACGAACGGCAAGAATATCCCAGGAACCCAGTCCATACTGATAAGCATCGCTGAAGTCTATGGTGCCGTCTGCCTCAATTTTTATACGAGGGGTTACGTACTCCATCACGGAACCACGATCGTACAGACTGGCGCTGAAGTTGTGAGGAAATCCCAAGGTATGGCCAACCTCATGAGCCGTAAGGAGAGCTTGTCTACGAAGCATCAGAGACTCTTCATCTTCAATCGTGCCTAGGGTGAAAGCAAATTCTGCCAAAGGATCTAGTCCCAGCTCACAATCATCCTCTGTCGACTGTGCCATTGCTGCCCAGTAATTATGCATAGTGCGCACACGGTGGCTATCCATTCTCGCTTTTCCGCAGATGATTTCTCCTGTGCGAGGATCATCATAATGAGACCCGATAGACCATCCCCTCTCTACCCTGTGTACCCACTGGATAACCGAATACCGTACGTCCATGGGATCAGCATTATCTGGCAGGTCCCTAACCTGGAATGCATTCTTAAAACCAGCCTTTTCAAAAGCCACATTCCACCAGAGTGCTCCTTCTCGCATAGCAGAACGGATAGGTTCAGGAATGCCTCTATCCAGATAGTAAACAATAGGTTGCACAGGCTCGCTAACCGGTTCGTTGGGGTTCTTCTTTTCCAGGCGCCATCGACGAATCCACCGAGTCTCTGTGTTCTCATTGAAGCTGGCTCCATAGTCTTTGAAGGACAGTGGGCCGAATCCCACTCGTGGGTCCAATTTGCGTGGCCGGAATCCATCCTCTGGCAATGCAACAAAAGAATGATGCTGTCGGACACTCATGGTTCGTCCATCCGGCAAAAGAGGCCGAAGCTTATCGGAGACGTTCTCTCCTGACAGAGTCAGCAGGACTTCTATCTCGGTGTTTCGAGGAAAGGCTTTAGTATGAGGCAAATAAAAAACACTGCGCTCTTCGTCTAGTTTGAAGTCACCTAGCTCGGAATCCTTTATGGAAGTTGCCACCTCCATCGAGTCGCGGATAAAAAAATCCGTTGCGTCCACCAGCAATCGTCCTTGATCCTCTGACTCTACCGTGAAGGCCCCCAAAACAGATTCAGCAAAGGACTCTTGAACACTCTGTGCAAGGTCTGGATTGTCAACGGTTGAACGAAAAGCAAGGTTCTTCTGTACTAGAAGCACCTTTGGTCCAATTTTCCTAAAAGTGACAAGAGAAGGTTCCGCAATAGTCCCTCTGTCCAGGGTGCGTACATCTACAGAGCCGACACCTGTAGCTAGGGCCCGCAAATACAAGAACTCTTGATCCAGTTCGCTTACCTCTAGGAGAAGGCGTCCCTTCTTATAGTCCCAGTAGAAAGAAATAAAGCCCGCCACATGTTCCAAGCCAGCCACTCGTTTGGCCCAACTGCTTTCAACTTGTGTTTTCCTTGCCACGATCTGTCCCTCCTTTGCCAAATATTCCATGGCGGTCATTATATCAAATGAATCTGAAAAGCTTGGCGCAAATCGAGAGTGATCCCCTATAGTATATATAAGGTACAGGCTCGTGCGATTTGCGCCAAGTTTTTCAGATATGTACCATGAAATAACATCTTACGCCTGAATATGTTAAAAAGGACTGAATATGATTCTCGACGACAAGTTAAGAAACCAGGAGATAATTGTTTTGGATGGAGCTGTTGGAAGTGAGATAGAGAGATTTGGCGGCGCAATGAGTTCCCCGGCTTGGTGTGGAGTTGCCAACAAGACCCACCCTGAGGTGGTGCGTAGGGTTCACGAAGAGTATATCCGAGCCGGTGCAGATATCGTCACTACCAACACTTTTGCAACCAACCGTCATGTTTTGGCTGCAGCGGGACTTGCTGATAAAACAGTTATCATTACTACAAAAGCAGTCGAATTGGCGCGTGAAGCAGTAAACAATGGGTCCCCAAGCCGACCGATTGCAGTAGCTGGGTCAATGTCAAATATGAGCGCATGGATCCCTGGCACCATCAGTTCGGATCCGCGATTTTATCCGACACCAGAGGAGGAATTGGAAAACTATCGCGAACAAGCACAGACATTGGCAGCCGCTGGT
>CAZPLA010000006.1:0-18428 GCA_964587385.1 uncultured Dehalococcoidia bacterium | reverse complement strand
TTCAGCACCTTCGATTGCAACTGTGGCTACTGGAATGCCTCTTGGCATTTGGACTATGGAAAGTAGTGAATCCATGCCTTTAAGGTGTTCTAATGGTACCGGGACTCCGATTATTGGTAGTATGGTTTTGGCAGCAAGCATCCCTGGCAAATGTGCAGCCCCACCCGCCCCAGCTATGATTACCTTTAGACCCCTATCTTCAGCACTTTCTGCATATTCAAATAACCAGTCTGGAGTTCGGTGAGCCGATACGACTCTTAGTTCACTCTCCACTTCAAGATGGTTCAATAGATCAACAGATTTTTGTAAAATTGGGAAATCAGAAGTACTGCCGCCAACTATACCCACTAAAGGATTCCCTTCTTTCCTAGTATTTATAGGCATGCCAATCTCCTTGTTTCTCTGAATACGATATCTGAACGATACGAAAACAGTTTAAGCTCTCTTCCTCTTAGAATTCATATCTGTAAATAGAGATGGTGGAGCTGCGGGGACTCGAACCCCGTACCTCTTAAATGCCATTGAAGAGAAAAACCAGATGAGATACAGCCACATTTTAAGTACAAATCAGTGGCCTTTATCGTACCATATTGGGTCAATAAAAATCATGCGGTACATTTGACCTTGTTGACATAATAATGCCATCCTACCGCACACCACTCAAGTATTGCTTACTGATGCCGTCTCACGGATCCTAGTCTGACCCGTGAGACGGGAGGTCCACCTTTTAAAAAGCTTTATCGGAATATTACTTCAAGACCGTGCGGATCGGCGGCCGTGATTTTCTTCCCAGGGAAGATTCCATCAACCAGCCTTGAAGGGTCATTCATCGACGCAAGGTCCTTTGATTCCCAACTGAACCCGTTACAATCATCGTTGATGGTCAGCACAGCCACCCCTGGAGTTCTACCAGCGAACTCAAGGGCACCGATGGCCGTTAGAGGTTTAGCACCCCTTAGCGCAATGAACATCTTGTTTCCCACGATGTCCGCCACGTCAGGCTTTGGATCCTCGCTGAAGGGCGCGGACATTGACTGCGTAGCGACGACCTTATTGGTTTGGAGGTCTACGAAATTGACGTCATTACTTACGCGCATGCTGGTTACTGCAAATAAGTTTCCGTTCTTATCAGTACATGTAACCGCACCATGGGTGTCCTCACCCGGAAGTTCAATTTGTACCGGATCCGGGAATAGTCCTTCGGTAGCTTTACTAGCATCAAAGGTATATAGGAAATCGTCTCCTCCTTTAGCCCCACTCTCACCATTGGTCATTATCTTTCCAAGGGGAAGACGGGACACACCGCAGCCGATACCTGGAACGGTTTCCTTGCCATAGACCTTCACTACATTCATAGATGTCGTTCCATCCGAAGAGCCCACATCAACCACTAGTAGGCCACCACCAGCCAGGGTTACGTAGGCGAACTTACTGTCTTCAGTAAATTCGTGGCAGATGGGTCGAGCTACAGAAGTTCCTAAGTCATTGGAGAACTGGCCTAATGCCAATGTCTCCACCAATTTGTAATCATTATTGGTGTAGTCAGTTTGGATCTTATGTAGGAACCCTGATTCGCCTTTTGCGCCAATATTCGCGACGATAGCCATGCTATTATCAGGAGATGCAACAGAGGCGTGAGCATTTGCTGTTCCGCCTGCTTCATTGAAACCGCCTATTGTGTTGACGCAGCCAACAATAGTACGGCTATCAATGTTTATGAAGAAGGTGTCGCCGGAACCTACATTGGCTAGAACAACGTGGCTAGCCTTCGGGCTAGTGTGGTTAGCAAGTACCATGTGCGGCTTCTTGGGTGCATCGCATCCGGCCTCAACAGCTGCCTTTGCCAGATCGATAACCTCAGGAGTCGCCTCGCTAGCGTTAGCAGAGATGTCGGAGCCGTCCCATATGTAGATTAGTCCACCAGTTCCGTAGCTACCAGTGCTAGACTGGTCAACCGCCCAAACTTCAAAGGAAGTTTGGGCATCTGTTGTGTTAGATGTTCCTGGACTAGTTGATTCTTGGGGAGTTGCACATCCAACTGTTGTAACAAAGACTGTCAATAGGACTAATGCAAACACCAACAAAGATTTAAAATACATTTTTATACTCTCTTAGAATTTTGATTTTTGGACACAAAAAAACCGTTCAAAATCTTGAACGGGCATTACTGATTAATCAATTAGATTTTAATTAAGCGTATCTAATTATTGCCCTATATAGGGCTGATACATAAGTGAAACAAATCGTCTTCAAATCGTTTAAACATCGATAGAATATAATTTGATTAAGCGTTTGTGTCAATATGCGTTAAGCTGATTTATATTTATAATGCCGTGATTTATCGTAACTTGACGTTCTTAACTGCCTATACGAATGCCTTTACCTAGGTATTTCTATTGAGGGTTTTGGTTGTCTAAAATAAATTCGCTCTGTTTGCTAAATTGATTATGTTCCATCTATAACATCGAATCCGGTGTAAGGCCTTAGTGCTTCAGGTATTATCACCGAACCGTCATGCTGTTGTCCGTTTTCTAGCAAAGATATGAGTACTCTTGGGAGTGCAAGTCCTGAACCATTTAGTGTGTGAATAAAGGTAGTAGATTTACCTTCTTTTGCCCTGTATCTAATATTTGATCTACGGGCTTGGAAATCAGTGCAGTTAGAGCAAGAGCTCACCTCTAGCCATTCTTTGCATCCAGGTGCCCACATCTCTAGGTCGTACGACATGGATGATGAAAATCCCAATTCGCCGGCACATAATTGTTGAACCCGGTATGGCAACTCTAAGAGTTTACAGATAGTTTCGGCATTTTCCACAAGTGATTTAAGTTCAGCCTCAGATGTTTCCGGAGTGCAAAATTTGTACATTTCTACTTTATTAAATTGGTGTACTCGTTTGATACCTCTTGTATCTCTACCTGCAGCTGTTTTTTCTCTTCTGAAACATGGTGTTAGTGACACGTATTTGAGGGGTAGAATGCCTGATTGTAAAATTTCCCCGTTGTGCATTCCGGTAAGGGGAACTTCGCTAGTAGGAATTAACCAAAGGTCATCCTCTTCATCGTGGTATAGGTTGTCGCCGAATTTTGGGAGATTGCCAGATCCGAGCATGATTTCTCTGCGAACTAGGGTTGGCACCTGAACCTCGCAATAACCATGCTGGCTAGTATGAATTTCGAGCATAAAATTGGTTAATGCCCGTTCAAGTTTTGCTCCTTTGCCTACCAAAACAAAGAATCTTGACCCTGATATATTCGCGCCACGTTGCAAGTCTAATATCCCTAGATTTTCAGCCAGTTCCCAATGTGGAAGAGGGGTAAAATCAAAACTTTTTGGTTCACCCCAAGTTTTAATGATTACGTTCGAAGATTCATCAAGACCTTTTGGGACTTCTGACTTAGGAATATTTGGTAATCCAAGGAGTAACGAATCCAGTTCTTCTTGGATTAGCTTAACTTCCTGATTAATGGTGGAGATTTCGTCTCCAACTTTTCTCATTTCTTCCACTAGCTCTGTTTTGGTGCCCTTGGTTTGCCCAATATCCTTACTAACTTGATTTCGCTTAGCTCTTAAAATGTCTTCTCGGGCAATAAGTGAGCGCCTTTTTTCGTCAATGGCTAGAATCTCGGCGATTGGGGCAGTTTCCCCCCGTGAAGCTAAGGCTCGTAATACGTAATCTGGGTCATGTCGTATCAATTCCATAGATAACATAATTAATCTGGGCCTCTCATTTGAGGGAAGAAAATAACATCTCTAATTGCTGTTTGCCCCGTTAGTAACATTACTATGCGATCTATGCCGATTCCTAAACCTCCAGTTGGAGGCATGCCATATTCAAGAGCTGTCAAAAAGTCCTCATCAGTTCGGTCGGTTTCTTCGTCTGCAAACTCTTTACGTATATCCTCCTGTAGTTGGAACCTATGCCTTTGTTCTTCAGGATCGTTTAGTTCTGTAAACGAATTAGCTATTTCCATAGAACCTATGAATCCTTCGAATCTTTCTACTAAGAAAGGATTATCATATTTTTGCTTTGCTAATGGGGACATAATCAAAGGGTGATCTATTATAAAAGTGGGCTGAACTAGATTGGGTTCAACTGCTAGTGAGAGTATTTTGTCATAGACCTGGTGAGGAGGTCCTTTATCAACCATAATTCCACGATCTCGGGCTTCTATTACTAGTTGATTTGTATCCTTTGTGCCTTCAAGAAATGGCTGCAAATCTATGCCACTGTGTTGATATATTGCTTCACAATAACTGATACGTTTCCATGGAGGGGATAAATCTATTGTATCGTCACGATATTTGATAATAGTGGTTCCTAGAACTTCTTGAGCTATGTCAGAAATAAGCGTTTCTACTAGTTCCATTATATTATTGTAATCAGAATAGGCCTCATAGCTTTCTAGGGTGGTGAATTCTGGATTATGGACCGAGTCTATACCTTCATTACGAAACATCTTGCCTATTTCATAGACCTTATCGAATCCTCCGATGATTAGGCGCTTTAGGTATAACTCAGTAGCAATTCTCATGTACAATTCTCTATCAAGAGCCTTGTGATGGGTAATGAATGGCCGTGCCAAAGCTCCAGCAGCAACTGGTACAAGAATCGGCGTATCTACTTCAATGTAACCTCTATTGTTGAAAAACTTGCGTATAGATTCCAGAATTTGACTGCGTTTCTGGAAAATGGGGGTTACATCCTCGTTGTTTGCAATTAGATCTAAATACCGTTGTCTGTAACGTTGTTCTATGTCCCGTAATCCATGCCATTTTTCAGGTAGAGGCCGCATCGATTTAGTCAAAATTGTGATCTTATTAGTTTGTAGAGTTATTTCCCCGGTACGTGTTTCGGTTAATGAACCTTCGACGCCTATGATGTCTCCGATGTCGAGGTCTTTTAGCATATCGTAATCCGAACCTAGGACATCTCTACGTATTAATATTTGCAACTTGTCAGTGCTATCCCTGATATCTGCAAATGCGCTTTTTCCCATTGTCCTAAGCGCTATGATCCTTCCAGCTACAGTTACATTTTCTGATGTAGACTCATGCTCTTCAGATGATTGCTTGGAATTCAGGTATAGCTCTCTAGCCTGTTTGTTCGTATGACTTCTATGAAACCGGGGGGGATAGGGGTCTATGCCCTTTTCCCGCAACCTTTGAAGTTTTAGTTGGCGGCTAGCGAAAACATCTCCGCTCTTATCGTGCATAAGGTTCATGATTACAAGGAATATTACCTGATCTTCAGGATTTCAAAGTTGATTACACCGGCTGGCACTTGAACTTTAGCTATGTCTCCAACTTTCTTTTGGAGTAATGCCTGTCCGATTGGAGAAACGTTAGAAATTTTCCCACTAGATGGTTCTGATTCGTGACTTCCAACGATAAAATATTGTTCTTTCTTGTGGCGAGTTTTGTTATATACAGTTACGGTTGCCCCTACTTCTACAATACTTTTTGGACCCTTACGGTCTTTTATGATTTCAGCTCTATTTAATATATTTTGAAGGTCTATTATGCGTCCTTCTATAAATGATTGTTCTTTCTTGGCCTCTTCGTATTCAGCGTTGTCTACTGTTCCACCGATTTGATTGGCCAACTGGATGCGCCTGGCGATCTCTTCCCGCTTGTCCGTGCGGAAGGATTCTAACTCTTTTTTGAGTCTAACTAATCCAGGGGCTGTAAGATAATGAATTTGATTTACCAATGAACTCCGTCCAAAAAGAGAAAGGGCCAGACCTAGTGTCCATGCCCCTTTGACACCCGGATTGTAGACTAACCGCCTAGCTTTGTAAATAGTCAGCATACTTATTAGTGGGTGAACAATAAGTGTGGAGACGTGACCATTCCATACAATAGAGGGGGCGTTATTATATAAGAATTCGATTTCCATTTTTATATTTTTGTTAAAATCGTTTAAAACTGTGACCATTTCTATTTACGATGTTGTCAACAGTTATGTAGAGTAGGAAAGACGGTGAATATGCGTGTGGTAGGTGGAATATCCAGAGGTCGTAAATTAGCTCCTCCTGCCATAAGCGGGGCTAGACCTACCTCTGCCCTCGTTCGTGGAGCAGTCTTCAATGTTCTAGGGCATGAGAATGTTAATGGGAAGAGAATAGTGGATTTATACGCTGGGGTTGGTTCTTTAGGAATAGAAGGACTGAGTAGAGGTGCCATCTGGGTAGATTTTGTTGAAAAGGATCCTAAACAATGTGCTGTAATCCGAGCTAATCTTCGATCCACTGGTTTAGATGGCCATAGTAGGGTTTATTGTATGAAAACGGAAAAGGCATTGGAGGTTTTGAAAGGGTCATATAACTTGGTTCTAATGGACCCTCCATATAAGATGAAAGATTTGGCTCCTGTACTGAAGGTTATTGGCGAGACTAAGATACTGGAGGCTGACGGAATGGTAGTAGTGGGACATTCGAAGCATTCTAACCTAAATGACACCTATGGTAATCTTTCACGGTTTGATTCACGACGCTATGGTGATTCTGTGGTTGAATTTTTTCAAGGGACGGAGATTGTATGACGGTTTGTTTATATCCAGGCACCTTTGACCCTGTTACTTTGGGCCATGTTGACGTGGCAACTCGAGCTTCGCGTATTTTTGAGAAGGTTGTTATCGGGGTATATGAAAATTCTAACAGGGATCTTCTTTTTGAAACACAAGAACGAGTAGATTTATTCCGGCAGGTAGTAAATAAAATTGATAATGTGGAGGTGACAACTTTTGATGGTTTGATGGTTGATTATGCTCAGCGGATAGGAGCGGGAGTTATTGTGAGGGGCCTAAGAGGGGGTTCTGATTTTGAATACGAGTGTGAAATGGCCTTTATGAACAAAAAACTTGCTCCACCTGTTGAGCTCGTTTGCCTTATAACCAGCCTTGAGTATCAATTTGTTAGCTCAAGTCTTCTTAAAGAAGTGGCTGGTTTAGGCGGTGATATAGGTGAGTTGGTGCCGCCCCAAGTAGTACAGGCGGTTTGTGAGAAGATGGGTTTCACGCCCTAAACTAAAATAAGCCATTGTAAAAGGAGACGAGATGGAAATACTTAATATTGTAGATAAATTGGATGCACTAATCACAACTAGTCTTAAGGTGCCCGTAGCTGGAAGGACTTTATTGGATGCTAAAAAAGTCCAGGAACTTATGGATCAAATGCGGCTAGCCGTTCCACAGGACGTTAAAGCCGCTGAAGAAATTGTTATGCGTAAAGAAGAAATCTTCAACCAGGCTGAAGTGGAAAGACGAAAAATTAAAGCCCAGGCGGAAGAAGAGTTTAGAGCTCGTCTTAATCAGACGGAAGTAATGAATCAGGCTACTAGAAAGGCTCAAGCTATTATTGAAGAGGCGGAACATAAAGCCTCTAGAGTTATGGCGCAGGCCGATACGGAAACCAGGACCAAAAAGGCTGAGGCAGATGCCTATTCAGCGAAGACTCTAAGGGCTATGGAAAAACAGCTAACTGCTAACCTTACGAGTATTCGCAATGGTTTGGCTTTACTTAGTGGAATTGATACGTTTGAGTTCGTCGCTGCCGGAAAGAAGCGATAATCGAAACTAATAACCCTATTTAGCCTCCCAGATTGCTCTAGAAGTAGACTGGGAGGCTAAATCTTTTTAACGAGACGGACTATTATTAATCTGTTTAGTATGAAGTTGAAACTGAGTGTAGTGTATAATTCTTTTAACAATAGCTAGAGGGGCTATGTATGACGTTATCAGCTTCTAATAATCAACATCCGTTACTGATGATTGTTGATGGATATGCAATGATACATAGGGCATTCCATGCTATAGGTGTAAGACTAAATCTTACCACCACCACAGGTGAACATACCACCGCGGTTTTTGGATTTTCTAATACGTTTTTAAAAATCATAGAAGAATTTAACCCCTCGCACTGTATCATGACTTATGATACATCTAGCCCTACATTTAGGCATGAACATTTTCCTGCTTATAAGGCTCATCGGTCGGCCACTCCTCCAGAGTTGAAACCACAATTTGAGCGAATTAGACAACTTATGTCAGTGTTTAATGTTCCGCTATTGGAAATGCCCGGTTATGAGGCTGATGACATAATTGGTACGCTAACACGGCAATCAGAAGACCAAGGTGTTAAATCTCTAATTTTGACTGGAGATACTGATACTCTCCAATTAGTGTCTGATTATACGAGTGTGCTTCTATTTCATGGAGTAGGTGAGCGTAAAATTTACGATAGCTCTGCCGTAATGCAGAGATTTGGTGGATTAGGGCCTGACCAGCAAATAGACTTTAAAGCCTTAAAAGGAGATGCGTCTGATAATATTCCAGGCGTACCTGGAGTGGGTGAGAAAACTGCTATAAAACTGCTGTTAGATTACAAGAATTTAGAAAATATTTACGACCACATTGAACAGATTGACTCCAATAGATTAAGAGACATTCTGGTCGCTAACAAGGAATTGGCTTTTGAAAGTAGATTCCTGGCCACGATAGTACGAGATGCTCCTGTCGTCCTTGATATTGATGGAAGCAAATTTTGGAATTTCAACCGACAAGATGTTGTTGATTTTATGAGAGAATTGGAGCTTTTCAGTATTATACCTAAGATACCTGATGTCGGAAGTATTGATAATAAAGATGGAAGTACTGATGTCATTCAAAGTGGATATAAGTTTGAAGAATTATCCAATTACAAGACAGTGGATACCTTTGAGGAATTGGAAGAAATGGTAACTGATCTAAAAAATGCTGGTGTTTTTGCCTTTGATACAGAAACCAACATGTTGGATTCAATGAGGGCCAGTTTAGTTGGAATAAGTTTTGCAATTTCTGGAGGCAAAGCTTGGTATGTGCCTGTAGGCCACGATGTTGGTACACAGTTACCAGTATGGCAAGTAATAGATCAAATTAAACCAATTTTTGATGATGAAGAAATTAGTAAATCTGGACACAATCTTAATTTCGATATGACTGTTTTGGGCAACTATGGTATTAGACTTAACGGCAATCTATCAGACTCAATGATATCCGCTCATTTATTGGGAAAAAAATCTATTGGGCTAAAGAATCTTGGCTTAGATGTATTAGGGGTCAATATGGACCCTATAACTACTTTAATTGGTACAGGTAAGAATCAAATATCGATGGCTCAGGTGCCGATAGAAAAAGTTACTTCATATGCTTGTGCAGATGCGGATTACTCTAGAAAGCTTGGTGAAATATTTGCCAAAGATTTGGATGCCGATAGTTTATTACAGCTGTTTCAAAAGGTAGAGATGCCTATCATACAAGTGCTAGTAGATATGCAAAGGCAAGGGATTACGCTAAACAGCGAAGCATTATCTGTTATGTCAGAACAGTTAGATCAAAGCATAAACGAAATTGCCAACACAATTTTTGAATATGTTGGCCATACCTTTACTATATCTTCTCCATTGCAACTTAGTAATGTGTTGTTTAATGAATTAAATTTGCCGAAAACCAAACGAACTAAAACTGGTTTTTCTACGGATGCGAATTCTTTAGAGAATTTGAAGGAATCTCATCCGGTCGTGGATAAGATTATGGAATATCGACAGCTAACTAAACTGAAATCGACATATGTGGATTCATTACCTGGTTTGGTTAATGAAAATACAGGCAGAATTCACACAAGCTATAACCAGACTAGTGCGGCTACGGGACGGATATCAAGTACAGGCCCGAATCTTCAGAACATCCCTGTAAGGTCTTCCTTGGGAAGGGAAGTGCGTAAAGCATTCGTAGCTCCACAAGTAGAAGGAGAACAATGGTATTTATTCTCAGCAGACTATTCGCAGATCGAATTACGAGTCCTTGCTCATCTTTCAGATGATAAAGCTTTGGTGGATGCGTTTCTTGAGGACGAAGATATACATTCTGCAACAGCTTCTATGATGTTTGAAGTTTCTCTGGATGAAGTATCCAGTGATCAACGTAGAATTGCCAAGGTTTTGAATTTTGGAGTAATCTACGGACTGTCTCCGTTTGGAATATCTCAGCAGACTGAGTTCTCTCCTGAAGAAGGAAGGCATTTTATAAATACATATTTTGCAAAATACCCCGGAATTCAGAGCTACATAGATGGAATCAAGGATTACGTCGGTAAAACTGGGTATGTGCAAACAATTCTAGGTCGAAGGCGATATATCCCTGAAGTAGAAGCAAGTAACATTATGATTAGGCAAGCTGGTGAACGTATGGCCGTCAATATGCCTATTCAAGGTAGTGCCGCAGATATTATGAAACTAGCAATGATAAAAATCCATCGCAGGTTGTATGAGTCGAAATTAAAGTCCAAGTTATTACTACAAGTGCATGACGAATTGATTTTTGAAGTTCCATCAAATGAACTTTCTGAACTTAAGGGAATTGTCTATGATGAAATGCCTAACGCCTTAGTCGGGCATTTAGACTTTGCTGTTCCTCTAAAAGTGGATGTGAAGATGGGTGTTAATTGGGGAGACATGAAATGATACTTGCGCATCTGGGCATTGTTGAATTTCTATCTTAGTTTCAGTTCGGCGTCTATAGGCAGGACTGATTAACATAACATTCTCCTTTTATGTGTTGCGAGATTGACTATTATTTATATATAAGTAGATTTATACTTGAACTAAGGAATTATTGGGTGAGTAGTTTATGCCTATTTACGAATATATCTGTGATGAATGCAATTCAAGGTTTGATCGTCTTCAGACATCAGGAGCAACTCATGCTACCTGTCCAGGTTGTTTTTTGCCTGCCCGTAAAGCTTTGTCATTATTCTCTGCTATATCGACCAATAGACAGGGCGGATCCTCGTCCGTGAGCGGGATGGGCGGATGCCCAGGATGTGCTGGTGGGTCTTGTGCCTGTGCAGGATGATTGAGACGTGTCATGGTTCGGATGACTATTCGGGCATGTATTTGGCACCAGCGGCAAACCCTTTAGGTTAAGTTGGACGAACGTTTGAGAAACCATAGGTAAGTGCCAGAAATAATGGATAGTATCGAAGCAGAGCTGATTATTAATGTAGCTACGAATATTGTGGCGTCTTTCCAGAAACCTTGAGGAAATATTATAACTAGATAATCCTTGCTACTATCCAATCTCCAGAAATCATTGGTGAAACTAATTCTATGAAAAGCTAGGAATAGCTGATCAAAGGTGATAAGTGCAGCAAGGCCTATAGTAGTGACTAGTATGATTGTTGCTATGCCTCCCCACATGGCGTATTTGCATATGAATTGAATCGTTCCCGAACTAAAAGATAATTTGGCACTTATGAAAATACTTAAAACGGCTACTGCAGATAATACTTGGATGATGTAGTTTCCCTGGACTAACCTCTTAACATCTTTCATATGAGCGATCTCTTTAATTCCGAAAAGATGACGCTTTTGGTCGTTTACTGTTGCTTCGATATTTAATGATTTATCAGTTGAGTTGAAATACTTCTGTATTCCTTTGGATACTGCTAATAATTCCGATTTCTCGATTCCGGACGTTTCAGATACCTTGTATTTATCGAAGCTCCTTTCGTATAGGGAGAGATCATTTATAGCCCAGGTTACACTGGATGATATTAGTAATAAAAGTATTGAAACAACTAATGTGGCGGCCTGCAATTTAGGCATGAAATACATCATCTAATAGAATTATACAGACTATACTGGACTGTCATTTAATGAGGCTATTCCTTATAATATTTTTATGAAACCAGAATATTCGTTCCGAGATGATCTTAGCACGTTTGAGGCCCTTTTGCGTATTGTAGAAAGACTCCGTGGGCCTGAAGGCTGTCCATGGGACCTAGAGCAAACGCATCAATCTTTAAAGAGGAATCTTTTGGAGGAATGTTATGAGGTATTGGAGGCAATAGACTCGAGTCAACCGGAGAAACTTGCTGAAGAAATGGGAGATCTATTGGTTCAATTAGCCTTTCATACGGACATTGCATCTAAGAACGATGAATTTACTTGGGATAACGTATTCCTTCAAGTGAATAATAAATTGATACGGAGACATCCACATGTTTTCGGCACATCCAAAGTTAGTGATGTTAAAGAAGTAGAAAGAAATTGGGACCGTATTAAGAAAGACGAGGGTTCAATAACATCTCCAGTAGATGGGATTCCAAATGCAACACCGGCATTGGCATATGCTCAACTTATGCAAGATAGGGTGTCTAGAGACGGCTTTGATTGGGATGAGTTGTCTTATGTATTAGATAAAGTATATGAAGAATTAAAAGAAATGCAGAATGCTTCCACTCATGAAGACCTTATTGATGAGATAGGAGATATACTCTTTTCTGTAGTAAATCTCTCTCGATGGTATGGCATACATGCGGAGGATGCTCTTAGGGCTTCTATCTCTAAATTTAAGAACCGTTATCTGTTGATGGAAAAGTTATCCGAAGAAAGAAACTTGAAATTAAGCAATATGACTCTAAAAGATAAAGATAGACTGTGGCAGGAAGCTAAACAAGTCGAACGCCAAGCTAATCGTTAAGCAAAGATGTTTGCTAACTTTTTATCTAGGAAATGCGTCTCTTATTCCTCCGTCAACTGGGTGCATGGCACCAGTCGTTTTGGAGGTTCTAGAACTGGCGAAGAATAATGTAGCCTCTGCCACATCGGCACCAGTTATACGTACATTCAGCAAGTTTCTTTTTTGATAGAACTGTTCTAGTTCTTTAATACTAACTCCATGAGCTTTAGCTCTTTGCCTTCTAACTTCTACGGACCAAAGGTTCGACCCTTCAAATATGGCATCGGGGTTTATGATATTGCATCTAATACCGTGTTCGGCACTCTCAATAGCAAGAACCCTAGCGAGTTGAGCTTCAGCGGCTTTGGATGCGCTATAGGCACCGAAATCTTTTCCTGGAGCTGGAATATTACGAGTACCTATAAATACAATACTGCCTCCCAATTTTTGTTGTTTCATTAAACGAACTGCTTCCCTTGATACAAGGAAATGGCCCGTAGTATTAACATTAAAGGCGCGGTTCCATTCTGAAATCGCAATTTCATCTATAGCTCCAACAGGTGCGACTCCAGCATTTGATACTAATACATCTAGGCCACCGTATGTTGTTCTTAGTATGTGAAAAGCATTATTTATATCGCTTTCCTTTGTGACATCCATTACTACAGGAGTAACCCGTCCATTTCCATATTTTCGGTTAAGGTCCTCTGATAACGTATGAATACCATCATGATCTACGTCCGCGATTAAGAGATGCGAACCTTCATAAGCAAACCGCTCTGCGATTGCTTTGCCAATTCCGTTGGCAGCTCCAGTTATCATCGTAATCTTTCTAGCCAATTCTAGTTCTGGTGGTGCTAATGTGAGTTTGTATAGTTCCATAGGCCAATATTCCACGTCGTAGGAATCTTTGTCACTGAGTGATGTGTATTGCCCGATACTTTCAGCAGTTTTCAGAACTTTTATCGTATGATGATAGATGTCTCCTGCTATTAAAGCGGATTTATAATCTTTTCCTGTTGTCCACATACCGATACCAGGGATCAGAATAACTCTAGGGTATGGGTCCAGCATTTTGTGATTTCCATCAGTATTAGTTTTATACCATCTAATGTATGCATCTACGTATTCGTTGACTGAACTAATGAGTTGTTTAACCAAAGATTGATTGTCAACTGATTTTGAAATAGGGACCCAAAGAGGTTTAATTTTAGTTTGCAATGTATGATCTGGAGTTGCAGGTCCTACCTGACTTAGTTCCTGTCCCTCTTTTGAGTTAACAAATTCCAAAATATCTGGGCTATCATCATAACGAAGCACCATGGATTGATTATTACTGATCAATCCTCTAATGGTGGGCGATATATATGAGGCGATTTGTTTTCGGGTTTTACGAGCAATTTGGAGTTTGGTATTAGAAGTGAAAACCTTTTTTGATTTGCCCTTTGTTTTCGCATAGGTCTCAGCTTTATTTACTAGATCTATGTGGCGATCATAAGCTTGCTTGGGATCATTACCCCATGTAAATAAACCGTGGTTCATAAGAATTACACCAAGCACATTTGGATTATTTTGAACCGCTAATCCAACCTTTTTAGATAAAGTAAAGCCTGGTCTTATGTATTCTATGATTGATACATCACGTCCATAGATGTCTTCAAGGATCTGTTTGGCTTCAGTGGTGTTGGTAAGTGAAACTATGGCGTCAGCATGAGAATGTATAACACTTTTATATGGTAGGAACGCGTGTAGTAGAGTTTCTATTGAAGGTCTTGGGTCTTTAGGGTTTAACATGCATTGGCCTAGGTATGTAACCATGTCATCATCTGTCATATCGGTTTTATCGAATAAAGCTAATACATCTTCCATGCGTAGGCTTGGGAAGTCTTTCGGGTCGATGGTTTTTAAATCTGAGCCTGAACCCTTAACCAGTAAAACTGATGTATCACGATCTCGGAAATCCTTCCTGACGGTTTTGATTGATGTGTTTCCACCGCCCCAGACAACGAGTGAGGAATCGGCGCCTATCAATCTGCTTTGATAGACGAGTAAATCCATCTCTTTCTTACGAGGTGATTTGGACCCAGACCAGAGATTTTTCATCTGTTACTCCTAATATTATCCTTGCCGTTTTATTGTGCAAATGGCCAAAATATTCTGACTATTGTTCGACATTTAATTTTGTCGCCAAAATTCCATCGTTTGTTGCGATTATTACACTACTATCAAGACCTAACCCAGATATATGAGGGCCGGTAGATATCAATAGTGAATTATTACAATTATCAGCGACGACGTTACCAATTAGAGTGTTGCCGTAGGAATCCTTCTTTCCAGTTTCCCATAAAGAGAACCATGAACCAAGATCAGACCAATCCACTTTCATTGGTATCACAGCACATTTTGAGACCAACGATTTCGTTTCAGGTAGTGTAGCAGCAGATGCTTTTTCCATTACAGCATAATCTATTGATTCACTGGGGCAATCCTCGAAACATTCTTTGCTTGGGTTCTTAATATATTCGTCCGTGTGTCCGTATTGCCACGCTTTAACGCATGCTGAATATATGTCAGGGCGATACAATTCTAGTTCAGAAAGCCAAACTGAACTTTTCATCATAAATATACCGCTATTCCATAAATAGTTCCCCGATTTTAAATAAGATTTTGCGGTTTGCAGATTGGGTTTTTCTTTGAAGTTAGATAGTTGGAGGCATCTCATGTCTTCCGCTTGTTCTGGGGTTTGCGGAGATAATTCTATCGAGATGCCCATCTCAAGATACCCATAACCTGTATGCGGTTTTGTGGGTTCTATTCCGAACGTAACCATGTATCCCAAATTTGCTAATTTAAAAGCGGTTCTAATGGAGTGCTGGAAGTTATTTGCATTTCTTATCATATGATCAGAAGGCATTACTAACATAATGGGGTCACAGTTGGATATTGGAGATGATTGTCTTAATGATAGAGCAGCTAATGTGATGGCGGGTGCAGTATTTCTCCCAACCGGTTCTATTATCAAATACGATAGATTTTGATTAATCTGACTTGTCTGGTTTAAAACATGATCTACGTGAGTCGCATTGCATGTAACTATGGGGTCTGATAGCTCATCCATATTACTAATTCGTTGTATTGTTTGCTGATATAAGCTCTGTTTGCCGAACAAAAAGTTGAACTGCTTCGGATTATCTGGACTAGACAAAGGCCATAATCGAGTTCCAGAGCCTCCTGCAAGAATAACCGGGTATATAGCCATTTAATCTGCCTCAGCGTAAGTTAGCATTCTATTTCAGTTAGTAAACTATTTAGGCACGAATATTAAGAGTATCCCATAAGACATTTGATGTACAGGGTACTTGAGAACTATAATTCTCATTCTCATACCAGTAAAGGATGTATGGGAATTTATTTGCGGGTAATTAATTTACATGTGTGGAATAGTAGGCTATATAGGATTTCGCAAGGCCTCTTCTGTGGTTCTCAAAGGTCTGGAGAGACTAGAGTATCGAGGATATGATAGCTCGGGATTGGCTACCGTAGAACCTTCTGGCTCACTCCAAGTTAACCATTCTGTGGGAAGAGTAAGTAACTTACTTGAATCCTTATCAAAACAAGACATAAATGGAAATTTAGGATTGGGCCATACGAGATTGGCAACTCATGGTCGTCCAAGTCTAGCTAATACCCACCCTCATACCGACTGTAGTGGAAAGATGGCCGTTGTTCATAATGGGATAGTTGAAAATTTTCTTGTATTGAAAAACGATCTTACGGCTAAGGGACATGTATTTACTTCAGATACAGACACTGAAGTTATTGCTCATCTAATTGACCAATATATTGCTGAGGGTCAAGATTTTCAATCTGCTTTCTTGAAATCCCTATCAGTGATACAGGGTGCAAATGCGATATCCGCAATTTGGGAAGGTCAACCAGATATCATTCTAGGAGCCCGCATTGGATACGCTGGTGGGCTTGTTGTATCACATAAAGATGGAGAAACCTTTTTAGCAAGTGACTTATCGGCAATGGCTTCTTTCTCTGATAATGTCATCTTTTTAGATGATGGGGATGTGGTTGTAGCAAGTAGTGATGGGATTAGATTTATGAATTTGCAGGGGGAGTCAATTATTAAGAAACCACAAATTTTGTCTCAGAGTCTAGATGTTGTCGAAAAAGGCGGACATAGGCATTTTATGATGAAGGAAATTATGGAACAGCCACAGGCAGTTATTAGTGCTATGAGAGGCCAGGTGGATTTTAACAAAAATAAGCTATCTATTGAAAACTTTCCGTTTAGTGAAATTGAGGTCAAAGAATTTCGAAGGATAATCGTTATTGGATGTGGTACAAGTCTTCATGCAGCTATGATTGGTCGTAATTGGATAGAGGAATTCGCTGGATTGCCAGTTGAAGTTGAGTCATCTTCAGAGTTCCGCTATAGGAATGTCCCCATTGATCGACATACCCTTGTAGTATCCATAGGACAATCAGGAGAGACGGCTGATACTCTGGCGGCGATGGACTTGGCTAAGTCGAAGGGAGGTAGATTATTAACTATTTGTAACGTAGAAGGAAGTCAGGCAGACCGTATTGCTGAAGGAACTTTGTTTATGAGAGCGGGATTGGAAATAGGAGTTGCAAGTACTAAGACTTTTGTTGCATCGATGTGTTTAATGTTGCTATTGTCTTTGCATATTGGAAGAACAAATGGTTTTTTGGGAGATGAATCTTTTGAGGACTCTATAAATTATTTGGGAAGATTACCTAATATACTTGGTAATATACTTGCAGACCATTCACAATATTCTAAGCTTGGTCGATGGTTACAACGCTATGAACATGCTCTTTATTTGGGCAGAGGTTCCACATATCCAATTGCTTTGGAAGGGGCTCTCAAATTAAAAGAAATAAGCTATGTTCATGCTGAGGGATATGCATCTGGAGAAATGAAACATGGACCGATAGCGTTAATTGATGATTCAATGGTTGTTGTTGCTTTAGCACCAAAATTCCGGCTTTATGACAAAATGTTGAATAATATAAAAGAGGTTAAGGCTAGAGATGGGGTAGTGTTATCGATTGCTACCGAAGGCGATGCTGAAATTACATCACAAGTGGACCATGCCATATATATTCCAGAAACGCCTGAATTGCTTACACCCTTTGCGACTCTTATTCCTCTGCAACTCTTAGCATATTACGCGGCCGTCGCTCGAGGCTGTGATGTGGATCAACCAAGAAATTTGGCTAAGTCGGTAACCGTGGAATAACGTCTAATGACCGTCATCGGATTATATAATGTCTAAGTTTAGATTTGGTCACCCTGACCAATACGAAGTTGGTGCAATATTTGATTCTAGGAAAGCATTAAGTGACGCGGGAATTCATCGTCCTCCAATCCATGGAATTTGGGGGCGTCAAAGAGAAGGCGCTTGCTCTATCGTTATGTCAGGGAAATATGAGGATAATAAGGATGAATTAGATTACATCCTTTACACTGGAGAAGGAGGGCAAGATGTTCCGGGGGGGAAGCAGATAAAAGACCAAGAGTTCGTTAAAGGGAATCTTGCACTGAAATTAAGTTTTGAAAATAAATTACCAGTTCGAGTGACTAGGGGTTTTCAGATATCAAATGGTCCACAAACCGGATATCGGTACGATGGAATCTATCACATAAATCACATCGAGAGAGTAATTGGGAAAAGTGGATACTTCGTTTGCAGGTTTCATTTGCAAAGTGAAAAATCAATTGAAAATCTAGAAAAAACATTAGCAGGTAAACTTAAATCAAACTATCGAAGGACTGCCAGGAAGAAGATATCTGTCAGCATAGTAGATAGAAATCCTCTGCTGCCGGGTAAAATAAAGAAACTTTATGGGTTCCGCTGCCAAGTTTGTGATTGTCGTTTAGAAAAACCTGGGG
>CAZPLA010000005.1:0-9679 GCA_964587385.1 uncultured Dehalococcoidia bacterium | reverse complement strand
CCTCCTAAAGCAGGAGGATTCGTATATGTTCGTTTCAACATAGATGTTAATAGCACTAACTTGGTTCATAATTTGATGAAAAATGAAAGCGTTTTTGTTGTGCCAGGAGACAGCTTTGGGATGGACGGATTTTTCCGTATTGGGCTAGGGTCAGATACAAGAACGTTTATGCGTGGACTGGATTTAATAACCAAAGGATTCCACAGGATGTTTCCAGAAATCGTTTAGCAACCTTGGGGTAATTAAGCCTTCCATCTAAAAATCCATTTACGTTTGCCCTGTGATTCTAAAATAATGTATTCGAGTTCATTTTCTGTTATCAAGTAAAATTCTATTGGATAGTTGCCTTGGGAAGTTCTGGCTTTTGCTCTGCAAATTAAGTTTTTCCTTTCCAAAGACGGTTGCTTATTATTTAAGTATTCAATAATTTCGTAGATGTCGATTATTTTAGAATTTTCGGGAAGCTCAGTATTTTTTGGGGAAATAATGTTGCTTGAATAAATATTCAAGGTTTTTATTTTGTTCGCTAAGGCTATACAACTTTGGTGAGTATTAAATGTGGGTACATTTGCTATTGGATGCTCACCACTATTAGAACACCCAGCCATGATGGAGGTAACAAAGCACAAACCTAAGAAGAGATAAACAGATTTCATAGTTGCCTCTCTACGAAATATCTTACGCCAAGCCCTACACAGAGATAGCAAATTCACTTTACTAATGTGTATGATTCTTTAATAATGTATACCAAGTTGCAAAGGTATATTTCTATGCAACTCCAAAAATCCAAACCGGAGGTCTCTATTATGAACTCTAAAGCTTTTGTTGGATATCTCCTTGTAAGCGGACCCATAGTAATGTTGTTAACATTCATCGTTCTATTTGACGCACTCATCGGGGGTGCGGCAGAGGGTGTTATTGGTGAAGCAAAAATACAAGCAGACATAGTCGCTGGGATGGAAAACTTTGCGCTCACCAAATTAGTAGCTTTATTAGGGCTTGGCGGTATGATGGCAATGGCGCTTGGCTATACTCTTTGGGCTCGTTTGTTGCAAGGTGAAGGAAAGAAGGGGGCTACACTTGCTTTGGTGGCATCTATAGCGATACCAGTAGTTGCCGCAGGAATGATGATGTCGATGGATATCAACTTTGCTGCAATGAATGCTTGGGACGGAGGTGATACAAGTAGCGCTTTAATCTTGGGAGCAGTTGGTGAATATTCAGGTTCTGATATTCTTTGGGTGTTTCTTATGCTGAGTGTGAGCTGTATAGGTCTAGCTACAGTGTTACAGGTAACGGATAAAGTAAGTAGAACCATAGGTGGGATACTTGCAGTAGTAACTTTGATAATGTTTGTCTCATGGTTTGTTTCCTTTGAAGCACTGGATTTCCTGTGGATGGCATGGATGGCAATGACTGTTGTAGCTGGAGTCGATTTAATTAGACAAAAAGCCTAATATCAATCGATTAAACTTACATCAACTATAAAGACACCCACCAGTCCGAGGTGGGTGTCTTATTTGTAATTGCTCTCAACTTTTATATTTTTGGAGACAACGACGGGAATGCCTTTGACCATTCTATGTAATTCTGCAATCCATGTAGCAAGTTAAACTTTGGTTCAAATCCAAAATTCTCTCTTGCTCTCGTTATATCTAAAGCACCTCTTTCACCGTCTGGCATCATTTCTATGTCAGATTCCTCGTTCCCTGTTACGAGTGTGTATTTGAAATTTGGCTCTATAGAGTGAATTGTTTTTAATGCTTCTTTTAGTGGATAGGCTATACCTGCCGAAACATGATATAGATCGTATAGTAGATTGTTATCTAGAGTAAGGTGAGACCAAATCGTGGCTGCATCTTCAGCATGGGTATAGTCATTGACTAAATCTCCTCCTTTTACACGCAAATGCTTTCCAGAAAACATTGAACCCAATAATTTGAATATCATTGATGGGTTTTCTCTTGAAATAGAGGTTCTTTCCATAGGGCCGAAAATAGCACACATTCTACCGGTAACTGTTGAGAGGCCGTATAAATCGCGATATCTCTTTACTATCAATTCAGATGAATATTTACAGATGGCGTAAAGTTTATCTAGTCGTAATGGGGTATCCTCGAAAACTAATTCCGCAGGATTGCTGGGCGCACCGTACATTCCCGATGAACTTACGAAGACAAATCGTTTTGCTGACAATTTACGTGCAGCCTCTAGAACATTCACGGTGCCCATTAGATTAACATCTATAACTCGACTAGGGTTGGCTTTTTCAGCTTCCATAGTTGGCGTTACAGCTGCTGCATGAACAAATCGTTGTATATTATATTCCTTGGATATTTCTAAAACTTCTTTTGGATTTACGATATCGGCCGAGACAAATTGGACATTGCCTTCCACCTCTCCCAGAAATGCTTTTGTTTCTTCGATTGGGGGACTGTTGTCCAAGCCTACAACTAATTCTCCTTTTTCTGCTAATTTGCGAACTATGTTAATTCCAGCGAATCCATTTGAACCAGTTACTAGAATAGCCATTCAACTTACTTCCTTAATTTTTTATTAACCTAAAAACCTGAAACATTAACCATTACTGATTGGAACATCTTTACTATTTAGGTTCTGATTCTCCAGTTTATGTCGAGATCAGGATTTAGCCTTTCACCGCCATTCTTAGTGATAAAAAATCCATCATAGATGCCAGGAATTTTATTCACCGCTGGGATAGTATCTCTATGAGGATGATATGAAAACACCATGCCTTCCTCCATTGGAGTGTCACGGTTACCATCTATCATAGGGGAATAGAAAGGCCATTCGATAGCGTCCAGTCCTTGGCCATGAAAATAATAATGCCAGGCTTTTTCTCCCATATCCCAACCGTCTTGAATTACTGTTTCATCGAATATAGCGGTTAACTCAGTAAGAGTTATTCCTGGTTTGGCATGTTTTAAGATTTCGTCAAATGCCCGAAGTTCTGTATCCATAAGTTTCAGTTCCAGTTTATCTGGATCTCTAAAAGAACAAGTTACGTTTACTTCCGCCCAATGGCCACTTTCACCACAAATTTCTAGGTGGAATTCAACTGTATCACTACAATCCAATGCAATATCTAGCGGTAGGCCTTTGAAATCTCCAACGGTTACTAAGGTCAAATCGTCAAATGCTCCTCCTGTTCTTACTAACTTGGTAGCTTCAGAGACAGCTTCTCTTTGTGTCATTCCGGGCCCAATTATAGTAGAAAATTTTTCTATAGCAGACTCTGCAAGTTTCCATACCTTTCGCATTTGTGTTAATTCAAGTTCACTTTTTATTGCTCGTATACGTTCCATTATGAAGTCTGATTTAACGAATTCGATTTTAGGAAATGCTTCACTAAGTGCTTCATGTGCCTCTATAGTGGCAATTTTACCCATCCCAACTATCCCTATTTTCCCACTTGTAATACTTTGTGAGTTCATGGCTGATATGATTTCGGCTTGAGGTTTGGGAGCTCTACGGAAGTCTGACACCCATCGGTTTTCTGGAGGTACTAATTGAAGAGCTCCTTGGCTTGGTATAGCTGCAGAACAATAGGTTGTTTGCACATGGACTGGTTCACCATCTAATGGCAAGAGGACCAAAGAATCTGCGGCCCACATGTGAGCATCGGTAACGTAACGAACAAATCCTCTATTAAACATACTTCCATGTCCTGCAATTACCATTCCTTTCAGGCCTTCTTGTTCCATTGCTGCTCGTAGATTATTGAAACGTTGATTTCTTTCGTCCAAATTCAATCCATTGTTCATGGTTTATTTATTCTCCTTAAAATATTAGGTTGAACTATGTAGCTTACAGGTTAGATTAATCGCCCTTGTCTAATGCCAAACTGTACACAAAGGATATCGACTTCTCAACCCCGTATCATCTATAGTTGAAATTCATAGCCCGTGACCCATAGCATTGTAACTAAATTCTCTATGGCTTCGGCTTGTGGGAAGTAGTAGGGTAAAGAATTGTAAAACTATGGATTTGCAACCAATATTTAATCTAGTTTTAGTAGCCCCGGAAATACCTCAAAATACGGGGAATTTAATTAGGCTTTGCGCTAATGTGGGAGCTCGTTTGAATTTGGTTACTCCATTGGGATTTCAATTGAATGATTCCAAGTTAAGCAGGGCCGCCTTAGATTATGGTGATGTTGTGGATGTTATTGTCTACAAATCCATTGATGAATATTTTGACGGTGTGACCATGGAGAGTGTGTATGGGGCCGTTACCTCAGGGACTGTTTCATATACTTCACCAAAGTACAATCTTGGCGATACAATCATTTTTGGCTCAGAGAGTTCTGGATTACCCAGTTCGGTGGTAGAGAAATTAATTCCAGAGAATCGCATATATATACCTATGATACCTGCTAATCGTAGTATTAATTTAGCTAATGCTGCGGCAATAATAGTTTATGAAATGTGGAAACAATTAGATTTTACTGGTGCTGTTTCCAAGTCCAATTTAAGGCAACCGTATTTTTCTTGACTTTATCGCTACAAAAATGATGCGTATGAGTGTATAAATAAGTGTAGGTGAACTAATGGATGTAAAATTGGGTAATTCGCAAGCTTCCGATTATCAGGTATTGGTTGATCTCTTCAAAGATTGGCGGGAATTTGAGACTCCACCAACAGTTGATGGAGTTCCAGATTATACTGCCGAACGTTTTGACAATGCTCAAGATGCTTTTAAGAAACTGCAACAGCGACTTCATAGTATATCAATTGAAGATTGGCCGCTTTCTGACCAAATTGATTGGCATGTTGTCAGGGCGGAAATGAACGGCTATGACTTCAACTATAGAATTCTTAAGCCATGGGCAAGGGATCCAGCTTTTTATCAAACTGTGCACATGGAGCAAAGTGATGTGCCAGCTCATGAGGGACCTATAAATCATGCTACTCTTGAATTTTGGCAGTATGAATTTCCTCTTACAGAGACTGAAGAGAAACGGATGAAGGGCGAACTAGAAGTTATTCCCACATTACTTTCTCAGGCAAAGAAAAACCTTATCGGCAATGCTAGGGACATTTGGATTGCGGGAATTAACAACCTTGATGTCCAGGTACAAGATTTAGATGTTATTGCTGATAGAGTGGGTTCTCATAGCCGCGATGCTTCACTGCTGTCAGTTCTAAGAAAAGCTCAGGAAGCGACCAAAGATTTTGTTAGTTATTTAGAGGAAGAAGCTCCTAAAAAGACAGGACCTTCAGGTATTGGCAAGGAAAATTACACTTGGTATCAGCAGAATGTCCATCTTTTGTCTGTCACTTGGGAAGATGAAGTGAATTTGTTGACTCGAGCACTCGATCGTGCCTGGAGCTCTCTTAAATTGGAAGAACAACAAAACAAGGATTTACCTCCCCTTGTCGCTGCAAACACCATAGAAGAATTTGATGTTTTGACCGAGCTAGGGGTTCAACGCATGATGAACTTTTTAACAGATAAGGAAATCATGGACATCAAATCTAATATGGAGCCAGCTCTTAGAGAACATAGGGGAACATTTATTCCTGAATCTGAGCGTAACTTTTTCAACATAGGAATGCATTATGATCCGCTACCTTTATTTTCGCATTTCTATCACTGGTTCGATTTAGCCAAAGTGAGGGACGAACCTCATGAAAAACTGATACGCAGAGGGCCTCTTCTCTACAACATCTTCGACTCAAAAAATGAGGGAATAGCTACTGCAGTTGAAGAAATGTTCATGCATGCTGGTCTTTATCAGGACAGTCCTAGATCTAGGGAGATTGTGTGGATAATGTTAGCACAAAGGGCTGCGCGTGGATTGGGTTCTTTGTATGCTCACGCTAATGAATTAAGCATGGAAGAGGCGGGACAGGTTCATGTTAAATGGACCCCTCGGGGGTGGATGAAGAGAGAGCCACATCTTATGCGCTTTGAACAACATCTTTATCTTCGCCAACCTGGGTATGGGACCTGCTATATTACTGGGAAATATGTAATTGAGCGCTTACTTGCAGAATGGGCTGAACTTTTAGATAAACAGAATAAGCCGTTTGTAATGAAGGACTTTATGAATGCCTTCAATAATGTAGGCAATATTCCTGTTGAGTTAGTAAGATGGCAAATGACAGGAAACAAGCCTAATTTTAAAAAATGGGCTTGAACCTTTTCTCTGCCATTGATATGACATAGTGGTCAATAAGAATTGATTCCAGTCTGACAGCAGGCATCTAAAAGAGGTGAAATGACAAGTTTCCCCGAAGATCAAATCCAATTTTGGGAAGATAGATATTTGCAGGATGCAGCTGGTTGGGATTTGGGTGGTGCAACTCCAGTTTTTGACTCCATGGCCGATGAATTGAAGCCAGGCAAATTGTGTGTTATAGGATGTGGACGTGGGCACGATGTCATAATGTTTGCTAAGAAGGGATTTAAGGTTACGGCAGTGGATTTCGCTCCTTCTGCTATAAGCTCAGTCAGGGATTTAGCTGCAGGTTCGAATGTTGATGTTCAAACTGTCCATTCTGATATATTCGATCTCGACAATGAATTTACTAACGGATTTGATTACATTCTTGAACAGACATGCTTTTGTGCTATAAACCCAGCTCATAGGAGCAAATATGAAGCGTTAGTGAAAAGGCTTCTAGTTCCAGAGGGATTGTTGATTGGTCTATGGTTTCCTTTAGACAAAACGTTACAAGATGGCGGCCCTCCTTGGGGTACAACGATAAGTGAAGTGAAAGCCTTATTTAATCTAAACTGGTCAATTGAAAAGGAAGAATTTCCGCAATTATCGATACGTCCTAGAAAGGGACGTGAAAAGCTTATCATTTTTAGGAAGAATAAATGATTCGTTAGACTTAGTCCGTAATGGATGTGCAATAGTGTTCGTCTAGGGAACAAGCTACTGCCAATACATTAGGGGAGGGGCCATGGAATGCTACATAATCGTCAACACATGGACTAACGGCGTAGATTTTTTCCTCTACCAGCAATTTAGCATCTGTGCTAACTTCCTTGTTTGATGGCGTTGCTGAGGAGCAACCAAATAAGATTAAACACAATATGCCCATTAAGGTTATAACCATGCTAATTTTCATATTACCAATACTTTTACCATAAATTAGAGTCACTCGCACGGTTTTTATGATTAATAGGCGTTCTAATGGCCACTTTACAACGGAAGCTATAATGATTTAATATATCGCTTCGATTTAGATTCAGGATTAAATGTCGGAGTTATAAGTAATTTGATGGTTTGCAATCGAAAAAGGTTCGCTGACGACCTGTTCCATTTATGTACACGCACCCCTTCGTAAGGGTGCTGGCAACTTAGTTTTACTGCTTAGACCGCTCCCGTTGAATTATGATAGAAAAAACGGAGCGGTTTTTCGATTAACAGGCAATAGTATTTTCCACTACCCCTTGCGATTAGATATTACTTTGACACCACAAAATACTTAGAGAAGACTTAGGAGATAACAAATGACACTTAGAATTAATGATACGGCTCCGAATTTCACTGCTGATACAACACAAGGCAATATAGATTTCCATGACTGGTTGGGTGATGGATGGGGAATGATATTCTCACATCCTAAGGACTTTACTCCGGTCTGTGCCACTGAATTAGGAGCGGTTGCTCAACTTAAAAGTGAATTTGACGCACGTAACTGCAAAGTTATTGGTATCAGTGTTGATCCTGTGGAGAATCATAAGAAATGGGCAATTGATATTGAAGATATAGCAGGCACGCCGCTTAACTTTCCCATTATAGGAGACGGAGCTTTAGAAGTGTCTAAGTTATACGATATGTTGCCTGCGACTGAAGGAAATAGTTCTGAAGGTCGTACTGCCGCTGATAATCAGACTGTGCGAGTAGTGTTTCTGGTGGGACCCGACAAGAAAATCAAAATGAATTTAGCGTATCCTATGAGTACTGGAAGGAACTTTCATGAATTACTTCGAGTAATTGATTCATGTCAATTGACGCAAGAACATAAAGTTGCTACGCCAGCAAACTGGAAACAAGGGGACGATGTAATCATTAGTCCTGCTGTTGATAATGATGCTGCTAAGGAATTGTTTCCTGGTGGGTGGGACACAGTAAAGCCTTATTTGCGGAAGGTCAAAGATCCAACTGGCTAAACATTTGGCATGTGACTTACTGACATATTCGTATTATGCTGTTAGTCATGTTGATAAAAGTACTAAGCGATATTGAACTTAATTGGCGGCTTATTTCCGTCTCTGTAATCATACTAATGTGTTGCTTGTATGTATTATTGGCTGCTTTTGTTGTGAACGGAGTTTCAACGATTGACCGTTGGCAATCCGATATCCATCCTACAGACTTCGGACTTGAGGCTAAAGATGTTGAATTCACCACTCGTGGCGGTGATTTGAAGCTTAGGGGATGGCATATTTTTGGAGAGGCAAAACAAAATACGATCATTTTTGTTCATGGTCATGGTGGGGATCGGGCTGCAGGCAGTAGTTTGGAAATAGCAACCAAACTTTGGGAACAAGGGTTTAACTTGCTACTTTTTGATTTAAGGGGTAGCGGGTTGTCTGAAGGAGAAAGAGTATCCGGTGGGTATTTTGAACAAGATGATCTATTGGGGGCATATGATTATGTCCTTGAAACAGAAACTTCTTCGGGAAAAATAGGAGTTCTAGGATTTTCTGCTGGAGCCGCTACAGCTATATTGGGAGCGGCTAAAGAGCCTGATATCCAGGCGGTAGTGTCAGATAGTACATATGCCGATGTTTCAGACCTTATATCTCAGGAGGTTGCTCTTGCCACCTCTATGCCTGAATGGATAGTTCCTGTTTTTGCACCCGGGATCAATATTGCTGCTGATGTGATACATGGGATAAAGCTTGGTGAAATGGTTCCTGAAAAAAGTGTTGGCAATATTAAGTACCCTATATTTTTAATACATGGCATTGATGGAATTCGTATTCCAGTTGATCACAGTGTACGTGTGCATAAAGCTGCTCACTTTGGCAGTAAATTGTGGAAGGTAGAAGATGCTGGGCATGTGATGTCTTTTGAAAATAATCCTGAAGAATATATTACTAGGATTGTAAATTACTATCAGGAGAGATTCCATGCAAGCTAGTTTATTAGGGATTTATTATGAGATTCACAGAGAATTCTTATAAATTCCTGGTAAGTTATTCTTAATCGAAGGATTAAGAAAGGAGGCATATATGTTCTACTTTAATAAAATAGGAATGAAATACTACATCCTGCTAATTTCGGCCATCGCTTTATTTCTTATGGGTTGCGCTGGTAGCGGAGTGCAAAGCGTTCCTACCGATGATTGGGAAATTTCGTTACAAGATAATGAAAACTTAAAATCCTCTTCCGTTTTGACGCGTGATACTAATTCCATAAAAGGAAAAGGACGACTGAACAGAATCGATGTAGCTAAACGCCGCCATTCTATATTAGCCAAGAGAAAAAAGATGTCAGCATTGAGGAGACCCATAAATGTTGAAGATCTTGAAGCTAAAATACAAGGGTCCCTAGATTCTGGAGATATAACAAATGAGCAAGCAGAGGAAAAGCGAGCTGCGATAGAGAAAAGATCGGCAATTTGGGATAAGAAAGGCGGACGTAAGCCGATGGATGACGTAAAGAAAGGCGGACGTAAGCCGATGGATGACG
>CAZPLA010000004.1:0-17537 GCA_964587385.1 uncultured Dehalococcoidia bacterium | reverse complement strand
CTCGGTTGTAGTTAAGGCAAGGTTGACACTTAATAGAGGTCTCACTACACTCTGCCTGAAAGGGTAATTAGTGAAGAGAGGGGTTCAAATGGCTGTTATAAATCCTGGTCTTTATCAATCTATGGAATATCGTTGCATAGGACCATACAGAGGTGGCAGGGTTCTAGCAGTAGCCGGGGATCCAGTAGACCCGGCCGTATTTTATTTTGGTGCTTGTTCTGGTGGATTATGGAAAACCTATGATGGCGGGGTTTACTGGCATAATATTTCAGACGGGTTCTTTAAGACAGCCTCGGTAGGAGCTATAGCCATAGCTCCATCTGACCCTAACGTGATTTATGTAGGCATGGGAGAGGCTTGTATACGAAGTAATACAACTCATGGTGATGGAGTATATAAGTCTACCGATGGAGGTAAGTCATGGGTTCACTTAGGACTAGAGGATACACGACATATTGCTAGAGTGCGCGTGCATCCTAACAATCCTGATCTAGTCTACGTAGCCGCCCTAGGTCATGCTTATGGTTCAAATGAAGAAAGAGGGGTGTTTCGTTCAATTGATGGAGGGAAGAATTGGCAAAAGGTTTTGTATAAAAGTGAAAAAGCTGGAGCCATAGACCTTTCCATGGACGCAACTAATCCCAGGATATTATTTGCGTCCATTTATGAGGTGAGACGTTATTCTTATCACATTGTTAGTGGTGGAGCTGATAGTGGATTGTATAGATCTACTGACGGTGGAGACTCCTGGTCTGATATCTCCAATAATCCTGGATTCTCAAAAGAAATAAAGGGCCGTATTGGCGTCGCAGCTTCTCCAGCAAAGGCAGGCCGAGTGTGGGCTTTAGTCGATGCAAAAGACGGCGGTTTATTTCGATCCGACAACGGAGGTGATACGTGGGAAAACCTTACAGATAACCCAAACCTACGAGTACGTCCATTTTACTACACTCATATTTTTGCCCATCCAACAGACCCAGATACAGTGTATGTTTTGACTGGGTTTAACTGGAAATCCACAGATGGTGGTCGCACCTTCGATAGGTTTACCACTCCTCATGAAGATAATCACGATTTATGGATAGACCCATCCAATCCCAACAGGATGATTCACGGAAATGATGAAGGGGCAAGTATATCTTTCAATGGTGGTCTCTCGTTTAGTCGGTTAAACAGCCAACCAATAAGTCAATTCTATCACGTCACTACTGATAACCAATTTCCATATAGGGTTTATGGTTCACAACAAGATGACAGTTCCATCACAGTGCCCAGTCGTTCTCATTCTGGAGCTATAACTCAAACCGAATGGTATGCCGTAGGTGGAGGTGAGGCTGGATATATTGCTGTCCGGCCTGATGATTCCAACATAGTCTATGCAGCTCATAGCTGGAGTGGTCCATTTACTCGATATGACCATAGAACTGGTCAAGCAAGGGATATAAAACCATGGCCAGAGCGCGTTAGCGGAACGAATGCAGAGGAATTTAAGTATCGATTTCAATGGACCTTCCCAATCATACTATCTCCTCACAACCCAGATATTCTTTACACAACGGGTAACGTAGTATTTCGTTCCTACGATGAAGGAAGCAGTTGGGATGTCATTAGTCCCGACCTGACACGTAATGACACAGTAGATATTGAAACTTTAGGGGGGCCAATTCCTGAAGCACTCCCACCATCAACTATCTTCGCTTTTGCTGAATCTACAGTGAAAAAAGGCATTCTATGGGCTGGTTCTGATGATGGCCTAATTCATGTTTCTACAGATGATGGCAAATCTTGGGAAAACGTCACTCCTAAAGAAATGCCCAGTCGGTCCCTGATTAGCATCATAGAACCTTCTACACATGACCCATCTTCAGCATATGTAGCGGCCACATGTTATAAGCTTGATGATACACGTCCCTATCTGTATAAAACAGATAACTTCGGTAAATCTTGGAAGAAGATTACTAATGGAATCAGAGTAAATGACTTTACTAGGGTAATTAGAGAGGACCCTCAAAGGAAAGGCTTATTATACGCTGGTACAGAAACAGGTATATATGTTTCCTTTAATGATGGAACTGATTGGCAATCGCTCCAGCTCAATCTCCCTATAGTGCCCGTACATGATTTGGTCGTAAAAAACAACGACCTAGTAGTTGCTACCCATGGCAGATCTTTTTGGATTTTGGATAATATAACCCCTTTACATCAGATTACTGAAGACATATCTAAACAATCAGCATACCTATTCAAACCACACACTGCATACAGATTTCCCATGTGGCGTACGTTTCCCTCCCAGCTGGAATCTCCAAGAGGAATGAACTACGACAGAGCATCCGGACCTTTAGTACACGCATGGCATGATGTGCAAAACCCCAACGGGGATGTAATTCAAACTTATTTGGATGCCGGGAAAAATCCTCCCGATGGAGTAATGGTTTATTATTTATTAAATCAACTTACCGATAAAAACATTCAAATTGAATTTGCAGACGCAAATGATAAAACCATAAGAATCTTTGATTCTAAGGATGGAAAAGACGAACCCATAGTGCCTAGGCAACAACAGCTCCGTATCTCCATGGACTCAGGCATGAATAGATTTTTATGGGACATGCGTTACCCAGGATCTCCAACACTTCCATCAAATGATCGAATGTTAGGTTGGGGGCCTGGAAAGGTCTCAGAGGGTCCCCTAGCGCCTCCGGGAAAATACAAGGTTAAAATTACCATCGATAATGTTACATATACAGAAGAGTTTGAAATATGTAAAAACCCGCGAATTAGCGCTTCTCAAGAAGATTTGGAATCTCAATTTAAGCTCTCTATGAAAATTGTACAGGCAGCATCTAACATTACTAGGGCTGTCACTCAAATTCGCAGTGTTAGAGAACAGATATCTGGATGGGTATCAAGAATCACCGAAAAGACGTCCCAACAAGAACTCATTGTCATATCGGACAATATCCTAACTAGCTTATCAGACATTGAACAAAAACTGACATCTTCAGGAAATAAGGGTCCAGTAAATCAAGTTGGTAGGGGGCCTGCAGCAACCTTGGACGGTAAATTTAGCGGTCTATTAGGAGTAATCACAAGCGCAGATTTCGCACCTACTAAACAATCTCATGAAGTATTCGACATTTTATACGATTCATTAGGGAAACAACTAAGCCAATTAGAATTACTTTTGAAAAATGAAATACCCGAATTTAACAACCTAATATCAAAACTAAACTTAGCGGCTATTAGCGACATAAATTAAAAAATTTCGCATTATCAATTTCCCAGAAATATACCTATAGTTAATACTACATCAATTGCTATTGATTATTGACTCGACAACTGGAGGAAACACACCATGGCATTAGGCTTATCTTCATACAGGCCCTCAATTATGGGAACCAAGCATGCAATCTCATCAGGCCACTACCTAGCAACATCCGCAGGATATCGAATATTGGAACAGGGAGGAAATGCAATAGACGCTGGTGTTGCCTCCGGTATAGTTATCAATGTTGTATTACCTCACTGGACCAGTTTTGGAGGTGTTGCCCCCATTATTCTTCATCATGCAGAAAGAAACGAAACTGTAACTATAAGCGGGTTAGGCAAATGGCCCAAAGATGCATCAGCGCAATTCTTTTCCGACAATTTTGCCGGAGAACTTCCGGAAGGAATAATGCGTACTGTAACACCAGCAGCGGCCGATGCATGGCTTACAGCACTCAAATTTTACGGGACCATGACTTTCGAACAAATCGTCACCCCCGCACTAGAACTCGCAGAGTTCGGTTTCCCAGTACCTAAATCTGTCCATCAGGCTCTGTTACGCCAGGAAAAAAATTTGGACGCATATGACAATTCATGGAATTCTACGCGCAAGATATTTTTCCCTAATTCTAAAGCCCCATCAATTGGAGACAAGCTAATTCAAAGCGATTTAGCTAATACCTTTAAAAAAATGATTGAGGTGGAACGTGCTAACTCTAATATGGGACGTGAAGGAGCAATACAATCAGTACGGGATTATTTCTATAAAGGAGAAATTGGCAAACAAATTGTTGCTTTTTGCCAGGAAAACGGTGGGTTATTAACTGAAAATGATATGGCAGAATTCCAAGTGGAAATAGAAAAACCAACTAAGGGAAATTATAAAGGAATTGACGTACTTACATGTGGTCCTTGGTGTCAAGGACCGGTGGTCATTGAAACTCTACATATTTTAGAATCCTTCAATCTACGAGATATGGGCCATAATAGTGCCGATTATATCCACACTGTTATTGAAGCTTTAAAGTTGTCTTTTGCAGACCGTGAATTCTTTTTTGGGGACCCGAATTTTATTGATGTTCCCATGCAAGCATTAATGTCAAAAGCTTATTCTGAGATGAGAAAAACAAAAATAGATTTGAAAAACGCAGCTCCCGCTATGCCTGCTCCTGGAGATCCATCCGAATATCAAACAGAATCATTTTTACAGCCACCCAGACATCCTTCACGCAAACCTGGCAGTATTGAAACCGATACCAGTTATACTTGTGTTGTAGACCGTTGGGGGAATGCATTCTCAGCCACTCCTAGTGACGGTATAGGTGGAACACCTATAGTCCCAGGGTTAGGATTTATAACATCGTCAAGAGGTTCACAGAATTGGCTTGACCCCGAACATCCATCCTGCATACAACCACTGAAAAGGCCTAGATTGACACCCAGTCCAGCTATGGCTTTTCGTGATGGAAAAGTATGGTTACCATTCGGAACTCCCGGAGGGGATATGCAACCTCAAGCTATGGTACAAGTATTCCTAAATATAGTGGAATTTGGAATGGACCCGCAGCAGGCGATTGAGGCACCCAGGTTTTCAACATGGAGCTTTCCAGGCTCCTTTTGGCCTCACAACTATAATCCAGGATTAGCTTGCTTCGAAGATCGCATACCTCACCAAATTCTGGATGACCTTAGTCAACGTGGCCATAAAATTGAAATCTGGGATTCATGGACTCATCTTGCAGGGGGAGTTAGTGCTATCGAAGTTATCCAAAGTAGCAATGTGCTCAAGGCTGCAGCTGACCCACGACGTGAGGGATATGCTATTGCTTCCTAAAGTACTTAATCATAAACAAATATGTTTTTAATGTGAGAATCTCTCTGGATTAAATGCCGCTATTGGGATATTAGATGAACCAGTATCAATTAGGTCTGCAATAATACTAGCCATACCCGGACCTAATGCTATTCCTTGTCTTCCAGCGCCGGTAGCAATGTAAACCCCATCCCACCCAGAAACCATACCCAAAATTAATAAGCCATCGGCAGAAAGTGGTCTTAGGCAAGCTGTTTGCTGTGCCAACCTTGCATCTACCATAGATGGAAGCATCTTAATTAGAGACTTAGTTATTTGATCTCTTGCAGCTACAGTAATGCTTTCATCAAATTCCATATGCTCTTCGGTGGTACCAGTCCACAATAATCCGTCAGGTTTAGTAGTAGCGTAATTACCTGACCATCCAACTGAAATTTTTATAGGTGCCCCAGGAGCCTCTAGTCGCAATATTTGCCCTTTTAGAGGACTGACTGATAAGTTAATACCTAACCAATCAGACGAGAGAGAACTCCATGGTCCCATAGATAAAACAACTCGTTCCGTAATTATTTCTTCATTTTCTAAGATAACACTCTCAATCCTTCCATGATTAGCCTTAAGTCCAATTACCCGTCCGTGACGTACAGTGGCCCCTAATTTTTCAGCTGCCTGAGTCAAACCTACCATTAATCTATAGGGTTCTAAATCAGCACCATTGGGGTTATACAAAGCACCAATAATATCTTCTGAAACTCTTGGCTCAATACGCAGAGCTTCTTCCTTATCAATCCACAGAGAATTGTCGCCTCGTTCTTCTTGGGTCAAAGTTAATCCATTCTTTAAATTAATTGACTCATCCTCAGTGAAAGACAACGTCAAAGACGGACGAAATCTAAATTGGATATCGATTCCTGTTTCCTCAAAAAGATTACCTGCAAATTCATTATGAAGACGCCAGCCTTCTTGTGCCACCAGAGCCATAGGGCCCATACTCCTATCTGCGCCCAAGCCACCATAAGCAAATCCAGATGCATGACTCCCAATAGAGTCTTTCTCAATAACAACGCTTTTAATTCCACGCTTACCTAACAAATACGCAGTAGTCATCCCCACAATGCCACCGCCAACTATTACAACGTCAGTTATCTCTCGGACCATGCTACCCCCTTATCCCTGCCGCAAATTAATACAAAATATTCGACCCAAATCAAAAGTTTAAAGTTATTTTCTTGTCAATAATTCTAAACTATGCCCATTAGGATCTTTAAAATAAAAACCCCTACCTCCATTTCTACTATTTAATTCCATATTATCTTGAGCATAAGGTTCGCTACCATATGGAATAGATTCATTTTTAACTCTTGAGAAAATTAGATCAAATTCAGAATCACTTACGTGAAACGCATAATGATGGCTTTCAAATTCCCCTCTGTTATCAAAATCGAAAGTAAGGTTTTCATCAATATCCACGGGGGCAAAATGTCCTGATAATCCCTCGTATTTAAGTCCAAAAATCCTGGCAAAGAAACGAGCTGATTCTATCTTGTCTATTGCGGGAACTATAGTGTGATCAAGAACAATGGCCATTTTGTTCCTCCTACTAAAGAATTAATTGGCTTCTCATACTAGATGAGAGTATGTGGCCAATATTATGCTGTCAAGTATGAACGCTGTTGCCAATATTAACCAAAAGCGCATAAAGCGCACATCCTTGCGAATCATTTTTGTTGACAATCTAATGTCCTGCCCTATATATTCGATTAAGCCGATTAAAACCAGCCAGTAATATTGGTAAATTTGAACAAAAGGACCACCCCTAATGCAAAGAGGTTTTTACACTTATAAAAAACTTAGTTCTAAATCAAACGCCTTCAACCCAGTTATTCTAAGTGTGGTTTTGGCAACGATTTTTACCCTCCTACTTGCTGCGTGCGGCGGTGGTGAAGCAAAAGAGGTGATCACCCAGTCAGCCGAAGTGAAGGCAGAGGCTGGTGCACCAATAGAAACCTCAGGTCCGGGATCGGAAGAATTTTTCTTGGCTGCTACTGAAGACCATGAAATAGAGGTAAATTTAAATCCTGACGACGTTTTACGTATAAACTGGTACGCAGAAGAACGGGCATTAGAGGGCGGGGAAAGTGTTTCTGATGTATATGAGATAACAGGAAAGTTAGGTATCACTATGGTAGTAAAAGACCCCTTGGGAGATGTCATGTACCTAGGTGAAGAGACAGATAAAGAAACCGTGGATGTTACTGCAGATATGTCAGGAACTCATACTCTAACCTTTGTTAACACACTTACTTTTCAGGGTCAAACGGTTCTTCTCGACTACACTCCAAACCCGTAGGCTATAATGCCGCTGTCTTAACTCAGGGATTTATTAATCTCAATAACTGGTTAGACTCATCCGTTTTGATCATTATTTAGATCGTAATCCAATCCCAGAGACTAACTTATTGAAAGCTGGTAGTTCAAAAGCTACCACATTTTCTAATTCGTTGATAAGATCATCCGCTTTTGCCGATATTCCTGAAAAAACCTCGAACGACTGAGTGGTAGGACCGTTGTGCGAACTAGATACCACTTGAGTAAGTGAAGCAAGTTTGTCATTAATGCCGACAGGAGGAAGAGCCAATTGGTCGGGACAATGGTCCCTGGTCATCTCTGACTCAATAGATTCAAACGTAGATTCAATAGCATTAGCTAATTGAGCTACAGACTCGTAAACATCAGTCCCATTTGCCAATTCAACCCAATCAAATATCTGGCGTCTTGTATTACGTAGCTTTGCTAATGCCTTGTTAACCTCCGACAATTTGTCTCTAATTTTTAAGTGAAGATCGAATTGCAACTTCAAATCTGCATCAGTTGCTTCCACTCTTGGGTCTTTCAATATTTCAAAAGTTCTCAAGTGTTTGATTCCAGATACTGTAATTGCAACCTGATATGAACCCGGAGGGGCAACTGGCCTAGCTCCCATTGGAATACCTGAATTTCTACCATATCTTAGTTCCCCTGGATAATACATATCCCAAACAAACCGATTCATTCCAACTCTTGGTGCAATAAGTTTGTGATTTTCCACATTACTACTAAACGTGTCTATAATCTCACCGTTCTGGTCCAGGAAAGTAAGCAGTACATCACCTTTAGGTATCTCATTCAGGTAATATGTCACAGCCACACCCCCTGGGGGGTTCTCTCCAGCATCCAAATACACGTTTTCAGTAGCACCACTAGAGTCTTTTCTCTGATAATAAGCTACTGCTTCACCGGAAACCCGATGATAATTTTTTCCGGGTAGCGCCCTACGTGGCATACGAGCCGAAGCTAGAAGTCTATAATTGATTCGTCTAGGTTCAAATAAATGCACGTCAAGATTAATAGTTTGCTCATCTATTTGATGAAGAACACTCAAATCATCAAGAATCCAAAAGGAACGTCCGTGGGTGGCCACTATAAGGTCACCCCCTTTAAAAGCCATATCATATACCGGAACTTTGGGCAAATTTAACTGTAATGATAGCCAATTGACACCATCATCAAACGAAACGTATATTCCAGTTTCCGTTCCTACATATAGAAGTCCAGGTCTATCGGGATCCTCTCGAATAACTCTTGTGAAATCACCTTCTGGGATACCTCTAGATATGTCAATCCAAGTTTTTCCATAATCATGAGTTTTAAATAAAATCGGTCTCATATCGTCAAATTGATAAAGTGTAGCGGCTATATAAGCCGTAGCATCATTGTGAGGGGAAACACTTACCGAGCTGATTAAAGCCCATTCTGGCATATTCGCTGGAGTTACATTTTCCCAAGTTTGACCATTATCCAATGACAGATGCACTAGTCCATCATCCGAACCAGCCCAAAACACACCTTTAGTATGCATAGATTCTACGAATGTAAATATGGTGCAATAATAATCTGAGGCTCCACCATCTTCTTTAGTTATTGGGCCACCAGATTGTTCTTGCATTTTAGATACATCATTACGGGTAAGATCAGGGCTTATGGCTTCCCAACTACTACCCTCATCTTTTGATCTGAACACTCGTTCGCCCGCACAGTACAATATCTTCGAGTCATGCGGAGAGATCACAATAGGATAAGTGAAAAAGAATCTATGCTTCAGGTCTTTGATGGGTGCACCACCTTGATTCTCAGGCCAAACCGTAATAATTCTTGACTCTTTCGTACGACTATCATGCCGCAACATAACTCCACCGCCTCCAGGAGAACTACCTATTGCTCCAGCATAAACGATGTTAAAATTCTCCGGGTTAACAGCTATATATCCACTCTCTGCACTACCTACTGAGTAACAATCTTTAGATGGAATCGCCCCTTCATCTGATCTACTTGGCACACAAATAGCAGTGTTATCCTGCTGAGTGCCGTAGACATGGTATGGAAAGCGACTATCCGTATCTAAATGGAATAGACTAGCGCACGGTTGATTATATAAAGTAGACCACGTTGAGCCACCATTCAAGGTTACAGTCGCTCCACCATCACTACCTTCAATCATACGTTCAGGATTATTCGGATCAATCCACAAGTCATGATGATCTCCATGAGGCATCGGGAAATCTTGAAATGTCATTCCTCCATCTATGGATTTAAATGCTTCTCTAGTGATCACATAACATGTATCAGCATCACTAGGGTCTGCATAAAAATGGTTATAATACCAACCTCTTCGGCGTAAATCGTGACGGTCACTCAGTCTCGTCCATGTTTCACCATAATCCTCTGATCTAAATAGCGCGCCATCTTCGGCCTCTATTAGAGCCCAAACTCTACCTTCCCGCGCTGGTGAAATAGCAACCCCAATTCTCCCCTTTATTCCAGTTGGTAAGCCAGGATAATTGCTTATATCAACCCAAGTATCACCGCCATCTGTAGATCTAAACAACCCACTGTCAGCTCCCCCACTAGAGATATTCCAAGGCGTACGTATTGCCTGATTTAAGGCAGCAAATAAAATCCTAGGGTTATTAGAATCCATAGTGAGATCAACCGCCCCAGATTTGTCGCTTTTATACAATATTCTTTCCCATGATTTACCTCCATTACTACTTCGAAATACTCCTCTCTCTTTATTCGGACCATACATGTGCCCAAAAGCTGCCACATAAACCAAATCAGGGTTCCTTGGATGAACACGGATTCTAGTGATATGTCTAGTATCGTGCAGTCCAATATTTACCCAAGTTTTACCACCATCTGTTGATTTATATACTCCATAACCATGTGATGCATCATGACGAATACATCCTTCACCAGTGCCTACATACACAACATTAGAATCGGATTCAGATATAGCTATAGCCCCAACCGCGGCTACATTAAAAAAACCATCTGATATGTTTTCCCAATAAGTTCCAGCATCATAAGTCTTCCACACTCCCCCAGCTGTAGCCCCGAAATAAAACACTAATGAATCCTTAGGATCTCCAGCCACAGCTACTACCCTTCCTCCTCGGAATGGACCAATACATCGCCATTTCATAGGACTTAAAAGACTAGAGTCTATTTTTAATTCCTTCTTTCCAGATAGATTCATGAATTGCCTCCTGAATTGTCACTGCGAATTCTATTGCTCCGCTGATTCACAGATTCTCTAGCAATACTTCATACTAGTCAAGAAATAGGTTTTTATAGAGTTTCATTTATTGAAACAATGAAGTGTCTTAATGTAATAATCTTGATAAAGGCACAGTATAGGGCTATCATGGCTGCCAAGCGCGGCTGATAAACCAATTGTTTTAGAGAGGACTTGTAATGGAACCAGTTACTGTTAAAGGAAGATCGTATTCTTATAGCCAAACGATTGGCAAGGGCTCCCCTGGAGGTCCTGGTTTCAGGCAACCTGTAGATATAGCTATATCCGGAAATTTGGTTTACGGACTAAGTCGTGGAACAGAGGGAGAACCATGTGGCCGAATTAGTGTTTTCACTAAAAACGAAGAATATCTTGGCCAATTTGCCAACTCAGGAAATGCTGATGGGCAGTTTATATGGGGGTCATCAGTAGCTGTAGATAAGGACGGACTTGTTTATTTAGCAGACGAGTGGTTGAACAGAATAACTGTATTTAATGGCCAAGCTGAATTAAATGGAATGGATATAGAACAAGCTAACTTCATAAAAAAATGGGGTGTCAGTGGCTCCCTACCTGGACAAATCAATGGACCCTCAGGTATAGCTTTAGATAATGACGGGAATTTATACATAACTGAAGAATTTAATCATCGGGTATCAAAATTTACAACTGATGGTGAATTTATTTCGTCTTGGGGTAGCCAAGGCTCTTCAATGGATCAATTTGATCACCCATGGGGCATTACAATAGACAACAACAATAATATATACGTTGCCGATTGGAAAAATCATAGGATACAGAAATTCACTGACACGGGTGAATATATTTCTACCATAGGAACACCCGGTAATTCGTCTGGAGAACTTAATATGCCTAGTGACGTAGCTGTGGATAAAGATGGCGACATTTACGTGACAGATTGGTGGAACAGCAAACTGGAAGTTTACGATAAAGATGGTGACCATATCACTACATTCTTTGGCAATGCTGAAAATCTATCCAAATGGGCTACTGAAGCACTCGCTGTCAATCCAGATATAAAAGCGCTATATGATAAAGCGAATAAAGCATTGATAAAATACTTTTTTAGGCCTACAGCGGTTGAAGTGGATGAAGACAACCGCATATGGGTTGTCGATGGTATGAGATGGAGGATTCAGATATACCAAAAAACGCTTAGTTGAACAGTCTACTAGGCTATTGGCTATCTGGTTGTTCAGTTAATAAATTTATTAGTCATGAAAAACACAAATAAGAAAACGAACCTATCCCTAACCGGATTAAATGCGATAGCCATTGAAGTATCTGACTTCGAATTATCCTTATATTTCTATAGGAAGATAATGGGTCTAAGAGTAGACGTAATGGCCCCAGGCCACTATGCTCAAATACCTGAAGTTAACATTAGCCTACTACACACTGGAAGCGATTTTGTATCTCAAGGGTTTCATATAGAATTCCTGGTAGAAGATGTTGATAAGTGGCATTCACATCTCCTATCACATGCAGTTAAACTTCCATCAAAACCCGAAAACCAACCATGGGGATCTCGTAGCTTCTACTTCCAAGATCCGAACGGCCACACTTTAGAAATAACAAGTGCGATCCCAGCTTAACAACTCTAGCTCAAAAGATTCCTTTTAATACATCTTAAGAGACAACAGAAGGAAGTTCTAACTTCCGCACAAGCTCGTTAAATTCAATAATTAGTGTTCCTTTTAATTTTTCTAACCGGACCAGTTGCTGATCAATTCTCTCTGAAATAGATGCGTATACCTGATAAGACTGGGTGGTAGGAGCAGAGTCCGAATTGGCAACCACTCTCGGTAATGCAGCCATTTTTTCATTAAGCCTAGTAGGAAAATTCAGGGAATCCATCGGAGCTTTTGCTTTGGATTGTATGAGATGCTCCTCTATATCCTCCAATTCACCCTGTATTTCTTTTCCTATTGTAGTTACAGAGTCTAGACGTGGGTCCTCATTTCCATCCCATACAATACTCGCTCTTTGTTGCCAGCCTATTATTTGCCTTTTAAGGCTTCTTATATTGTTTATAGCGTCATGGGTTTCTGAAACCTTGTCACGAATTTGGATAAGAAAAGTGAATTGTTCTTTCAATTCATCTACCGTAGCAGTCAAACGGGGGTCTTTCTTTATCTCAAATGGTTGACTAAATACTTCACCTAATACCTTAAGTTCAACTTTATAACGCCCTGGAGGCGCTACCGGTCCGGCCATAGCTCCTTTTGTTGTTATGTCACCTTCCATTTGGTGAGCATCAGGATACTTCATGTCCCAGACAAATTGATTAGTTCCAGATTCACTCAACAGCTTCGGAGCGTTATCATCGCCAATGCTAGAGAAACTCTTTATCAAACTCCCAGACTCCTCGAAAAAAGAAAGCGTTAGTTTATCTTTGCAATTTTCCTTAAGATAATATGTAACACTCACTCCTTCAGGCGGATTATACCCTGCATCTAAGAGTTTTCTGTATGTTTCACCTTTAGAATTCTTGGCATGATAATATGTGACATAGACTCCTCCTACAGTGGAGGGCCATACATAATTTTTACCCGCGCCGGGAGGTAAATCATACCCTGTAGTGGTGAGATATCTGTAAGTATCTCTAGGACTAAAAAGATGTATCTTCGAATCAGTTACATCATCTCGAATTTGATGTAAATGGGTCAAATTATCCAATATCCAAAACGAACGTCCATGAGTAGCTGCAACTAAGTCATTATCCTTTACGACAAGATCATGAATCGGAACAACAGGCAAATTGTTTTGCATAGAAAGCCACAAGTTTCCATCATCAAACGACACAAACATGCCATATTCTGTGCCAAGGTATAAAAGCCCACGGCGTTCTGGATCTTCCCTGATAACTCTAGTAAATTCCTCATCAGGAATCCCGTCAATTATAAGGTCCCAATCCTTCCCATAATTGCTAGTCCTAAAAACAAACGGGCGATTATCATCCAGCTTATAGCGGGTAGCAGCAATATAGGCAACCGCTGGATCATGTGGTGAAGCCTCGATTGTGCTCACTAATGTCCATTCAGGCATCCCTTTAGGTGTTACATCTTCCCAATTTGCACCACCATCATGTGATACTTGTACCAAACCATCATCTGTTCCAACCCACAATAATCCCGCAGTTAAGGGTGATTCGGCAAAGGCAAATATCGTGCAATAATGTTCGGCCCCTGTATCATCTTTAGTTATCGACCCACCCGAAGGACCTTGTTTGCTTTTATCATCGCGCGTTAAATCCGGGCTTATTACTTCCCAATTGGTACCCTCATCACTGGATTTAAAAACGTGGTTACCACAAGCATAGATAACATCATAGTTATGTGGCGATATTACTATAGGAAATGTCCATTGGAATCGGTATTTATGATTCAATGCTCCGAGCCCACTATCAACTTCGGGCCATATTGAAATCACACGCACCTGATGGTTTCTATGGTCATATCTATGGATAGCTCCCCTCTGAGCCCCAGAATAAACAATGTTGTGGTCATCAGGCCTAACGGCAATGTGACCACTTTCCGAATGCGCAACTGGATAGCAGTCATTGTAAGGAATAGCACCTTTAAACGAACTGCTTGGCACACTCATAGCGGTATTATCTTGCTGAGTTCCGTAGACACGGTATGGAAATTGATTATCGACGGCTACATGATAAAATTGAGCTGTCGGTTGATTCCAAAGGGTAGTCCAAGTTGCTCCACCATTGAACGACACTGTCGCTCCACCATCATTACCGTTGACCATACGCTGGGAATTTTGTGGGTCTATCCATAGGTCATGGTTATCCCCATGAGGGGTGGTGAGGTCAAAAAATGTTCTGCCTCCATCAACTGACTTCCAAGCTATCATATTCATTATGTAGATGGTGTATGGATCATTAGGATCAGCAAAGATATGGTTAAAGTACCAGGGCCTGGTTCGCACTTTACGTTCGTCATTACCTATTTCCCAAGTACTACCACCATCATCAGACCAAAATAATCCCCCATCTTCAGCCTCAACTATCGCATATACAAGACCTTCTCTAGCAGGAGATGCAGCTATTCCTATCCTTCCAAATGGTCCTTTGGGCATTCCTGGATTGGTTGATAATTCAGACCAAGTATTTCCCCCATCGTCAGACTTAAATAATCCACTCCCTGGTCCTCCACTATTCAAATGCCAAGGTTCACGTAATGCTTGCCAAAGGGCTGCATACAAAACTCTGGGATTGTTCGCATCCATAGATAGATCAATAGCTCCGGTTTTTTCATCTCTAAACAATACACGTTCCCAATTGTTGCCCCCGTCCATAGAGCGAAAGATTCCGCGATCCTGATTGTATCCAAAAGCATGACCCAAGGCAGCTACATAAACAACGTTTGGATCACTAGGGTGCACACGAATGCGAGAAATATGACGCGTATCCTCTAGTCCCATATGTGCCCATGTTTGACCGCCATCAGTTGACTTATAAACTCCATCACCGGACGCGACATTACCTCTGATACATGACTCTCCCATCCCAACATATATGATGTTGGGGTCTGATTCGGAAACAGCAATAGCGCCAACTGGAGAAGTTTTAAAGAAACCATCTGATATATTTTCCCAATAATTACCTCCATCAGTAGTTTTCCAAACACCTCCCGAACAAGCACCTAGATAAAAAAGTAATTGATCAAAAGGATGTCCAGCTACAGCAACCACTCGGCCACCTCGATGAGGCCCAATACTACGCCATTCCAGCGAATTGAGAAATCCAGAGTCTACTTGAGGGTAAGTCACGTGAAAGTCCTCCTAAATAAAAAGCATCTACATTCAAGCCATGCCTGAGATTAGCACTGCCCGCAAATACTGTCAATCTAAATGACGTTGTACGACCACACCATAGGTTAAACAGTTTCGAAATCAGCATCCTAGGCATGAAAATAGTAATATCTAGTAATTTGGGATTGACAACTGTCCTTTTACAGAATACGATAGACGCGCCTAATCAGGGTACACCTGAGTTAGTCTGCTACATGCCACGTTTCAGCCTCTTTGGAATAGGAGGCGGATCAGGGGTGTGTTCTATTAAATTAAAAAAGACTGGGAGGCCTCAGTTATGAGTATTATCCGTTGGGTTAGGAATCGCAGATTGCCCTTGCTAGTGGCGAGTCTGGCTACTCTCACCCTTTTCATTTTGGCTTGTGGTGATAGTGATACAGCCGACGAATCCGCAGCGGCACCTGCAGCAGCTCCAGTAGCAGCTGCTACTCCCACTCCTACAGCCGCACCAGCCGTACCTGTGTCACCTCGACTCAAGATTGCAATACAGCCACCTGTGAGTCAGGGAATGATTATGCCACAGGCATCGGACATAACATTCACACCTTTCTATGAGTGGGCTTTAGGAAGCCATCACAAGACAAACGACGCTTATCCAATGTTAGCTGAGTCTTGGTCTGTGGCTCCTGGTGGAAAACAGTGGACGTTCAAGATTAGGGAAAATATCCCGTTTATCAAGAACGCAAAGCCACACGGCGATGACGTTCTTGGTGCTAAAGATATAACACTTAGCATGGGACTAAAAGCCGGGTTCTTTACCGAAAAATCAAACAGTCCAGGATACTGGACTTCTAGATTTGGAGCACCAGAAACCTGGGAAACTCCTGACGAACAGACGTTAGTGATTAATCTCGAAAGCGTTGACCTTTTCATGCCAGACGCTCTTCGACAACCATCTACTAGCCCTATAGTCAGTAGAGACGAATGGGAGGCCTTGGGAGGCCAGACAGATGGAGTCGGTGAAATCGCCTATGGAAAACACCCAATAGGTACCGGACCATTTAGTTTCGTAGAAATAGCCGTTGACGAGCACATTTTAACTGAGAAGGTTGATAATCACTGGAGACAAGTTCCTTCGTTTGATGAACTTCAGTTTGTTTTCATCGCCGAAGAAGCTACCAGAACTGCAATGTTACTCAGTGGCGAAGTTCACATCATTCCTATCACAGACCTCCTAATCCAACAGGTTAAGGACGGAGGTATGGCAGCAGGAAAATCCAGCTTGCCAGCAGTTCAGTTGGGCGGAATGATGAATTACTATAGAGAGAATACTTACACTAACCCCGAAACAGGCAAACATCCAGGAAAGACTAAATGTTCGCCATGCCCAGGGTTTAGCGAAGATGACCCTCTAAGACAAGTAGACGTCAGAATGGCGTTAAACTACTCAATCAACCGAGATGAAATGAATAGCGTATTCTTAAATGGAGAGGGTTTCCCTCTATTAGAGTACTTCCCACAGTGGCAACACTGTGACGATTCTTGGTTCCCCTATCCAGGACCTCAGGGTAAAACTGGTTGCGAAGGCGGATGGCCTTACAACTATGATGTTGAGAAGGCCAAGGGTCTTCTAGCCTCTGGTGGATTCCCGGATGGTTTCGACATGACAATCATCTGTATGGGTGCATTCGGAACAGGCATGAGTTGTGACGTATCAGAAGCAGTAGCTGGATACTTCTCAGCCATCGGAGTTAATGCAACCATTCATGACGCAAGAACATTTATGGACTTCCAAAGCCAATTCGCCAGAAAGAGAGAGGAGTTTCCTTGGATGCTTATCTCATCCCCTGGCGGTGGTGGATCCAACCCATGCGCAGCTGCTATTTGGCAAATGTACTGGGAAGGTGGTAACGGATGGCGTGAATACAAAGAAGCGTCAAACGCTATCAATAACTGCAAGACCATAACCGACCTCGATGAGTTCAAAGCGAACGCCATGGAGTTTGGTGGCCACATCAGAAATAAGGCTTTTGGTTTACAGTTAATGTGGCA
>CAZPLA010000003.1:0-9114 GCA_964587385.1 uncultured Dehalococcoidia bacterium | reverse complement strand
GCGCGATTGGCATGGTAGAGGCTGGTTCAGAAGAAGTATCTGAGACAATTGTCCTAGAAGCTATAAGAAGGGCTCAAGATGTCAACGACCAAATAATAGATATGATTGATGAAATGGTGAGGGAGATTGGGAAAACCAAGGTCGAATTTAAACCATCGTTAGAGGGTGACGAAATTGGAACCCGAATAGAAGATATGATTAAGGGGCGATTAGCTCAAGCTATTGAGTTAGATTCTGACAAATCAGAGAAATCGGCAGTAATAAAGGCATTACAGGATGAAGTCATTGAGAATTTATCTGGCGACTATGATTCTAAACTTGTATCCGATGGTTTTCATTCCCTGGAAAAGCGATTGATTAGACAACGTATATTAGGTGATGGAATTAGACCAGATGGCAGAGGCTTAACTGACATACGAAAGGTATCGTCAGAAGTAGGTTTATTACCGAGGGCTCATGGAACAGGTTTGTTTAATCGAGGTCAGACACAAGTGTTGAGTGTGACTACATTGGCCTCTCTCGGCATGAAACAGGCATTAGATAATTTAAATCCGGAAGAAGAAAAGAGATTCATGCACCATTACAATTTTCCTCCTTTTTCTGTGGGGGAAACAGGTAGGATGTTTACCGGGCGTAGGTAAATTGGTCTTGGAGCTTTGGCTGAAAGAGCCATTATTCCGGCGCTTCCAAATGATGAAGAATTTCCTTATGCGATAAGAGTTGTTTCCGAGGTTCTTAGTTCTAATGGTAGCACCTCAATGGCTAGCGTCTGTGGTGCCAGTCTTTCATTGATGGATGCTGGAGTGCCAATAAAGTCTCCTGTGGCTGGAGTAGCAATGGGACTCATCATGGGGGATGATGGACACTACGCCGTTTTGACAGATATCCAGGGTATGGAAGATTTCCTTGGAGATATGGATTTTAAAGTAGCCGGAACTGAAAAGGGAATTAATGCCTTGCAGATGGATATCAAAATTCAGGGACTTACATACGAAATTTTGGAAATTGCATTAGAGCAAGCACGTGTCAGTCGTTTATATATACTCGACAAAATGTCTGAGACAATTCGTACTGCTAGGGAAACATTGAGTCCATTTGCACCTAAGATGGTGCGCATAATGATTCCTGTTGATAAAATTGGCATGGTTATTGGACCCGGAGGACGCAATATTCGTGCAATTATTGAAGAAACAGGATCTACTGTGGATATAGACGATAAAGGTGTTGTTATGCTTGGGGCTAATGATGACTCCAAGATAGAAAATGCCAGACAATGGATAGAAGGAATGACTCGTGATTTGGTTGTGGGTGACATTCTCACGGGAAAGGTCTCTCGTCTGACTTCATTTGGATCCTTCGTGCAAATGCTCGGTGGTAAAGAAGGGCTTTTGAGGAATGAAGAGAAAGCTTCTATAGATGGGGAATTCACTATGGGAGAAGAACTTACAGTAGCTGTCCATGAAATTGATTCGATGGGGCGACTTAACTTATCAAGAAGGCCTTTATTTGGAGAAGAAAGCCCTCCAAAAAGACAGTTTGATTCTAGGCGAAGTAATGGTCCTCGTGATGGAGGGTTTAGGAGAGATAGACAAGGTCCTAACCGAGGGCGATTTCGTTAAATCTGTCATTAGACTTGGTTAATCACGACTAAATAAGTTGTAACCATCGGCTATTCCGGGCCCAAGTATTTCTTTAGTGGATAATTCTATGTGTCCGGGTTAAACTGTAACTATTATTATAGAGGCAAAGTTTTAGTGAAAACGATAAGAGTTATAGTGCATGGTGCTACTGGTAAAATGGGACAAGAGGTTGTTGCTGCGGTATCTAAGGCTTCAGATATGTCTCTAGTAGGTGCGGTTTGCAATAATCCTAGAAATGGAAGTCTAGACCTACCCGGAGATCTGGGTTCCATAGCACTGTCCACCGATCTTCTACAAGTTATCAATGATACACATGCAGATGTTGTGGTAGATTTTACGAACTCAGAAGCCTGCATGCAGGCAGCCAAGAAAACCTTATTTTCTAAGACCCATTTTATTACTGGTAGTACTGGTTTAACTGAAAATTCCCTGAAGTTATTACATGATTCTGCAATGGAGAATCATGTGGGTGTCATAGTGGCATCCAATTTTGCTATGGGAGCCGTTCTTCTTATGGACTTAGCAAAGAAAGCAGCAGGGTATTTTGATTACGTTGATATAATAGAAAGCCATCATGAAGAGAAACTAGATGCACCATCAGGGACTTCGTTATCCTTAGCTAGGGCAATTTCTGAGAATAAGATATTCAAAAGAAGCACACCTCGTACGATAACACTTGACGATACTACGGGAGGTGATTTCAATGGAATCGGAGTTCATAGTCTGCGGCAGCCTGGACGACTTGCACATCATGAGGTTATATTTGGCTCTTCTGGCCAAACTCTCACTTTGAGACATGATACGTTAGACCGCGGTTGCTGTATGCCCGGAGTGATATTGGCGATTCGTCAAGTTCAGAATACTGATGGACTTATCGTAGGTCTGGATAAAATTATGGAGCTTTAATAGAGTGGCTAAGAAATTTAATGTAGCGGTTGTTGGGGCCACAGGTGCCGTAGGACGGGTTTTTTTAACTATGCTCGAAGAGCGCTCGTTTCCGGTAGGGAAATTGAAATTGCTTGCGTCTAAAAGGTCTGAAGGGAAGCATATTTCAGTCTTGGGACAGCAAGTTGAAGTACATGAGACTACCGCAAGTTCATTTGATGATATTGATTTCGCATTTATTTCTGTGAGTGCGGATATTAGTAGACAATTTGCTCCAATCGCTGTTCAGAGAGGTGCATTGGTGATCGATGATAGTTCTGCTTTTCGAATGCTTCCTAACGTTCCATTAGTTGTGCCAGAAATCAATGGAAGCGATGTTGAATGGCATGAAGGAATCATCTCTATACCTAATTGTTCCACGATTCAAATGGTAATGGTTTTATATCCATTGCATAAGGTTAACCCCATAAAAAGAGTCGTAGTAGATACTTTTCAAGCTGTTTCAGGGGCTGGAACAGCAGCAACTATCGAACTCACTCAACAAACGGCCGATTGGTACGAGGAAAAGCCAATAAAGCATGAGGCATTTAGCGAACAAATAGCGTTTAATGTCTTGCCGTTTATAGGCGAAATACTTCCATCCGGTTATACGGAGGAAGAAGAGAAAATGATATTCGAGACTCAAAAAATATTACATGATAAATCCGTATCTGTATCTGCCACATGTGTTAGAGTGCCAGTCCATTCTGCACACAGTGAAGCTATACATATTGAGATGGAAAACCCTATGAACCTCGCAGAGGTACGGCAAATTCTCTCGGACGCACCCGGCGTACAGATTTTGGACGAATATAAAGATGGTTCATATAAATTGCCTACCCCCCTTAAAATTGAAGGAACTGATGAAGTCTACGTGGGTCGTATTAGAAGAGACTCATCTGTTCCTAATGGAATAGTCATGTGGACTGTAGCTGATAATCTTAGAAAAGGTGCAGCATTAAATGCTATGCAAATCGCGGAGGAAGTAATACGAAGAGACTGTATAGATTAATTTGCTGACGTTAAGATATTTATTAGGGCGCAAGTCGATATAAGGAAGCATGCGTATGTCCTATAAGGTATGGCGTGGTAGTATGTAACACCCAATCGGTCACGTACCGATTATATAGGAGGCACTGATTTGGTTGACATAGGAAGGATGCTTACAGCAATGGTAACCCCGTTTGATGATGATGGCAGAGTAGATTGGATACAGACAAAGCGACTGGCAGAAGCTTTAATTGAAAGTGGTAGCGATGGTTTAGTTGTAGGTGCAACCACAGGTGAAGGTCCTACGCTCACTATGGATGAGAAAGTGCAATTATGGATTGAAACGAAGGCTGCTATAGGGACAACTGGATTAATATTTGCTAATACGGGAAACTATTCGACTTATGAAAGCATTGAAATGACAAAACAAGCAGAGGAATCGGGAGTTGATGGTTTACTTTTGACAGTACCCTACTATAACAAACCTCCACAGGAAGGCATATACGAACATTTTAAAGCAATTTCTGAAGTAACTAATTTACCTTGTATTTTGTACAATATCCCTGGGCGTACAGGGGTTAAAATGTCAGCTGAAACAACAATTCGGTTAAGCCAAATAGATAATATTGTTGGTGTTAAGGTCGCAAAAGAAGATTTCGAACTTATAACAAAAACTGTTAGTTTAGCCAGAGACGGATTTCATATATGGAGTGGAAACGATGGAGATACCTTTCCAATCATGTGTCTCGGAGGGTATGGTGTAATCTGTGTGATATCTAATCTTTTTGGCAAACAGATGCGTAGGCTCATAGATTTGATAGTCGATAATCAGTTTGATGCTGCTAACTTGGAGCATATGAGACTTTTACCATTGGCTAAAGGCATGACCGGCATTGCTTCTAACCCTATACCAATTAAGTATGCTATGAATAAAGTTGGTTTTAGAGTGGGTAAGCCTAGATTACCATTGTTAGCGGCGGACAATGGAATGATGGCGATGGTGGATAGTTTGCTTGATCAATACTCTATTGATCTTTCAGTCTAAGCTGTAACTACGGTTAAGTCACTAATTAGAATAGGGGCTCTATATGAATAGTTTCTTCTCTATTTGGCCCTGTGGAAATTAGTCGGATTGGGCATTCTATTAGTTCTTCTAATCTCTTGACATAACGCATTGCTTCTTTAGGCAATTGCGAAAGTTGCGTTACTCCGGCTGTTGGTTCGTTCCATCCATCCATATCTTCATATATAGGTTCACATTGCTCAAAAAGTGTAGTAGTGGAAGGAAAATGCTCAACTATTTCACCGTTGATCTTATAACCAACACAGATTCTAACTGTAGGCATACCGTCCAGTACGTCCAATCGGGTTAGTACAGCAGAAGTAAAACCATTGATTCTGGAACTATACCGACCAACAACAGCATCAAACCATCCGATTCGGCGTGCCCTACCAGTTGTTGTTCCATATTCCCATGCCCTTTCCCTTATATCCACTCCAATATCGGTTGGCATTTCTGTCGGTATGGGGCCACTTCCTACTCTGGTACAGTAAGCTTTGAATACTCCTATGACGGCGGATACATCACGAGGAGGTATTCCCAATCCTCCTGATATTCCTGCTACGGATGATGAGGATGAGGTAACATAAGGATATGTTCCGTGGTCTAAGTCTAAGAGAGTACCTTGTGCTCCTTCTATGAGGATACTTTTTCCACGGGCTATAGCTTGCTGTAATAACAACTCAGTTGGTCTTAGAAATTCTTTAAGTTGTTTACCCCACTCGACACATTGGGTAAAAACAGACTCAAGGTCAAACGATTCAGAGTTATATATTTTGGTTAATATTGAATTTTTGTATTGAATAACTTGTTGTAGTCTTGGTTTTAGAGATATTGGGTCTAACAGTTCACCAGCTCTAATTCCTACTCGCGCTGTTTTGTCCATGTAGGCGGGGCCGACTCCTTTGCCTGTGGTGCCTATAGCCAGGCCACCTTTTGCAGACTCTTCTAATTGGTCTAACAAAATATGGTATGGCATGATCACGTGTGCGCGGTCACTGATAAAAACACGACTGACATCAACACCACGGCTTCTTAAGTCAGAAATTTCGGCAAGAAATACTGCTGGGTCAAGTACCACTCCGTTCCCTATAATGCAGGTTGTTTCGGGATGAAATATTCCAGAGGGTACTAAATGAAGCGAGAATGTTCCCATTTGGTTGATAACGGTATGGCCTGCGTTGTTTCCTCCAGCATAACGCACGACTAAATCAGTCTGAGCAGCTAGATAATCAACTATCTTTCCTTTTCCTTCGTCGCCCCATTGGGCTCCCACTAAAACGTAGGCTGGCATTAGATCTCCCCGTTTCGATGATAAATAAGTTGGAAAATGGCCACCGGCAGTATAGCAAAAGGTTATTATCAATTCCACTATGGGAAGTTGATATAAACTTACTCCTTTAGATATGAAATTGCAGTTTTTACGATTACTGGCCTGTGCTATAATTCTCTTAATGCGGCGCGTAACAAAATTATGGGTTTGGAATATGAGTTATGATTTAAGTCTATACGTGGAATGCTGTTTGGATCTTGTGGGGTGTAAGTATGACTGACTTTATGGGTGATTTATGTGTCTTGTCTGGAAATGCCCACCAGAGACTGGCTTCCAAAATTTGTGAATATCTAAAAATTCCTTTAGGTCAGGCCGAAGTATTTAAATTTCCAAATGATAATACCTTTGTAAAAATAAAGGAAAATATTCGTGCGAAGGATGTTTTCATAGTGCAGCCGATGTCTGTTCCGGTAAACGATAATTTAATGGAACTATTAATAATGATAGATGCTGCCAAACGAGCATCTGCCGGTAGAGTAACGGCTGTTATACCCTATTATGGATACGCTCGAACTGATAAGAAAGATCAACCTCGCGTGCCCATAACAGCCCGGTTAGTGGCGGATTTACTTACAGCGGCTGGGGCAAATAGAATCCTCACTATAGATCTGCATGCGGGACAAATCCAAGGATTTTTTAACATACCTGTGGATGAGCTCACCGCTTTACCGATTTTAGTAGATTATTTCTCTCAAAGGTCTTTAACCAATTTGTCAGTTGTAGCCATAGATATCGGTATAAGCAAAAAAGCCAGAGATGTTGCAGAGAGATTGAAAGTCCCTTTGGCTATTATAGAGAAGCGCAGAGAAGGAAATGACTCCAATGCACAGAGTCTTAACGTAATTGGAGATGTTAAAGGAAGGGATGTTTTAACGTTTGATGATGAAATTGACACGGGCGGCTCAATATTGTCAGCGGTAAATGCTTTAAAAGAGGCTGGGGCTGGTGACATATATTGTTGTGTAACACACGCTGTTTTTTCAGGATCAGCTGTGAAGAAAATGGTTGATAGTCATATAAAGGAGTTTGTGGCAACCGACACATTACCCATGGATACGGAACGGTGCGCTGGTAAGGTTACTATTTTATCTGTCGCACCATTGCTTGGAGAAGCTATTCATAGAATACACAGTGGTTTGTCAGTAGGTGCACTATTCGAACATCATGGTTAAGATTTTTGAAAAATGGTTGGGCACTCGAGAGGAGCGCACCGAAAAGAAATATAGAGTTCGGGTTCAAAGAATAAATGATTGGGAATCTAAACTCGATGGGTTGACCGACCAACAATTGAGGGATAAGACGGCGGAATTTAGAAAACGACTGGATGATAATGTTCCAATAGAATCCGTTTTAGAAGAAGCATTTGCAACTGTTAGAGAAGCATCAAAGCGTTCCCTTAATCAGCGACATTTCGATGTACAGCTAATTGGGGGTATCGTTTTACACGAAGGTAATATAGCTGAGATGAGAACTGGTGAAGGTAAAACTCTTGTAGCCACGTTGCCGACTTATCTCAATGCCATAGCTGGCCGTGGAGTACATGTAGTAACAGTTAACGACTACTTGGCTCGTAGAGATCCAGTATGGATGGGTCCTATATACGAAATGTTGGGTCTTAGTGTTGCTTGTTTGCAGCATGATAAGGCATATATTTACGATTCTTCTTTCAAGACCGTGGACCCTAGCTTGAAATATTTAAGGCCCGCAACTAGAAAAGACGCTTACAAATCCGATATTGTTTATGGAACAAATAATGAATTTGGATTTGATTACTTACGGGACAATATGGCCGTTGATTTGGTGCAGCAGGTACAGAGAGATTTACATTATGCCATAGTAGACGAGGTAGATAATATTCTTATTGATGAAGCAAGAACACCACTTATCATTAGTGGCCCTGCACAAGATCCTGTTGAATTATATGGAACTATGGCTCGTGTTGTCCCTCGACTGATATTTGAAGAGGATTATGTTGTAGTCGACGAAAGGAGTAGAGCCTTGTCTTTAACAGAAACAGGCATAGGCAAGGTAGAGGATCGGATAAAAATAGATAATTTGTATGCACCAGAGAATTTTCATCTTGTTCAGTATGTTGAAAATGCATTAAGGGCACATGCTTTGTTTAAAAAAGATCGTGAATATGTTGTAAAGGCAGGTGAGGTTGTCATAGTTGATGAGTTCACTGGACGTTTGCAGCCGGGTAGGAGGTGGTCAGATGGTTTGCATCAAGCTATAGAGGCTAAGGAGGGGCTTAAAATACAACAGGAAAGTGTAACCTATGCAACTATCACTCTTCAGAATTATTTTAGAATGTATAGCAAAATGGCTGGGATGACTGGTACTGCTGCAACAGAATCCGAAGAATTTATGAAAATATATGGCTTGGATGTGATAGAAATTCCAACGAACACACCTATGGTCAGGAACGATTTAAATGACCTAGTTTATATAGAAGAGACTGCCAAATGGAAAGCTGTAGTAGAAGAAATTGCTGAACTCTACAGTGATAGAAAGCCAGTATTAATTGGAACTACGTCTATTGAGAAGACTGAAAAACTGAGTGATATGCTAAAAAAGAAGGGGATACAACATAAAGTACTTAATGCTAAACAGCATGAGCAAGAAGCATTGATTATATCTCAAGCTGGACGACCTGGATCTGTTACTGTAGCCACTAATATGGCTGGACGAGGAACGGATATTGTATTAGGCGGTAATCCTACGGAGGGTGAATTAGATAATCCAGACTGGATTGAGGATCATGAGTTTGTGATCAAGAATGGTGGACTGAATGTCATAGGTACGGAACATCATGAGGCGCGAAGAATAGACAATCAACTTAGGGGTAGATCTGGAAGGCAAGGGGATGCTGGTACTACGCGATTCTATGTTTCATTAGAAGATGATGTTGTGAAAAGATTTGGAGGAGAACGGGCTAAGGATATGATGACCAAGGTCTCGGGTTGGGCAGGAGTTGACCAAGGTGCCCCTATTGAGAGTGGTATGATTTCAAAACTGATATCTAATGCTCAAAGTCGGGTAGAGGGATTTCATTTTGAAAGCAGGAAGCATCTATTAGAATTTGACGATGTTCTTAACCAACAAAGAGAACAGATATATGCCGAACGACATAAGATACTTGATGGTAGCGAACTTAGGACGATTAT
>CAZPLA010000002.1:0-2598 GCA_964587385.1 uncultured Dehalococcoidia bacterium | reverse complement strand
TCAATTCTTTTGCTATAAATAACAAGTATTCTTTCAAGATAATTCTTATTTCCCCTAAATTAGATTCCTTGTATTGAAAAATTTGTATATCTAATTTTTAAAGATTCCCTTCTTTAGGAAAAGAAAGAAGAAAGATTGAGAGGATGATGAGTAGGTGTTTCATGGATTTTTGGTTGGTTTTAGTTAATTGTTATAGACCCCCCCATTGATACATGATTACCACAATTGTAATAAAGTTTTGAAGGAGATTCTGACGGAACTACAAATGTTAAAGTTTCATTCGTTGTGCGACTGTTTATTACTCCAGAAGTGTATTCGTAAGTATAACTTCCTCCAGAAGAGGTCGTGCCAATAAATAAAGGATGGTTATTTGTTGTTGAATCAGTGGAATCAAAATAATAGGTATATCCTTTTTTTATGATCAATGATTTTGTCAAAATTCCGTCTATGTAATATTTAGATGAATTCACTGTTACTGTAAATGTAGTCCCGTTGTCACTGTAGGTAGAACTTTCGGTACTTGTATTATCTGATGTATTGTCTTTCGTCCCGCAGGAGATAACTGTGAGACTGAAACAATACACTAGAAAAATTAACAAACACTTTTTCATCTGTTGCTCAATGTAGAAAAACCTAATATAACGGTTTTATGTATCAAGAGAACCCTACATATACCACGGTGTAGGGATAATTTACAAGAAAAGGGGGGATTCTACTTGGAGGGTTTTGAGTGTGAAGAATTTGTGGGGGCGACTCACAGGAGATGGTGTGAATAACCTGAGGAGATAGCCTAAGTGATTAGTCTGTGCTTCCTCAGCAATCTCCTGGGAGTTTAGTTATAGAAAGTGCAACTTTAAGACTGAACTAGAAATTCATTCTAAAGACGTGATGTCTTGCAGTTGTTTCCAATCGTTGCTGATGAATAGTTACCATTGTTACTGAGCAAGGTCACCATGGTTGTGTTATCCATTCCACACCAGACATCATGTGAAATCGTACTTCCATGTTCAATTTCAATTGTAGAATGCATTGTTCCTACGATAGATGCACCATTCTGAGTTCCAGTTACAGTAGCATCCTGAGCAATATTTATGGAGCCTCCCCCGACTAATTCAATCCCACTAGGATAGTTGCTGCTGCCTGTTCCGGAAACTACAACTCCATCTCGAATTTCTCCGTGGCTGTTTCGCAAGAAAATAGCGTCAGCATTAGTTGTAGATATCAAGGTTTCACCACCAGAATCTTCAGTAATAATTATGGTGGCATTATTGTATGCAACAATAGCTTTTTTTCCTGATACACCAGAAACAGTTGAGTTCTTTATATCAGCTACACTTCCTTCGGTAACCTTGATACCGTTATCACTGTTGCTTGCAATTGTGGTAGAATCGCTAATTTTTATATGGGAATTTCCCTGAACTTCTATGCCTTCATCGGAATTTGAAGAAATGGTCGATGATCTCAGGCTAAGGGAACTACCCCTATCTAAATTGATTCCTTCTTCGTTGCCAGAAATTACTGAATTTTTCATTTCGATATTGGACGCATCAGCCGAGATACCGTTTCGTTCATTGTTGGAGGAGGTAAGGTTGTCAATTTCAAGAGTAGAATTGTAGATACCAAGACCGCTATTTCCCCCATTGCTTAGGCTCACATTTTCTATAGTACCCGTAGAGAGACTAAATTGCATAATATCTCTATCTAAGGATCCATTTCCTGCTCCAGTAAAGTTTCTAATAAAGACGTTAGACATCCAAGCAGAAAACGCCATAGGAGCACTGGTAACATTAATAGACCCATCATGTGCATGAAAAACTCCCTGGTTGACTAGTATAGCTGCGTCACTTGTAGAGTTTGTTCCTGTGATAGTTACGGTTGCTCTAGAACTTAAAGAAGCATTGTGCCCAACATTAATTGTCCTGGCGTTACCAGTCAATGAAACATTTCCGTCTAGCTCAATATGAGAGATATACGTCGCTATTCCACTCTTTTGATTGTTGGTTACTGTCAGATTATTTGTATAAGCCATAGAACTGCCCCACAATTCGAGTCCAGTTTCACTTGTTGATGCTGAAGAGTTTGAACCGTCTATGGTCAAATTTTCTGCATCCATTACTGAACTACCAGCCAAATGTAATCCCACTTCCTTGTAGTCTTCCAACTTGGAATTATAAATCTTCAGATTTATATTCGACCAAGTCGAGATCGCACGTTCTCCTCCACTAATAGTCAGGTTGTCTATGGATAATAGCATACCGCTATACCAGGCTGTAATTACGTAATCTGTATAACTTGAGTTATCAATGATTTTATCCTGACTGGCATTGTTATTAGCACCTCTGAGTTTAAGTAGCCTCGGAGTGTTTCCTTTTATTCCAACAAGTTTGATGTTTTCCTTGCAGATCCCATTGATGACGATGGAGTTGTATCCACTCTGGATGGCTGCATTTATACCACTTCCGTTGGTACCGCAGTTGACTGTGGTTTCTCTTATTCCGCCAATACGATCCAGCAGGTATTTAAAATTTGCATTAACCTCACTTGCTGTGGCATGAGTATTGGCAGTGAAGGTATGGGGCATACTCTGTCCCATTGCTG
>CAZPLA010000001.1:0-3011 GCA_964587385.1 uncultured Dehalococcoidia bacterium | reverse complement strand
CCGCGTAAGTTTATATAAATTAAAGGAGCGTATCTTGAAAAAGTTATTTATTACATTAACTTTGTGTTTATTTATAATAGGGCTGACTGGATGTTCAGGAGAAAGTGCAGACCCAGCCCCTGTACCTACAGCCACACCTACGACAAAACCAATCCCTGTTCCAACTTCTGTTCCTACTGCCACCCCAACACCTCTAGTTGTTGTTGATGCCTTAGGACAAAGAATTTCTTTCGACGATTCCCCCACTAAAATCGCAGCGATAAGCCCGACAGCTACTGAAATGTTATACGCGTCAGGGGGTACATCCACACTAAGAGACAGAGCGTCCAATTTCCCCATATCAGTTCAGGAAGTTCCAAGCGTTGGGAGCGCGTACAATCCATCAATAGAAAAAATTGTGGAACACAAACCAGATTTGATATTGATAGAGGCACTTACTCAAGCTCGATTTGTGCCTATGTTAAATCAATCCGGGCTAAAGGTAATGGCAATTAAAGCTGAAACCGTCGATGACATAAAAAAGCACATAATAAGCTTAGGTAAAATAGTAGGAAAAGAAACTGTTGCATCCAAAGCTGTTTCAGACATAGAGTCCAAATTAAAGAATGCTGGCGAAAATGACGGTCGTAGCATATTACTTTTGATAATGGATGAAGATAGGAATCTGTACGGTGCAAGACCAGAATCATATACAGGCTTGATCGCAAGTACCCTGGGATTACAAAATATGGCTGCAGGATTGCCAGATTCTGGTCCATACCCTGGCTTTGCTATGATGTCACCTGAATCTATACTAAAAGCAAATCCCGATATAATAGTTACAATAACACCTGCACCAGAACCAGCACCTAGATTGTCTACCACTATTACTAGGATCCCACCATTTGCTGGCCTTAAAGCTATACGTAATGGAAGTGTTATAGAAGCCAACGTAGACTTGTTCCTACAGGCTCCTGGACCAAGAATAGCAGATGCTGTTGAATTTCTAAAAAAGAATTTACCAGCAAAACCTTAAATGAATTTGAAGTTTAGCTATATCGTGCTAGTAGGTTCCGCATTAATATTGATTTCCATTGGTGTTTTTGCGGGGCCTACTAACACCCCATTCGAAGATGTGCTGAAAGGCTTAATGTTATCAAGCGACGGGATGATGGATACGATCGTTTGGAGCATACGAATCCCAAGAATATTCGTCAGCCTGCTTGTCGGAGGCTGCTTAGGATTGGCTGGGATATTAATACAACTTTCTACTAGAAGCTCATTGGGAGACCCTAATCTATTCGGCATAGGTGGAGGGGCAACAATATATATCGCCTGTATCGCAGCAGGTCTAGTATCTGTAGGTGAACCAGCTATATTTCTGGGATGCATCACGTGTTCAACATTGGTCTCACTATTACTAACCAGATTAATATCTAGTGCTGATCTTAGTCCTGTCAAACTTGCAATAATGGGTATAGCAATTGGAGCTCTAACGATAACAATAGGAACCTCTGTCATATCACATGGTAGAGTTTTCCCTACACAAGTTATAGGCCTTTTATCAGGATCTTTCACTTCTAGCAGCTGGAGCGTAATTTACTATATATGTCCAGCTTTTATAGCCTGCTTATCGATATCAATTATTTTTGCCCGTAGATTTTATCCAATAATGCTAGGCGATATATTAAGCAAATCATTGGGAGTAAGCCCAATGAAAACCAGATCTATCACTATGGTGCTGGTGGGTGTATTGTCCGGTGCATCAGTTTTCGGTGGTGGGCTCATAGGATTTGTTGGATTAGCATCTCCTCATATAGCGAGAAGGTTACTAGGAAACACTCCCCGTCACTTAATAATAGGATCAGCGTCAGTTGGTGCTATAACTACAATATTTGCTGATCAACTGGCTCGATTATTGTTTTCACCTATAGAGTTACCTGTTGGAATGGCCACCACATTGCTCGGAGCACCAATGATGATATATCTAGCATTAAGGATCAAATGAAAATTAAAGCGAATAATCTATCAATACGTATTGGTGAGATAGAAATATTAAATCGTGTCTCATTCGACATTCCTGAGAAGTCTTTCACTTGTATTTTGGGGTCAAATGGATCTGGGAAATCCACTTTATTACATGCCATATCGCAAAATATAACAAACTATTCCGGAGATCTAACTACTTTAACTACCTCAGAAGTCTCATTCTTGCCACAAAATCTTCTTCCACCCTTATTTCTGAGTCTTATGGATGTGGTTTACCTAGGTTTATATAACCGGGAACTGGACAATGATCGGAAGTTATGTGAAGTAGAAAAATTATTGGATAAATGCGGCATTAAATCAGTTAAAACCAGATCGTTTACCGAAGCATCTGAAGGCGAACAGCAAAGGGCATGGGTAGCATTCGCTTTGGCGCAATCAAAAGACATAATACTCCTGGATGAACCATTCTCATCCATAGATTTATCCTCGAGACAAAATTTCTACGAATTGCTTCATAAAACATCTCAAACCGGTAAAACCATAATGCTTGTTACTCATGATATTGAAATGGCTATTGCCCATAGTGACTGGATAATTCGTTTGGACAACGGGGAAAAAACATTCGAAGGCGACCCATCATCATATAAAAAAGTTTTTAATGCTAAATCTAAATCTTTCTAATTCTAGCTAATAACTCGCTTAAGCTTAATTAGTTAAAGGTTGATATAACAACAAAACTCTAATAAAATCTCACTGGATCAACCTTAGTCAGGTTCTCTAGATTTTGTGGAGAGCCTAGAAAGTGAACCCTGTAAGTAAATTTTGATTCAAAACAATTATGGGGGAGGGTAGAAGCGAATAATAAGAATATAAATGTAATTCGAAGTTTAATATTTTGAAAGTCGTATCTACCGAATTGCTCGAGTTCACGCTGCCTCTACAGCCTAAACCGGGCACGGTTCCAACTAGAAATAGAACTCATATCTACCTAAACCCAGCTGCCAACGCTGCCTCTACAGCGTAGCCCAGGGTAGGGTCAACAA